>NZ_BMJQ01000005.1:0-300000 GCF_014643535.1 Aliidongia dinghuensis | reverse complement strand
TTCCCGTGCGCCTGCCGCCACGCCCGACGCCGCCCTTGCCCATTTCGGCCGCCGGCTGTCGTTCGAGACCGACTGTTCCGATGTGCATTACGCGCTGACCCGGGAGGAGCCCGATTTCGTGCTGCTGGACGTGCGCACGCCAGTGCTCTATGCCGCGGGCCACGTGCCGGGTGCGATCAACATCCCGACCCGCATGATCGGCGCCGCCCGGCTCGCGGAATATCCGCCGGAGACCCTGTTCGTGGTCTATTGCGCCGGCCCGCACTGCAACGGCGCCAACAAGGCGGCGATCAAGCTCGCCGAGCTCGGCCGGCCGGTGAAGGAGATGATCGGCGGCCTCACCGGCTGGATCGACGAGGGGTTGGGCCTCGAGCGGTCTTAGGTTCTAGCGAGTCCCGATCAGGATCTGGGCCAGCCGCGGCGCCAGATCCTCGATCGGGGCGGCGCCCAGCGGCTCGAGCTGACCCGCTGCGTCGAGCGTCACCAGGCCATGGACGAGCGCCCAGGCGAAATGGGCCAGATCCGGGTCCGTGCCCAGCCCTTCGACCGTCTGGCGCAGCAAGGCGAAGCTGTCGGTCGCGGCCGACGCCGTCGCCTCCGACGGCACCGGCCCCTCGGCGAACATCAGCGCGTAGAGATGCGGCTTCTCGCGGCCGAAACGCAGGTAGGCCCGGCCGAGTGCGGCCAGTTCGACCGAGCGTCCGGACCCCGCCACCGCCAAGGCGTCGGCCATCTCAGACTTGAGTTCGACGAAGCCCTCGCGCCGGAGCGCGTCCAGCAAATCGTCCTTGCTCGCGAAATGAGCGTACGGCGCATTGGCGCTGACGCCGAGACAGCCCGCCAGTTGCCGCAGGCTGAGCTTCGCCGGCGGCTCGTCCTTGAGCGCATTGAGCGCGGCATTCAGCAGCGCCGCGCGCAGATTGCCGTGATGATAGGTGTCCTTGGCCATCTCACCAAATCTTGACAATGCACAGATAAAACTTGACAGCGCACAGTTTCGATCACAATCTTGACGCCGTCAATATCTGTTGACGGAGCCAATCCGATGCTGCTCGCGTATCTCCTGGCGATTGCGCACCATCTCGCGGTCTTCAGCCTTGTGATCATCCTGGCGGCCGAAACGGCGCTGATGCGGCCCGGGCTCACGGCCCGCGACCTCTGGCGCCTGGCCGCGCTCGATCGGGCCTACGGCCTCGTGGCGCTGCTCGTGCTGGCGATCGGATTCAGCCGGGCGGTCTGGGGCGTCCGGGGCTGGGGCTATTACGCGGACAACCCGGTGTTCTGGGCCAAGATCGCCGCCTTCTTCGGCGTCGCCCTGTTGTCCGTGCCGCCGACGCTCAAGATCCTGGCCTGGCGCCGGCAGGGCGGCGTGCCGGACGACGAGCTCGCCGCCGCCCGGCGCTGGCTCACGGCCGAATGGGGGCTGTTCGCCACCATCCCCCTGCTGGCCGCGGCCCTGGGGTTGGGCTTGCGGCCCTGAGGCTCAGGCCCAGGCCCCGAAGGTCAGGCCCCGAGCGGCGTCGTCGCCGCTTCGAGCCAGGCGCGCGTCGCCGGGTCCTCGATCTGCGGCATGACGACCTCGCGCGTCTTGGCGTGATAGGCGTCGAGCCAGGCGATCTCGTCCGCGGTCATGAGCGAAAGCTCGATCGGCGTGCGGTCGATCGGGCAGAAGGTGATCGTCTCGAAGCCGCGCATCTCGCGCTCCGCCCCCGGCAGGTCGAGCTCGGTCACGACGATCAGGTTCTCGATGCGAATGCCGTAATGGCCTTCCTTATAGTAGCCGGGCTCGTTCGAGATGATCATGCCCGGCATCAGCGCCTGGGTATCGGCGAACTGGGCGATGCGCTGCGGCCCTTCGTGGACGCCGAGGTAGCTGCCGACGCCGTGGCCGGTGCCGTGGTCGAAATTGACGCCGGCCTGCCAGAGCGGCAGGCGCGCCAGCACGTCGAGCGCGCCGCCCGTCGTGCCCTTCGGGAAGCGCGCCATGGCGAGCCCGATATGGCCCTTGAGCACGCGGGTGTAGCGGTCCTTCATCTCGGCCGTCGGCTCGCCGATCGCGACTGTCCGGGTGATGTCGGTCGTGCCGTCGAGATATTGCGCGCCGGAATCGATCAGATAGAGCGTGCCCGGCTCGAGCGGGCGCTCCGTCGCCGCTGCCGCGCGATAGTGCGGCAGCGCTGCGTTCGGGCCGGCCGCCGAGATCGACGGGAACGACAGGTCGCGGAACCGGTCGCCTGCCGCGCGGAACGCCTCGAGCTGGTCCGAGACCGCGATCTCGGTCAGCCCCCCCTTGGGCGCCTCAGCCGAGAGCCAGGCGAGGAAATGGACCATCGCGCCCGCATCGCGCCGATGGGCACGGCGGCTGCCCTCGAGCTCGACCGGGTTCTTCAGCGCCTTCGGCAGCTTGCAGGGATCGGCGGCGCGCACCATCGTGGCGCCTGCCTGCTCCAGCCGGTCGAACACCCAGGCGGCCGTCGTCGCCGGGTCGACCTGCACGGTCTTGCCAGTGAGCGCGTCCAAGGCCGGGCCGAATTCGGCCATCGGCCGCACGGCGACACTGTTGCCGAGGTGGGCCTCGACGCCAGGCACCAGCTTGCGCCGGTCGATGAACAGATCGACCTGGCCCTCCTTGTCGAGGATGGCGAGACCGAGTGCCAGCGGCGTATGCGGCGCGTCGGCACCGCGGATGTTCAAGAGCCAGGCGAGGCTGTCGGCCATGGTCAGCACGGTCGCATCGCGTTTTTCAGCGGCCAGCGCCTCGCCGATCTCGCGCCGCTTGTCGGCGGATGACTTGCCGGAGAATTCGAGCGCGTGCGACCGGACCGGCCCGAGCGGGGCCGCGGGCCGGCGCTCCCAGGCGGCATCGACCGGGTTGGACGCGACCGCGACCAGCTCGGCGCCGGCCCGGGCGACACCGGTCTTGAGCTTCTCGACCTGGGCGGGCGTCAAGAGCCAGGCGTCATAGCCGAAGCGCTGACCGGGCTTGAGCGCCGTCGCCAGCCATTCCTCCGGCGGCTCGGTGATGAGATGGCGATATTCATAGAGCGCGCCGTCGACCTCGGCCCGGACCTGCACCGTGTAGCGGCCGTCGACGAAGATCGCCGCCCGGTCGGCCAGCACGATCGCGTTGCCGGCCGAGCCCTTGAAGCCGGTCAGCCATTGCAGGCGCTCGTTGGCGGCCGGGACATATTCGTTCTGGAATTCATCGGCGCGCGGCACCAGGAACCCATCGATGCCGAGCCTGGCACAGCCGGCACGCACGGCGGCAAGCCGCCGCGCGTAAGTACCGGCGTCGATCGGCTCGGGCGCCTCGTCGTGCGCGATGTCATCCCTGAGCGCCAGCAGCTGGGCCACGAGCGCCGGCGACGGGTCGGCCGCGACCAGCACGCACCAGGCCTCCGGATCGCGCTCTTCGGCCGAGCCCAGCACGCCCGCGATGAGGGATCGGATCTCGGCGACCGTGTAAACGGAGCCCGCCTTGGCGAGCAGACCCGCCAAAACGGCATCCCCTTGATAGGTCAGCCGACAATCCTTCTTTTGCATCATAGCACCGTCAACTTAGCGACATGCCGGCACCATTGCCGACCGCGAGAGGCTAGAGGCCGCAGGATTGCGGCACAAGACTCCTGATTCTTACCGCATTATTGCAATGCGGCATGCACTTGTCCGAGAGCTGGCGTGCGTTAGACCCTCTGCCACCGGGCTGAAAGGTGCCTATTTTGTGCAGTGCGACATAATTGAAGTCGCAAATATCCTTTCGGAGGAACTTCCATGATCGCTCTCGTCTCGGCCGCCGTCCGCGGCTTTCGTGCTTGGCAGGAACGTCACCGCGTCCTGAACGAGCTTTATTCGATGGACGACCGCTCGCTCGCCGACATCGGCCTGCGCCGCGCCGACATCCCGTTCGTCGTCAGCCCGAAGGCCGATCTCGCCGCCGAAGCCCGCCCGGTCTTCACCGCCAACGGCCCCGTCGCCGCCAACAACCACGTCGAACAGCGCGCCGCGTAACCCGCGGACGCCCTGTCCGGCGCCACCCGGCGGCCTGACGGGTTCGACCCTCATCCCAAAGGGGGGATGAAAGATGAGCACTGCTGCTACCTTGTCCACCACGCTGCCCGGCCAGTCCGGCGGCCCCATCCATCTGCTGCTCGCGGCCTATCGCCACGTGCTGGCCCGCGTCGAGCGCGCCCGCATGGTCGAGCATCTGAGCGGCCTTGACGACCGTCTGCTCGCCGACATGGGTCTCGGCCGCAGCGATCTCTGGACGCTGTTCCGCTGAGCCGCCCGCAGCGCGATCCCCGCGCTGCCGATTCCGTCAACCACCCGCCGACGCCCGGCGACCCGCCTCCGATCATCGGACCCGGGTCCGTCCCCGCGTCGGCCTGGGTGGTATGCGCTTCCGACACCTGACCGGCCTCTCATCAGCCTGCGTCGCGGCATTGCAGCGTTGCAACGTCCGCCTTCCCGCCGATCGACCGGAAAACCAGGTGTTTCTCCCAGACGTCTTCGCCTTTCGCGTGGCGGATAAAGACTTCACACATGCCGTCGCCGGCCGTTTCGCAACGGCCCGTCACGACGTTTCGGCCATCGACCTGATAGGCGAATGCCTGGGCGAGAATCTGCCCAACCGCGATCTGCTGGTCGGGTTGCGTCGCATCGGTGCAAAGCGAGTCCTTGCCCACCATGCTCGTCGAAATCGCCATCAATTCCTGTAGCGGACGAATCGCCGTGATCGGATCCGGGCGGGCCGGTCGCGTTTTAGTCTGGTCTGCCGCAAACGCACCGTGGATCGCCATGGCGATAACGCCGATGCCGATGAGCCAGCGCATCATGGGACCTCTCCAAAATAGAGCGAGATGCTCGTGCCATGATATGTGCGCTTAAATTTCAAATGAAAGGATTCGACGGAAGCGTCTCTCACGACCGCGTGGCGCCCATTACTATAATTCCAAATTTTCCCCATATAGCAGATGCCGACATGCTTTTGAGGGCCTTGGCCCATCCTGTTATTGATCATGTTTCGGTTGGCATCGGTAACGAAGATCAGAAGCCCGTCCGTGCCAGGCGGTCGGTTGTCCCACGGGCCCCGCGAACGGAGGCCGTTATAAAGCTCGTTGACACGAATTGTCGCACCGGTATGCCGAGTGGCGTAGTTCATATCGCCGCATAGCGTCCCGATCGTGATGCCGAGCGCGTGACTGACGAAATGTGCGCAATGATTTTCAGCGTCCGGGTGATAGCCCCGGTCGCAAATTTTAGCGATAGGCTTGCCGAGATACGCGTCGAGATCGGCCGCCTTCATATTGAATGACATCGCTCCTCCCGGGCACAATTGACTGGCTCCGATCGAACGATCTTGCGGCGAGTTGGTTCCACCTCTGGTAGCGAGTCATCAACCGTTCCTCACGGCCATGCCTTCTCGAACACCAGCGTGTGCCAGCCGGCCCGCGGGATGCGGCCTTTGAAGGTCAGCCCCGCATTGCGATGGGCCGCCGCCACGTAGGTCTCCTGCCTCGCCAGCAGCCCCGACAGGATGGCGATGCCGCCCGGTGCCAGGTGATGCGCCAGGTCCGGCGCCATCTTGGCCAAGGGGCGCGCCAGGATATTGGCGAAGATCAGGTCGTAGGGGCCGGCGGCACTGACCGCGGCCGCCCGATAGCCGTCGCTCTCACGGCTCACGACCAGATGCTGCACGCCGTTCGTCACCACATTCTCGGCCGCGACCCGGACCGAGTTGCGGTCGATGTCGCAGGCGAGCACCGACACGTGCCAGGTCTTGGCCGCGGCGATCGCCAGGATGCCCGTGCCCGAGCCCATGTCGAGCACGCGCCGGCGTGGCCCACGCTTGGCGAGCCGGTCGAGCGCCAGAAGGCAGCCGGCCGTGGTCGCGTGCTCACCGGTGCCGAACGCACTCGCCGCGTCGATCTCGAGCCCGATGGTGCCCGCGGGTGGCGGCTCGACAATGTGCGAGCCATAGACGAAATAGCGGCCGATATGGAGGGGCGGGAAGCTCTCCTGGTTCTGCCGCACCCAGTCGACGTCCGGCAGCTGCTCGAGCGTGACGGCCGGCTGGACGACTCCAAATTGCAGGGCGACCAGCGCCAGGCCGCCCTCGACCACGGCCAGATCCGGCTTGCCCTGGACGAAGGTCTCGACCTTCCACGGGCCCTGGGGCTCGGTCTCGAACGCACTGATGGCGCCGCCCAAGGCCTCCAGCACCTGGGCGAAGCCTTCGGCCGAGAATTCGTCCGGCGCTTCGAGCGCCACACGCCACAGCGGCGCACCGCCCTTGGGCCAGGTCGATGTCGGGATCATGACTCTCCGGATATCCTCTGCTCTCAGGCTTTCTGTGCTCTCAGGCTTTTTGCCCGAATCAGGCTTTCTGAACGAAACTGTCCATGACGCGCTTCTCGCCGGCATGGTCGAAATTGATCGTCAGCTTGGCGTCCTCGATCTCGCGCACCGTGCCGGTGCCGAATTTCTGGTGAAACACCCGGTCGCCGACGGCGAAGCCGCCAACGGCGCGGATCTGCAGCCCCTCGCGCGGGCCGCCCCCCGGCAGCGGCCGGACGATCCGGCGATAGCCACCGAAGCTCGAAGTCTCAATATCGTCGAACGCACCGCGGCCCACAGGCGCCCGCATCCCATACATCCCTTGCGCCGTCTCGGCCTCGATCTGGTCGTGCGGCAGCTCGTCGACGAAGCGGGACGGCAAGGCACTCTGCCACTGGCCGTGCATGCGCCGGTTCGCGGCATAGGAGACGTCGGCCTTGCGCTTGGCGCGCGTCAAGCCGACATAGGCGAGCCGCCGCTCCTCCTCGAGCCCCGCCTGGCCGTTGTCGTCGAGTGCCCGCTGGTGCGGGAACAGTCCTTCCTCCCAGCCCGGCAGGAAGACATGGGCGAACTCCAGCCCCTTGGCGGCATGGAGCGTCATCAGAGTGACAAGGTCGCCGCCCGATTCGATCGCATTGTCCATGACCAGGCTGACATGCTCGAGGAAGCCTGCGAGCGTCTCGAACTCGGCCATGCCGACGATGAGCTCCTTCAGGTTCTCGAGCCGGCCCGGCGCCTCGGGCGTCTTGTCGGCCTGCCACATGGCGGTATAGCCGGATTCGTCGAGCACGACCTGGGCCAGCTCCGTATGCGGCAGCCGCTCCGCCTCGCGCCGCCAGCGGTCGAAATCGCGCACGAGCAGCGCCACCGCCTTGCGCGCGGCCGGCTTCAGCTCGTCGGTCTCGACGACGCGCCGTGCCGCCTCCATCAGCGACACGCCCTGGCCGCGGCCCACCATGTGCAGCGTCTGGATGGTGGCCGTGCCGATGCCGCGGCGCGGCGTGTTGACGATGCGCTCGAACGCGAGATCGTCGTCCGACTGGTGGATGAGGCGCAGATAGGCCAACGCGTCGCGGATTTCCTGGCGCTCGTAGAAGCGCGGGCCGCCGACGACGCGATAGGGAATGCCGGTCGTGATGAAACGCTCTTCGAACTCGCGCATCTGGAAGCTGGCACGCACCAGCACGGCGACCTCGGACAAGGGCGTACCGCGGCGCTGGTCGGCCTCGATCTCGTCCGCGACCCAGCGGGCTTCCTCCTCGCCATCCCACATGCCGCGCACGCGCACCTTGTCGCCGGCGGTCCCCGCGGTCCACAGCGTTTTGCCGAGCCGGCCGGCGTTATGCGCGATCAGATGGCCGGCGGCATTCAGGATCTCCGGCGTCGAGCGGTAGTTCTGCTCCAGCCGGATGACGGTGGCGCCCGGAAAATCCTGCTCGAAGCGTAGGATGTTGCCGACCTCGGCGCCACGCCAGCCGTAGATCGACTGATCGTCGTCGCCGACGCAGCAGATGTTTTTATGCGACTGCGCCAGCAGCCGCAGCCACAAATACTGCGAGATGTTCGTGTCCTGGTACTCGTCGACCAGGATGTAGCGGAACTTGCGCTGATAGTCGGCGAGGATCGCCGGCTGGCCGAGGAAGATCGTGAGGTTGTGCAGCAAGAGGTCGCCGAAGTCGGTCGCGTTCAAGGCGCGCAGCCGCTCCTGGTACTGGCCGTAGAGCTTGACGAGGCGGCCGTCGGCGAGATCGCCCGCGTCCTCGCCGTCGACCTTGTCGGGCGTCAGGCCGCGATCCTTCCAGCGCTCGATCACGGCGAGCACGGCGCGCGCCGGCGAGCGCTTGTCGTCGATACCCTCCGCCGCGAGCTGCTGCTTCACCAGGCGAAGCTGGTCGTCGGTGTCGAGGATGGTGAAGTTCGACTTGAGGCCGACCGCTTCGGCATGGCGCCTGAGGATCCGGGCGGCGAGCGCATGGAACGTGCCGAGCCACATGCCCTCGGCATCGGCGCCGATGAGCCGCTCCAGCCGCTCGCGCATCTCGCGCGCCGCCTTGTTCGTGAAGGTGACGGCGAGCACCTGGCTCGGATAGGCTCGGCCGGTCATCAGGATATGGCCGAGCCGGGTCGTCAGCACGCGCGTCTTGCCGGTGCCGGCGCCGGCCAGCACCAGCACGGGCCCCTCCAGCGTCTCGACGGCCTGGCGCTGCGGCGGATTGAGGTTGGCGAAATAGGCCGGTTCGCCCGGCCGATCGGAAATCAGCGACATGGGACGCACCTTACCGACACGTCACCCGTGATCAAAGTGCCACGATCGGGACGGCGCTCGCCTATGCAAGGCGATTGAGACCGTTTAGCGCCTTCCGCTCGGCCGAGAGTTCAGCCACGCTCTTGCCCGATTGCCTTTCCTCGTCGGGCCGCCTCGCGTGGCCGCGATCGATCACCTGTAGCCGAGAGTTCCGGGCCGGGACCCACGATGACCGCCGTCAAGATCTACCTCATCTTTCTGCTGACCTACGGCGGCATGGCGGCCGGACGGCTGCCGTGGCTCCGGGTCGACCGGACCGGTATCGCGCTCCTGGGCCTGATCGCGCTCTTGGGCACCGAGGCACTGACGCTCGATGAGGTCGGCGCGCGCATCGACATGCCGACGCTGGTCCTGCTGTTCGCGATCATGATCATCTCGGCCCAGTTCATCGCGTCGGGCTTCTGCGACTCGGTGATCCAGCGCATCGGCCGGGCGCCGGGCAGCCCGCTCCGGATCCTGGGCCTGACGGTCGCAGCCTGCGGCGGGCTCTCGGCGTTCCTCGCCAACGACATGCTGGTCTATTGCATGACGCCGCTGCTCGTCGACGTGGTGCGCGCGCGCGGGCTCGATCCCAGGCCCTATCTCATCGCCATGATCGCCGCGGACAATGCCGGCTCGGCCGCGACCATCATCGGCGCGCCGCAGACCATCCTGGTCGGCCAGCTCGGCAACCTGCATCTGCCGACATATCTTTGGGCGTGCGGCGTACCGGCGATCGTCAGCCTCGGCATCGTGTTCGCGGTCGTGGCCTTCCTGTGGCGCGGGCGCCTCGAACTGCCGAGCGACGGCTTCGCCGAGGAGACCCTGCCGCCGGTCGCGTTCCGCACGCACGACCGGACCCAGACCAACAAGGGCATCGCCGCCGTCATCGGCTTGCTCGCCCTGTTCCTGACCGACCTGCCGCGCGACGTGTTCGCCCTCTCGATCGCGGCCCTGCTGCTGCTCAATCGCAAATTCACCTCGACCGCGATGATCGCGGCGATCGATTGGCCGCTGCTCCTGCTGTTCACCTGCCTGTTCGGCGTGACCGGCGCGCTCGGCAGCACGGCGCTGCCCGGCCTGCTGGTTGACGGGCTGCAGTCGATCCACATGCTGCCCGACAGCCTGATCGTGCTGGCGCCGCTGATGCTGTTCCTGTCAAACACGATCGGCAACGTGCCCTCGGCGATCCTCCTCTTGCAGATCTGGCTCGACCCGCCGCCGGGCGCGCTCTATGGCCTGGCGCTGCTCTCGTCACTTGCCGGCAACCTGCTGCTGGTCGGCAGCCTGTCGAACCTGATCATCGTCGAGCGCGCGGCCGAGCGCGGCGTCAGGCTGCGCGCCAACGAATTCGCCCGTGCCGGCATCCCGATCACGCTGGCCTCGATGGCGATCGCCGTCATTTGGCTCTACATCACCGGCATCATGCCCTGGCTGCCGGTCGTCGACGCCGCGGCGAACTGAAAGCGCTTCCCATGAAATCGGTCGAACTGAAACGCCTCAAACCGTCCAGCCCCGGCACGAGCCGCCATGTGAAGATCCTGCGCTATGGCACACCCGGCGCGGCACCCAAGGCCTATCTGCAGGCGTCGCTCCATGCCGACGAGCTGCCGGCGATGATGGCGGCCCATCACCTGGAAAAGCTGCTCGACGCCGCCGAGGCCCGGGGCGAGATCCTGGGCGAGGTTGTGCTGGTGCCGGTCGCAAACCCGATCGGCCTCGCCCAGATCATCGACGGCAGCCACTTGGGCCGCTACGACTTGGCGTCGGGTGAGAATTTCAACCGCTCCTTCCCCGACCTCGCGGCGCTTGCGGCCGACCGGGTCGCGGGCCGGCTCGGGCGCGACGCGGCCGAGAACGTCCGGACCATCCGCGCAGCGCTGGTGGCGCTGCTCGATGAGTACCAGCCGCAGGGCGAGCTTGCGAGCCTGCGCCAGATCCTGATGCGCGAGGCGATCGACGCCGACTACGTGCTCGACCTGCATTGCGACAACGACGCGCTCATGCATCTCTATCTGGGCGAGGCGCGCTGGCCGGACGGCGCCGACCTGTCGGCCGAGCTCGGCAGCGTCGCAACCCTGCTCGCGGCCGATTCGGGCGGCACGCCGTTCGACGAGACCTTCAGCAACCTGTGGGCCGAGCTGCGCCGGCGCCTGGGCGGCGAGACGCCGATTCCCGACGCCTGTCTCGCCGGCACGGTCGAGTTCCGCGGCCAGGGCGACGTCTCGGACGCGCTCGGCGCCAAGGACGCAGCCGCCCTCTTCCGCTTCCTCATGCGCCGTGGCCTCGTCGCGGGCGATCCCGGCCCGCTGCCGGAACCGCTCTGCGACGGCACGCCGCTCGCCGCCGTCGACGTGCTGCGCGCGCCCGTCGGCGGCATGGTGGTCTATCACGCCGAATTGGGCGAGCACGTCCGCGCCGGCCAGGTCGTGGCCGAGATCGTCGATCCGCTGGCGGAGGATCCCGCCGCCCAGCGCACGCCGGTCGAGACCATCGCCGATGGCTTGTTCTTCGCCCGCAAGGTCAAGCGCCTGGCCCGGCCCGGCCAGGCCATCGGCAAGGTCGCCGGTGCCGTGGCGCTGCCGACTCGCACCGGCGCCCTGCTCGATCCTTGAGACCCGGAGTTTCGGACCCCATGCCCAGAATCCACCTGCGCGACGCGACACCGGATGACGTGCCCGTCATTCTGGCGCTGATCCGCGAGCTTGCCGCCTTCGAGCGTGAGCCGGACGCCGTCGTCGCGACCGAGGCCGACCTGCTGCGCGACGGCTTCGGTCCGGAGAAGCGCTTCGGCTGCCGAGTGGCCGAGCTCGACGACCGAGTCGTGGGCTTCGCGCTCTGGTTCTTCAGCTATTCGACCTGGCTCGGCCGCGCGGGGATCTATCTCGAAGACCTCTATGTCGCCGAATCGGCCCGCGGCCACGGTATCGGCCGCCGGCTGATCATCGACATGGCCCAGCTCGCCGTCCGCCACGGCGCCCAGCGGCTCGATCTTGCCGTTTTGGACTGGAACCCGGCGCGCGGCTTCTACGAACGGCTCGGCATCAAGCATCGCTCGGACTGGCTGCCCTATCGGATCGACGGCGAGGCGCTGGAGCGGGTTGCCGCGGAGGCGGATTAGCCACTTCTATCTAAAAGTGCCGCCATTTCGAACTTTTTGCGCTGCCATCCGTTCGTCCCCTCGTTTGCGGGGAGAAGCATGGCACCGGCAGCGATGGAACGACCTGGCGATATCGAAAGCCGGCAACCGAAGGTTCGTGTCGATGAAAGACATGCCTCCGAGGGGCACGTCTTCATGGCCCTGGACGGGCTGCGCGGTGTCGCGGCGATCAGCGTCGTCATCTTCCACTATAGCGGCCATCTCGGCTACCGGCTGCTGCCGCACGCCTCGCTCGCCGTCGACTTCTTCTTCGCGCTGAGCGGCTTCGTCATCGCGCACGCCTACGAGCGACGGTTGCGCGAGGGCCAGCGCTTCGGCGACTTCATGCGGCGGCGTCTTGTCCGGCTCTATCCCCTATTCTGGATCGGCATGACGCTGCCGCTCGTCGAGCTCGGCTTGGCAGCCGTTCTCCGGCTGCCGCACCTGAACAGCGCCGGGGCCCTCGCCGCCTATCTCTGCGGCCTGCTGTTCCTGCCGGTGCCGAGCGTGGTGTCGCCGTTCCCGGGGTTCATCTATCCGCTGAACGACCCAGCCTGGTCACTGTCGCTGGAAGTCGCAGTGAACGCGCTCTACGCGCTCTGGGCGACCCGGCTGACGGATGGGCGCCTCGTCGCGCTGCTCGCCGCTGCCGCCGTTGCCCTTGTCGCCGCCGCCCTCTTCTGGGGTGGCCTTGAAATCGGCAACAGCTGGTCGACCTATCTTGGTGGCTGGAGCCGCGTGCTGTGGTCGTTCTTCGCCGGCATCCTGCTCTATCGTCTGTACCGCCGGCGGCCTCACGGCACGCTCGGCGTGCGGACCGGTGCGTTGCTCGCCCTGGTGGTCCTCGTCCTCTTCGCGATGCCGGGCACCGGCCCGTGGTTCGGTCTCTTGAGCGCGCTCGCGGTCTTTCCCGCGATCATCTGGATCGGCGCCACGGTAAAGCTGACCGGCCGCGCCGCCGGGCTCGCCCACTGGCTCGGCACCACCTCCTACGCGCTCTACATCACCCATCTGCCGGTCCTCGGTCTCGTGCTCCTGGCCTGCCGGGAATTCGGCGTGGCACCGGAAGCCGCCTTCCTGCCCAGTCTCGTGGCGGCCGTGCTGGGCGCAGTCGCCGTCGCCTGGCTGCTGGACGGCATCTACGACATTCCGATCCGTCGGTGGCTCGCGGCACGCGGCCGGCGCCCTCAAGCGCCGGCGCTGGTTGTCGCCGAAGAGCAGGGCCGATAGCGCCCGTTCACGACCGGCCCCGCGATTGAGGCGAGGCCGATGAAGCCAAGATGGGAGAAGCCTGCTCTTCGCAGCTGCACCAGCATCGGATTGTGCCGGGCGCGGTGCAACCCTATGGTAGCGTCCGCCTCGCGCCGGCCATCGGCCGGACGAGGCAGGCAGCCGATCATGGGGTTCGAGGGTTATGGCCAGGAGAGCAACGCGCGTCCTTCTCTCCGGCGTCGCCAGCAGTATTTGGCTAGCGGTGAGCGTGGCGTCCGCCATCGCTGCGGATACGGTGGCGCCCAAGGTCGAAGTCGCAACCGCCCAAGTCCGTGACCTGCCGGTCTATATCCGCGGCACCGGCACGGTCGAGCCATTCCAGGAGGTCACGGTCAAGAGCCTGGTCGACGGCCAGATCGTGGCCGTGCATTTCGAGGAAGGCCAGATGGTGAAGGCGGGCGACCCGCTCTACACCATCGACCCGCGTCCGTTCGCGCACCAGGTCGAGCTGGCCGAGGCGAATCGGGCGAAGGACCAGGCGCAGCTGATCGCTGCCCAAGCGCAGCTGACGCGCCAGGCGAGCCTGCTGCAGCACAGCTATGCCTCGCAGCAGTCCTATGACACGCAGAAGGCCACGACCGACCAGCTCGCGGCCTCGGTCAAGGCCGACGAGGCGGCGATCGCGAGCGCCAAGCTGCAGCTGGACTACGCGACGATCCGCGCGCCCATCGCGGGCCGCGTCGGCAAGCGCCTGGTCGACACCGGCAACGTCATCCACACCGCCGACGGCACGGCGCTGGTCGACTTGAGCCAGATCCAGCCGATCGCCGTCAGCTTCACCGTGCCGCAGGAGCAGCTGCCCGACATCCAGCACGAGGCGGCAGCGTTGACGCTCGCGGTCGAGGCCCGCGCGGCGGACGATCAGCATGTGCTGGCTGAGGGCGAACTCAAGCTCATCGGCAACACGATCGACCGGACGACCGGCACGATCGCGCTCAAGGCCGTCTTCGCCAACATCGACCGGCAGCTCTGGCCCGGCCAGTTCGTCAATGCCCGCCTGGTGCTGCGCGTCCATCACGGCGCCATCGTGCTGCCGATCAGCTGCGTCCGGCCGGGCGCCGAGGGGCCGGTCGTCTATGTCGTCGACGCCCAGAACCGCATCCATGTCCGCCCGGTCAAGCCGGCCGAGAAGGCCCATGACCTGATCGCGATCCTGGACGGCGTCCGCGCCGGCGACCGCGTCGTGGTCGAGCGGCAGGAGGGGTTGGCCGAAGGCAGCCTGGTCGAGCCGCACCCGGCGGCGAGCGGCTCATGATCGAGTATTTCGTCACCCGGCCGATCGCGGCCCTCCTCGCCATCCTGGGCCTGTTCGTGTTCGGCGCCGCGGCCTGGGCGATGCTGCCGATCGCGGCCCTCCCCGACGTCGATTATCCGACCATCCAGGTCGAGGTCAGCTGGCCCGGCGCCAGTCCCGAGGTGATGGCGTCGAACGTCGCGACCCCGCTCGAGCAGCAGCTGATCTATACCGAGGGCATCCGCCAGCTGACCTCGACCAACATACAAGGCCACACGGAGATCCGGATCGAGATGTCGCTCGAGACGGACATCAATGCCGCCTTCGCCGACGTGCAGCACAATATCGAGCAGGCGGCGGGCGACCTGCCGAACGACCTGCCGAACCCGCCGGTGACCTACAAGGGCAACCCCAGCGACTATTCGGTGCTCTATGTCGGCCTGACCTCCGACACGCTGCCCTTGACCGAAGTCGGCCGCTACACCGATGTGATCGTGTCGCGCCGGGCCTCGCTCATCCCCGGCGTGCGGCGCGGGCAGAACCAGGAGGACCTGAATACGGCGATCCGCATCCGGGTCAATCCGACGGCGCTCGCCGGCCGGCAGCTGACGCTCGAGGACGTGCGCCAGGCCCTGCTGCAGGCGAGCCTGAACCGGCCCAAGGGCACGTTCGACAACGGCCTCGCGACCGCCCAGATCGACACCAACGACCAGCTGAAGGAGTTGGACGAGTTCCGCGACCTGGTCGTGGCCTATCGCAACAATGCCGCGGTCCACGTGCGCGATGTCGCGACGGTCGAGGACGGGCCCGAGGACGAGCTGGCGCTCTCGGTGCTCAACGGCAAGCCCGGCCACGCGCTGGGCTTCAAGAAGACCGCCGGCGCCAATATCGTGCGGACGGTCGACGCGATCCGCGCGGCCCTGCCCAAGATCGCGGCCGCCCTCCCGCCCGGCATCAAGCTCGACGTGCTGGGCGACCGCGCCGGCCTCATCCGTGCCGCCGTGGCCGAGGTGCAGCTCACCCTCTTGCTCACGACCGGCCTCGTCGTGCTGGTCATCTTCATCTTCCTGCGCAATCTGGCGGCGACGGTCATCCCGGGCATCACGATCCCGCTGTCGATCCTCGGCACCTTCATGGTGCTGTTCGCCTGCCGCTACTCGCTCGACAACCTGTCGCTGATGGCGCTCATCGTCGCGGTGGGCTTCGTCGTCGACGATGCGATCGTCGTGATCGAGAACGTGTCGCGCCATGTCGAGGCCGGCGAGCCGCCGATCACCGCCACGATCCGCGGCACCAAACAAGTCGCCTTCACGATCGCGTCCATGACGCTGTCGCTGGTCGCGGTCTTCATCCCGATCCTGTTCATGGGCGGCTTCGTCGGGCGCCTGTTCCGCGAGTTCGGCGTCGCGGTGAGCGCCGCGATCCTGATCTCGGCCTTCGTCTCCGTGACGCTTACCCCCGCCATGTGCGCGCGCTTCGTGCGCCCGCACCGGCCCGGCCGGCAGAACGCCTTCGTCCGCGCCTGCGAGCGGGCGGTCACCGGCCTGACGCGCGGCTACGAGCGCAGCCTCGCCTCAGCACTCCGCCACAGCGGCGTGATGCTCGCGCTCTTCTTCGGCACCGTGCTGATGACGGGCTGGTTGTTCTACACCATTCCCAAGGGCTTCTTTCCGCAGCAGGACAACGGCCGGATAGACGTCATCATGGATGCGGCCCCCGACACGGCGCCCGCGAACATGACGGCGCTGGCGCTCAGGGTCGACGAGATCGTCCGGGCCGACCCGGCCGTCGAAATGGCCTGGACCTACCTCAACTCCGCCAACAACGCCCAGTCCTGGGTCATCCTGAAGCCGGCCGATCAGCGGCCGAGCACCCAGGACGTGGTGGCCCGCCTGCGCCGGGCGACGGCGGCGGTGTCGGGCGTCGTGACCTCCGTCCGGGCCCAGAGCGAGATCATCATCGGCTCGACGCCGACCTCGGGCGACTATGCCTATCAGATCACCGACCCGTCGGCCGCCGAGCTCGACCATTGGGCGCCGGTCTTGACCCAGGCCTTGAAGAAGCTGCCAGAGCTGCGCGAGGTCACGTCCGACAGCCAGAAACGGACGCCGACGGTGAAGGTGGTGATCGACCGGGCGACGGCGGCGCGCCTGGGCGTGCATGTCCAGGCGATCGACAACACGCTCTATGACGCGTTCGGCCAGCGCAAGGTGGTCGAGGTCTACGGCGATTCCTACCAGAGCTACGTCATCCTGCAGGCCGACCGGGATTTCCGCCTGGACGAGCGCGCGCTCGAGACGCTGGACGTTGCCTCGGACAGCGGCGCGCTGGTGCCGCTGAGTACGGTCAGCCATATCGAGACCGGCAGCGCGCCGCTCGTCGTCCGCCACCGCGGCCAATTGCCATCCGCCATCGTCAATTTCTCGACCGCCCCCGGCATCGCCCTCGGCCAGGCGGTCGACGCCATCCATCGCATGGAGAACGAGGTGGGCAAGCCGCCCGGCCTGCAGACCTCGTTCGACGGCAATGCCGGCGAGTTCGAGCGGTCGCTGGCATCCCAGCCTGGGCTGATCGCGGCGGCGATCCTGGTCGTCTATATCGTGCTGGGCATCCTCTACCAGAGCCTGGTGCACCCGCTGACGATCCTGTCGTCCCTGCCGTCCGCCGGCCTGGGCGCGCTTGCCATGCTGATGCTGATGGGCTTCGACTTGAGCGTCATCGCGGTCATCGGCATCATCTTGCTGATCGGCATCGTCAAGAAGAACGCCATCATGATGGTCGACTTCGCGCTGCAGGCGGAGCGCGAGCAGGGCCTGGGGCCCGAGGACGCAATCTTCGAGGCGGCACGCGTGCGCTTCCGGCCGATCATGATGACGACGCTCGCAGCCCTTGTCGGCGCGCTGCCACTGGCACTGGGCTCCGGCACCGGCTTCGAGCTCCGGCGGCCGCTCGGCATCGCCATCGTCGGCGGCCTGATGATCTCGCAGGTGCTGACGCTCTATACGACGCCCGTCGTCCATCTGGCACTGGCCCGGCTCGCCCGGCGGGTGACGACGCGCAGCCCAGCGGTCCAGCCGCAGCCGACCGCCGTCCCCGTGCCCCATCCAGGCGAGGACTGATTGCGCAAACCCGGTCGCGCCACCGGAGCACCCCACCGCTAGAGTGCCCGACCGAAGCCACGGACGGTCAAGGACGATGCGGCAGACCACGGAACGGGACTATCGGCGGCGCATCCTCAAGGTGATGGACCACCTGCGGTCCAACCTCGACGAGGCGCTGTCCTACGAGCGGCTGGCCGAGGTCGCCTGCTTCTCGCCGTTCCATTTCCATCGCATCTACCGCGGCATGACTGGCGAGACGGTGGCCGACACGGTCCGCCGGTTGCGCTTGCTGCGCGCCGCCGCAGCGCTCAGCACCAGTCAGCGACCGGTCATCGATATCGCCATCGAGGCCGGCTTCGACAGCGGCCGCGGCTTCGCCCGCGCCTTCGCGAGCTTCACCGGCATGCCGCCCACCGACTATCGGCGTCGGCATGCCGAGATCGACCAGGACATCAAGCGAGGTGTGCCCATGGACGTGGAATTGAGAGAGCTGCCGGCCCGTCGCGTGCTCGCCATGCGCAAGCTCGGCCCCTATCCGGAAGTGCCACGCGTCTGGGACGCGCTCTGGCTGTGGATGCGCCAGCGCGAGCTGACGCAGCGCATCGACGCCTGCATCGGCGTGTCCTACGACGACCCGACGCAGGTGCCCGCCGAGCAGATCCGCTACGACGCCTGCTTTGGCCTCAGCCCAGGACCGGAGCCGGTATTGTCGGACGACGAGGTGCGCTGGCTTGACATCGCCGGCGGCCCCTACGCGGTCTACCGGCTGGTCGGCCCCTACACGCAGATCGGCGAGGCGTTCGACCGGCTGTTCGGCCTGTGGCTGCCGCAGAGCGGCGTCACGCTGCGCGCGGCGCCGCCGCTCGAGATCTACATCAGCGATCCCACCACGACAGCGCCCGACCGGCTCATGACCGAGCTCGCCCTCCCGATCGAGGCTTAGGTCTTAGGCAGGGCGGCGCTAGACCGGACCGCGACGGCAGCAGCCGACGACAGGTTTTCAAGGAGGCAGGCCTATGCGACACGAGATCATCCCCACGCTTCGCTATGTCGATGCCCCGCGCGCGATCGACTTCCTCAGCGCCGCGTTCGGGTTCGAACGCCACGCGATCTATCTGGACGAGCACGACCCGCGCATCGTCCAGCACGCGCAGCTGACCTGGCGCGACCGGATGGTCATGATCAGCAGCGTCGCCGATACCGACTACGCCCGGGCGGCGAGGATGAAGACGGTCGCCGAGGCCGGCGGCGCGACAATGGGGCTGTACCTGGTCGTCGACGACGTCGATGCGCACGCCGGGCGCGCACGCGCCGCCGGCGCCGAGATCCTCGAGGGACCGAACGACAAGGATTACGGCGGCCGCGGCTATTCCGCACGCGATCCCGAAGGCAACGTCTGGAGCTTCGGCAGCTACGATCCCTGGGCCTAGGGGGTGGACGGGGTACCGCCGAACAGGCTGGAGCCGCCGTCCGATTCGCCGCGCCGGCGCTCCAGTTCCTGGGCGTAGCGCCTGAGCGCATAGGCTTCGGTCAGGTAGCCCACGGTCTGCCGGGCGTTCCGATCGTTCACGACCGGCAGGGTTTCGAGCCGGGACTCGCCGAACGCGGCCAGCGCCTGGCGCAAGCCGTCGGTCGGCAGCAGGAACGGCGCATCATGGACGAGCCCGCGCGCGGTCAGCACGGCCGGATCGCCCTCGAGGTCGGGCCCGTAGGCTTCAGACAGATCGATCATGCCGGCGAGCTTGCCGTCCTCGATCGCGAACACCTGCTTGGTGCTGCCGAGCGGGTAGGCGCGGCGCAGCGCCGCGATGGTGATGTCGACCGGCACGGTCTTCGGATCGCTGCGCATCAGGCGGCCGACCTTGATCTCGTCGAACCAGGCCACGTCCTCGGGGCTGCGGATCTTGAGGCCGCGCGTGTGGAAGCGCCAGGTCGCAAACGAATAGCCGAACCAGTGGCGGACCGCGATCGAAGCCGCGACGACGCCGACCATGGCGCCGACCGTCGCGGCGAAATCGCCGGTCGCCTCGAGCACGAGCAGGATCATCGCGGTCGGCGCGCCGACGATCGCGGCCGCGACCGTGCCCATGCCGACCAGCGAATAGGCGAGCGGGTCCAGCACCGCCGCCGGCACCAGCCGGTCGATCAGCATGGCGATGGCGCCGCCCATCAGGCTGCCGATGAACAGGGCCGAGCTGAACAGGCCGCCGCGGAAGCCGGCGCCGATCGAGATCGCCGAGGCGGCGATCTTGGCCAGCACCAGCCCGATCAGGAACGGCAGCGGCAGTGCCGTATGGAGATCGAGCTCGATGCCGCCACGGCCGCTGCCCAACACCTGGGGCCAGACCAGCGCCAAAAGGCCGACCGGGATGGCACCGATTCCGGGCCGGAGCCAGGCCGGCGGGACATGCTGCCGGAGCCAGCCTTCGGTCGCGGTGGCGCCGCGCATGACGACGATGCCGACCAGCGCCGAGAGTAGCCCGAGGCCTAAGAAGACGGCATAGTCCCAGCCGTGGATATGCACCCCGTGGCTGACCGTGAAGACCGGGTCGTCGCCGAACACCCAGCGCGTGACGAAGGTGCCGGCGAGTGCGGCGATCGTGACCGGTGCCAGCTGGGCAAGCGTATAGCTGCCGAGGATCAGCTCGAACGCGAAGAACGCGCCGGCCAAGGGCGCATTGAAGGCGGCGGCGATGGCGGCGGCGGCACCGCAGCCGACGAGCGTGCGCCGGTCGTCGCGCCGGAGCTTCAGGAATTCCGCCAGCTGCGACGAGAGGCCGGAGCCGATCTGAGTATAGGCAGCCTCGAGCCCGACCGAGGCGCCGACGCCGGAAGACAGCATGCTTAGGAGTGCCAGGTTGAGGCTGTCGCGCACCGACATGCGGCCGCCGTAGAGCGCGTTCGCCTCGATCGCGTCGACGATCTCGTGCGGCCGCTTGCGGCGGATCGCCCAGGTGACGGCGCCGACGGCGAGGCCGCCCGCGACCGGCACGATCAGCACGAGCGGCCATTCCCGCACACCGCCCATGCTGAGCGGCTGGCCCGCCGGGATCTGGAAGGCGGTGACATGGATCGCCGTCACGATGATCCGCATCACGACGACGCAGAGGGCCGCAAGCACGCCCGCCACGGCCGCGATGCCAAGGAAGGCGAGCTCGTCGTCGCGGAACGCGCTGTGCGTGAGCGCGCGCTGCAGCAGTCGCCAGCGCAGCTCGAGCCAGCGCCGGCGTGTCGCGAAGAAGCCCGCCGGCACGGCGGTCGACGTGGGGCGCATGATCGGCCGGCCCTAGCGCAGCGGCGGCGGCAGGACGATGCGGCGCCCCACCCAATCGGCCGCGGGTAGCCGGGCGTGCGCCGCCGCCGCCGCATCGATCACCGGTCGCCGGTCCGACGGGAAGGCGGCCGTCCGCCGCGTGGCCAAATCGACATGCACCGCCATGAGCTCGATCGTCGCCGCCTGCCAGCCGCCGGTGCCGTGGAACATCTCATGCCCGAAATGCAGCCGCTTGGCATCCGCGCCCAGGATCCGGCTCTCGACCCGGACCGGATCACCCAGCGCCAGTTCCCGCGTGTAGCGAATGTGCGACTCGACCGCGAACAGCGACAGGTCGCGGGCCTGGCGATAATCGGCGCCGAGGCCGAGCGCATCGAACAGCGCGTCGGTCGCGTGGTCGAACACCAGCACGTAATAGGCGACGTTCATGTGGCCGTTGTAGTCGATCCACTCGGGTCGGACCGTCTCGCTGTGGACGGAGAAGGGCGTCTGGAATTCCATGGCGGGAACGACTATACGCCGGATCGCCGGCCGGTCGGAATGCCGGCCGCGCGAAAATCGCGGCCGGCACGGCACTTTGCCATAAATGTCGAGGGCTTGGCGCCGGGCGCCCGCACCGGCTCCGGTGCGGTTTGACAGGCACCGTAAAGGTGGTCTAATGCACCCGCCAACAGAAGCGTCGGGCGGTCGGGGGGAGAGCACCGCCAGGACGCCGTGGTACCGACAGAGGAGAACACGTTAGGATGACCCACAAGGCCATGGCCGCAGCCTGTGCGCTGGCGGCATTCGGGTTCATGGGCGCAATGAGCGCTCAGGCTAAGACGCTCGTCTATTGCTCGGAAGGCGCGCCGGAAAACTTCAACCCGCAAATCAATACGACCGGCACGACCTTCGACGCCAACTTGCCGGTCTACAACAAGCTGGTCGAGTTCAAGCACGGCACGACCGAAGTCGAGTCGGGCCTGGCCGAGAAGTGGGACGTGTCGGCCGACGGCACGGTCTATACCTTCCATCTGCGCAAGGGCGTGAAGTGGCATTCCAATGCCGACTTCAAGCCGACGCGCGATTTCAACGCCGACGACGTGATCTTCTCGTTCGAGCGGCAATGGAAGGACGACAATCCCTATCACAAGGTGTCCGGCGGCTCTTACGACTACTTCAACGACATGAGCTTCCCGAAGCTCCTGAAGTCGGTCGAGAAGGTCGACCCCTATACCATCAAGGTCACGCTGACCGGGCCGAACGCGCCGTTCCTGGCCGACATGGCCATGGATTTCATGTCGATCCAATCCAAGGAATATGCCGACGCCCTTCTGAAGAAGGGCAAGCCGGAGCAGATCGACCAGCAGCCGATCGGCACGGGCCCCTTCGAGTTCAAGCACTACGAAAAGGACTCGAAGATCAACTACACGGCCTTCAAGGGATATTGGGGGCCGAAGCCGAAGATCGACAGCCTGGTGTTCTCGATCGCCACGGATCCGGCAGTACGTCTCGCCAAGCTGCGGGCCAACGAATGCCAGGTCATGTCGTTCCCGAACATTGCCGATCTGCCGTCGATCAAGGGCGACAAGACGCTGCAGCTCATGGAGCAGCCGGGCCTCAACATCGGCTATCTCGCCTTCAACAACCAGAAGAAGCCGTTCGACGACAAGCGCGTGCGCATCGCCGTCAACGAGGCGATCGACAAGAAGGCCATCCTGGACGCGGTCTATCAGGGTGCCGGCCAGCCGGCGAAGAACCTGATCCCGCCGACGATGTGGGCCTACAACAACGACATCCAGGACTACAAGTACGACCCCGAGGCCGCCAAGAAGCTCTTGGCCGACGCGGGATATCCGAGCGGCTTCGAGACCGACCTCTGGGCCATGCCGGTGCAGCGTCCCTATAACCCGGACGCCAAGCGCATCGCCGAGCTGATGCAGTCCGATCTCGCCAAGGTCGGCATCAAGGCGAACATCGTCAGCTACGAATGGGGCGAATACAGGAAGCGCGTCCAGCAGGGCGAGCATCAGGCGGCCGAACTCGGCTGGACCGGCGACAACGGCGACCCGGACAATTTCTTCGTGCCGCTGTCGAGCTGTGCCGCGGCCCGTCCGGGTGGCGGCAGCGCCAGCAAATGGTGCAACCAGCAGTTCGACGACCTGATCAACAAGGCGGCGACGCTGACCGACCAGAACGAGCGCAAGAAGCTCTATCTGCAGGCCCAGGTCATCATGCACGACGAGGCGCCGTTCTTCCTGATCGCGCATTCGGTCGTGTTCATGCCGATGCGGGCGAACGTGACGGGCTACACCATGAGCCCGTTCGGCAAGCATCAGTTCGACCAGGTCGACCTGAAGTAACGGTCCGGACCGGGGCGGCGGGCGTCGCCGCTGCCCCGGTCCGCGCTTTTCATTCTCGCCTGACGGGACACCCTTGCTCCGATTCATTCTCCGACGGGTCAGCCTGATCATTCCGACCTTCATCGGCGTGACGTTGCTGACCTTCGCGCTCATCCGGCTCGTCCCGGGCGACCCGATCGAGGTGCGCTTCGGCGAGCGCGGCATCGCGCCCGAGCGGCTCGCCGAACTCCGCCACGAGGCGGGGCTCGACCAGCCGCTGTGGCGGCAGTTCGTCGACTACGAGCTGCAGGTGGCCAAAGGCGACCTCGGCATCTCGGTCGTGACCAAGCAGCCGGTCTGGCAGGAATTCACCGAACTGTTCCCGGCGACGGTCGAGCTTTCGGTCTGCGCCATCCTGTTCGCGATCCTGGTCGGCCTGCCGCTGGGCGTCGTCGCCGCGGTCAAGCGCGGCTCGCCGTTCGATTATGGCCTGATGGGCCTGTCGGTGACCGGCGCCTCGATGCCGATCCCCTGGTGGGGCCTGATGATGATCCTGATCTTCTCGGTCGGGCTCGGCTGGACGCCGGTCTCGGGCCGGATCTCGGATGCCTTCTACATCGAGCCCGTGACCGGCTTCATGCTGATCGACGCCTGGTTCTCCGACGACCAGGGTGCGGTGACCTCGGCCTTCAGCCATCTGATCCTGCCGGCGATCGTGCTCGGCACCATCCCGCTCGCGACCGTCGCGCGCATGACGCGCTCCGCCATGCTCGAGGTGCTGAACGAGGATTATATCCGCACCGCGCGGGCGAAAGGCTTGGGCGCCCCGCGGGTCGTGCTGATCCACGCGCTCCGCAACGCGCTCATCCCGGTCGTGACCGTGATAGGCCTGCAGGTGGGCACGCTCCTGGGCGGCGCCATCCTGACCGAGACGATCTTCTCCTGGCCCGGCGTCGGCCATTGGCTGGTCGCATCCGTGCAGCGCCGCGACTATCCGGTGCTGCAGGGCGGCGTGCTCCTGGTCGCGAGCCTGGTCATGCTGGTCAATTTCGGCGTCGACCTCACCTACGGCTTTCTCAATCCCAGGATCCGACGCTGATGGCGACGATCGACACCGCCAACGGCCGCGCGGCTCTCCGGCCGCCGCCCAGCCGCCTCGCCGCTTTCTGGAACTCGTTCGCCGAGAACCGCGGCGCCCTCCTCGGCCTCGGCATCATGATCGTGCTGATCGTGATCGCGATCGGTGCCGAGTTCGTGGCGCCCCATTCGCCGATCGAGCAGTTCCGCTCCTCGCTCTTGGCCCCACCGGCCTGGGTCGACGGCGGCACACTCCAGTTCCCGCTCGGCACCGACGACCTCGGCCGGGACATCTTGTCGCGCCTCATCCACGGCGCCCGGCTGTCGCTCATCATCGGCTGCATCGTCGTCACCCTGTCGCTTGCCGTCGGCACGCTCCTGGGCTTGAGCGCCGCCTTCGCCGGCGGGCTCGTCGACATCGTGCTGATGCGGCTCATGGACGTGCTGCTCGTGTTCCCGAGCCTGGTGCTGGCCGTCGTCATCGTCGCGATCCTGGGCCATCCGAGCCTCTTGAACGCCATGTTCGCCGTGTCGATCGTGACGCTGCCGCACTACACGCGGCTCGTGCGCGCCGCGGCCCTCTCGGAACTCGCGCGCGACTATGTGACAGCGACGCGCTGCGCCGGCGCCAGCACGCTCCGGCTCATGCTGATCACGGTGTTGCCGAATTGCGTGGCGCCGCTCATCGTCCAGGCGACGCTCGGCTTCTCGAGCGCCATCCTCGATGAGGCGGCCTTGAGCTTCCTCGGCCTCGGCGCCCAGCCGCCGACGCCGGAATGGGGCACGATGCTGGCCGGCGCCCTGCAGTATTACCAGCGCGCCTGGTGGATGCTGACCTTCCCCGGCCTCGCCATCCTCATCACCGTGCTCGCCTTCAACCTGTTCGGCGACGGGTTGCGCGACGCCCTCGATCCGAAGCTGAAGCGCTGATGTCCGCCCTCGAAATCCGCAACCTTACCGTCGAGTTCGCGACGTCGCGCGGCTTGTTCCGCGCCGTCGACCGGCTCGACATGAACCTCGACCCGGGCGAGATCCTGTGCGTCGTCGGCGAATCGGGCTCCGGCAAGAGCGTCTCCATGCTGGCGCTCATGGGCCTTATCGGCTACCCGGGCAAAGTCACGGCCGACGTCATGAAGTTCGACGGCATCGATCTGCTCGGCATCAGCCCGCGCGACCGGCGCCGGCTCATCGGCAAGGACATCGCCATGGTGTTCCAGGAGCCGATGTCGTCGCTCAACCCGTGCTTCCCGATCGGCTGGCAGATCGGCGAGGCGCTCAAGACCCATGGCGTGGTGCCCAAGGACAAGGTGCGCGACCGAGTGATCGAGCTCCTGCATCAGGTCGGCATCCCGGCGCCGGAGACGCGGCTCAAGTCGTTCCCGCACCAGATGTCAGGCGGCATGAACCAGCGCGTGATGATCGCCATGGCGATCGCATGCAACCCGCGCCTGCTGATTGCCGACGAGCCGACGACGGCGCTCGACGTGACCATTCAGAAGCAGATCCTGGACCTGCTCGTCTCGCTGCAGCGCGAGCGCGGCATGGGCCTGATCCTCATCACCCACGACATGGGCGTCGTCGCCGAGACGGCCGAACGCGTCCAGGTCATGTATGCCGGCCAGCTGGTCGAGGAGCAGCGGACGGACGATCTGTTCCAGGCGCCGCGCCATCCCTATACCGCGGCGCTGCTCGACGCGCTGCCGGAGCGCGCGATCGGCCGGCGACGCCTGCCGACCATCCCGGGCGTCGTTCCCGGCATCGACGACCGGCCCGAGGGCTGCCTGTTCAACCCGCGCTGCCGTTTCCAGGTGGAGGCCTGCGTGGCACACCAGCCGGCGCTCCTCAGCGCGCCCGGCGGCCGCGCCCGCTGCCATTTCCCGCTCGACGCGGCGGGCCAGCCGACCAATGCCTATCCCGGCGCCCAAGAGGTGGCCCGATGACCGAGCCGCTGATGGAAGCCCGCGACGTCCGCCGTCATTACGAGATCGGCGGCGGCATGTTCCGCAAGAAGGCGCTGGTCAAGGCGGTCGACGGCGTATCCTTCACGCTCGAGGCCGGGCGGACGCTGGCCGTGGTCGGCGAGTCCGGCTGCGGCAAGTCGACGCTTGCCCGGGTCGCAACCCTGCTCGAGACGCCGACCGAGGGCGAGCTTTGGATCGACGGCAAGCCGACGTCCGGCGCCGATTCCTCGGCACTCCGCCAGCTGCGCCTGGGTGTGCAGATGGTGTTCCAGAACCCGTACGGCTCGCTCAATCCGCGCAAGACGGTGGGCTCGATCCTGGAGGAGCCGCTCGCCATCAACCGCCGAGGCAACGCCGCCGAGCGGCAGGAGACGGCGCGCGCCATGATGGCCAAGGTCGGATTGCGCCAGGACCATTACGGCCGCTATCCGCACATGTTCTCGGGCGGGCAGCGCCAGCGCATCGCGATCGCCCGCGCGCTGATGCTCCGGCCCCGCGTCGTCGTTGCCGACGAGCCGGTTTCGGCGCTCGACGTCTCGATCCAGGCCCAGGTGCTGAACCTGATGATGGACCTGCAGGAGGAGTTCCGGCTCGCCTACCTGTTCATCAGCCATGACCTGTCGGTCGTGCGGCACATCGCCGACAACGTCATGGTCATGTATCTGGGCCGGCCGGTCGAGCATGGGCCGAAGGCGACGATCTTCTCGGCACCGCGCCACCCCTATACGCGCATCCTTCTGGCAGCGACGCCGTCGGTCGACCCGGCCCATCGCCAGACCTCGGTCGCGATCAAGGGCGAGCTGCCCTCGCCGCTCAACCCGCCGAGCGGCTGCGCCTTTCACAAGCGCTGCCCCTATGCGACCGACCGCTGCAGTGCGGAACGGCCGGAGCTGCGGGCGCTCGAAGGTCACATGGTCGCTTGCCACCATGCGGAAACGATCGGTTGAGTTGAAAAAGGCAGTGACCCGCCATACGGGAATGCGCCATAGTCACCGCAACTAGGCCCGAAGGCTTATGCAAGGCCCAGGGTCGGCCTAGATTGCGGTGGAGATTCTCAAAAGAATGCGCGTTCTCGTCCTGCTGGCCCTTGCGGCCGTCACCCTCGCGGCTTGCGACTCGCCCTATGGCAAGATCCCGCAATATACCAGCGACGGGTCGATCTCGACCGGCAGCCACTTGAAGCCCACGGGCGATTCGCAGCCGAACAATGTCCAGATCTTCGACGGCAGCGCGCTCGACCACAAGACTGGCGGCGGGACCGGCAAGACGGGCGGCTGATCACCATATCCGGCTGGCGAAGGGCGGCTGCGAGGCCGCCCTTCGTCCATTAGGACCCCATCACACCGAGAAATACTTCGCCTGCGGGTGATGCACCACGATGGCGCTCGTCGACTGCTCGGGGTCGAGCTGGTCCTCGTCGGTCAGCATGATGCCGATCTCGTGCGCCTTCAGCAGCTCGAGGATCGGCTTCTGGTCGGCCAGATTCGGGCAGGCCGGATAGCCGAAGGAATAGCGCGAGCCGCGGTACCGCTGGTTCAAGAGCGCGTCGAGGTCGCGCGCCTCGTCGGCGGAGAAACCGAGCTCGGCGCGAATGCGCTTGTGGACATATTCCGCCATCGCCTCGGCCATCTCGACCGAGAGCCCGTGCAGGTAGAGATAGTCCTGGTACCGGTTCTCGGCGAACCATTGCCGCGCCACGCTCGAGGCCCGCTCGCCCATGGTGACGACCTGCAGCCCGATCACGTCGCGCTCCGGGTCGGCGACATCGCGGAAGAAGTCGGCGATGCAGAGCCCGCCCTCCTTCGCCTGGCGCGGGAAGCTGAAGCGAGTGATCTCGCGCCGGCCATCCTCCGCATAGAGGATGACGTCGTTGCCCTCGGCGGCACATTTCCAGAAGCCGTAGACCGCCTGCGGCACCAGGATGTCCTCCTGCTGCACGATGTCGAGCATGCGCTGGAGCGTCGGGCGGAGCTCTTTGTGCGCCCAGGCCTTGAACTCGTCGAGCGTGCGGCCGTCCTTCCGGAAACCCCACTGGAACTGGTAGAGCATCCGCTCATTGAGGAACGGCACCAGCGCCTTGACCGGCGCGCGCGCGATGGTGCGGGCCCCCCAGAACGGCGGCACCGGCACGGGCGTGTCGCGCGTGAGCTCGGCACGGCGCAGGCGGATTTCCTCGACATCGACCGGCCGGAGCGGCTTCGCCGGCTCCGCCGCCTGGCCGAGCTTGCGCCGGTCGTTGACCGGGCGGCCGACCCGCTTCGTCTGGACCTCGGTCAGGTAGGTGTCGAACTTGCCGCCGACGACCTTTTCCATGAGCGAGAGGCCATCGAACGCGTCGCCAGCATAGGCGACCCGGCCGGAGCCGTAGGACTTGACGCAATCCTCCTCGACATAACGGCGCGTCAGCGCAGCGCCGCCGAGCACGACCGGCACGTCGAGGCCCTGGCGCGTCATCTCCTCCAGGTTCTCACGCATCACCACGGTCGACTTGACGAGCAGGCCCGACATGCCGACCGCGTCGGCCTTGTGCTCGACCGCCGCCTGCAGGATCGACTGGATCGGCTGCTTGATGCCGAGATTGACGACCTTGTAGCCGTTGTTGGTCAGGATGATGTCGACCAGGTTCTTGCCGATGTCGTGGACGTCGCCCTTGACCGTGGCGAGCACGATCGTGCCCTTCTGCTGGCCTTCGGCCTTCTCCATATACGGCTCGAGGAAGGCCACTGCCGCCTTCATGGTCTCGGCCGACTGGAGGACGAACGGCAGCTGCATCTTGCCCGAGCCGAACAGCTCGCCCACCACCTTCATGCCGTCGAGCAGGATGTTGTTGATGATGTCGAGCGGCGGATAAGTGCGCATAGCCTCGTCTAGATCCACATCAAGGCCGATGCGGTCGCCGTCGACGATCCTGAGTTTCAAGCGCTCCTCGACC
Organism: Aliidongia dinghuensis; assembly: GCF_014643535.1. NCBI lineage: Bacteria > Pseudomonadati > Pseudomonadota > Alphaproteobacteria > Rhodospirillales > Dongiaceae > Aliidongia > Aliidongia dinghuensis. The sequence goes on along the minus strand of NZ_BMJQ01000005.1, from coordinate 271,072 downwards.
GATTCCGGACGGCTCTTCTTCTCGGTCTTGGCCGCCGTGCGGTTCTCGAACAGCGCCAGGAACGCCTGCAGCGGGTCGTAGCCGTCACGCCGCCGGTCGAAGATCAGGTCCTCGGCGACGCGCACCTCCTCCTCGGGGATCTTGTGCAGCGGCAGGATCTTGGAGACGTGAACGATGGCACCGGTGAGCCCGCGCCTGAGCGCGTGGTCGAGGTAGACCGAGTTCAGCACGTGGCGCGCCGCCGGGTTCAAGCCGAACGAGATGTTCGAGAGGCCGAGGATGATCTGGCACTCCGGCATCTCCTTCGAGATGCGCTCGATCGCATCGAGCGTCTCCAGGCCCAGCCGGCGGTCGTCCTCGTTGCCGGTCGCGATCGTGAAGGTGAGGGGGTCGAACATCAGGTCCGAGGCCGGCAGCCCGTGCTTGACGCAGGCGAACTCGTAGAGCCGCTTCGCGATGCGAACCTTGGCGTCGGCGTCCTTCGCCATGCCGGTCTCGTCGATCGTCAGCGCGATGACGGCGGTGCCGAACCGGCGGGCGAGCTCCATGCGCTTCTCGGCCGGCGTCTCGCCGTCCTCGAAATTGATCGAATTGATGATCGGCTTGCCGCCGTAGAGCTTCAACGCCGCCTCGAGCACGCCGAGCTCGGTCGAATCGATGACGAGCGGAGCCGAGACCGCGCCGCGCATGCGGGAGACGACCTCGGTCATGTCGGCGACCTCGTTGCGACCGACGAAAGCGGTGCAGACGTCAAGCGTGTGCGAGCCTTCCTTGATCTGCTCGCGCCCAACCTCGACGCAGCCGTCCCAGTCGCCGGCGTCCTGCAGCTGGCGGAATTTCTTCGAGCCGTTGGCGTTGCAGCGCTCGCCGATCGAGAGATAGGCATTCTCCTGCCGGAACGGCACCTGGCCGTAGAGCGAGGCGACGCCCGGGACCCAGAGCGAGGTGCGCTTGACCGGTGCAGGCCGGTACTTGTCCGGCCCCAGCCGGCGCAGCATGTGGTCGAGCGCCTCGATATGCGGCACGTCGGTGCCGCAGCAGCCGCCGATCATGTTGATGCCGTCCTCGCGGATGAAGCGCTCCAGCCACTGGCTGAGCTCCTGCGGGGTCAGCGGATAATGCGCCTTGCCGTCGACCAGCTCCGGCAGGCCGGCATTGGGCAGCACCGAGATGAAGCCCGGCCAGTTCTCGCCGATCCATTTGACATGCTCGGCCATCTCCTGCGGGCCGGTGGCACAGTTGAGGCCGATGAGCGGCACGTCGAGCGCGTTGATCACCGTCGCCGCCGCCGCGATGTCGGCGCCGACCAGGAGCGTGCCGGTCGTCTCGATCGTCACCTGCACCAGAATCGGCGTGTCGGTGCCGGCCTCCAGCCTCGCGCGCTTGGCGCCGTTGACCGCGGCCTTGATCTGCAGCGGGTCCTGGCAGGTCTCGATCAGGATCGCGTCGACCGCGCCGGCGATCAGGCCCGAGGCCTGAACCGCGAGCCCGTCCTCGAGCGTCTGATAGCCGACGTGGCCGAGCGTCGGCAGGCGCGTGCCGGGGCCGATCGAGCCCAGCACGAAACGCTGGCGCCCGTCGGCGAAGCTCTCGATCGCCTCACGCGCGAGCTCGCCCGCCCGGCGGTTGAGCTCGAACGCCTTGTCGGCCAGGCCGAACTCGCCGAGCGTCAGCGGCGAGGCGCCGAACGAGTTGGTCTCGACCATGTCGGCGCCGGCTTCGAGATAGCCGACATGGATCTGGCGGACGAGGTCGGGCCGACTCTCGCACAGGATGTCGGTGCAGTTCTCGTGGCCGAGATAATCGCGCTCGACATCGAGTTCGGTCGCCTGAACGCGCGTGCCCATGCCGCCGTCGCACAGCAGCACGCGATGGGACAGCACGTCGAGGAAATGGGCCATCGGGATGAGTCCTGGAATCTGATGCTAAACGGCGAGGGCGGGCGCGGACGGTAGCGCACCGAGCGGTGCGCGGACACCCAGCATGTGGCAGATCGCGACCGTCAGCTCGGCGCGATTGACCGTATAGAAATGGAAATCGGCGACACCCTCGGCCTCGAGCTTGCGCACGAGGTCGACCGCGACGGTCGCCGCCACCATGCGGCGCGTCTCCGGATCGTCGTCGAGCCCCTCAAACGCGCGGGCGAGGCTCGCCGGCACGGTGGCGCCGCAGGCGGCGGAGAATTTCACGATCTGGCCGAAGTTGGTGACCGGCATGATGCCGGGCACGATCGGCACGGTGATGCCGGCCTTTCTCGCCCGGTCGCGGAACCGGAGGAAGGTGTCGGCCTCGAAGAAATACTGCGTGATCGCGCGCGTGGCGCCAGCGTCGATCTTGCGCTTCAGATTGTCGAGATCGGCCTCGGCGCTCGTCGCTTCCGGATGGGTCTCCGGATAGGCCGCGACCGAGATCTCGAAATCGGCGATGCGGCGAATGCCCTCGACCAGATCGGCGGCGTAGGCATAGCCGCCGGGATGCGGCTCATAGCGGCTCGCTCCGGCCGGCGGGTCGCCGCGCAGCGCCACCAGATGACGGATGCCGGCCGCCCAATAGTCGCGCACCACCTCGTCGATCTCGTCCCGGCTGGCGCCGACGCAGGTCAGATGCGCCGCCGGCTCAAGCGCGGTTTCGTGCCGGATGCGCCGGACCGTCGCGTGCGTTCGCTCGCGCGTCGAGCCGCCGGCGCCGTAAGTGACGGAGACGAAGCGGGGCCCGAGCGGCGCCAGCCGCTCGATGACCTGCCACAGCTTCTGCTCCATCTCGGCCGTCTTGGGCGGAAAGAACTCGAACGAGACGGCGACGGGGGTCGAAGCAACGTGGGGCGTGGATTGGGTCATGGATGGGCCTCTCCCAGAATTCTTTGCACCGGCACCACGGCATCACCGAGCGCGCGCCCGACGGCGGCAGCGGGACGTTCGGCAGGCCAGATCGCGACCGTCAAGGGCTCGCCCGGCAGATGGACCGGGGCGAGCGGCATCAAGCCGGCCTTGGCCGACCATTCCCGCACCTCGGCGTCGGCGAAACCCAGGCGGCGATGGGCATGCTCCTCGCGGAGCGTCTCGAGCTGATGCGGCGCGAAATCGACGATGAACAGCCGGCCGCCGGGCCGGAGCACGCGCGCCGCCTCGGCCACCGCCTCGGCCGGCCGCTCGGCGAAATGCAGCACCTGGTGCAGGATGACCAGGTCGAACGACGGCACCGTGAACGGCAGCGCATACATATCGCCGTGCCGCACCGTGCAGTTGCGCAGCATCGCCCGCTCCAGATTGACCCGGGCAACCGCCAGCATGTCGCGCGACAGATCGAGGCCGACCGCCCGTTCGACACGGGAAGCGAACAGTTCGAGCATCCGCCCAGTTCCGGTGCCGACATCGAGCAGGTCGCGCACGGTGCGGCCTTCGAGGCACCGGTCGAGCGCCGCCTCGACGTCGCGCTCGTCGACATGCAGGCTGCGGATCGCATCCCAGCGGTGGGCGTTCTGGGCGAAATAGGCAGAAGCGGCCCGCTCGCGCTCGCGCTCGATCTCTTCCAGCCGCTCCCGGTCGCGCAGGATGGTCGGATCGTCAGCCGGCAGCAGCGAGGCGAGCCGTTCGGCAAGGCCGCGCCCGCCGTGGCGCGCCAGCCGATAGAATACCCAATTACCTTCCCGGAATCGCTCGAGCAGGCCGCCCTCGCACAGGAGCTTCAGGTGGCGCGACACGCGCGGCTGGCTCTGGCCGAGGATCGTCGTGAGCTCGGTCACCGTCAGCTCGTTCTCGGAACAGAGCGCCAGCAGCCTGAGCCGCGTCGGCTCGGCAACCGCTCTCAGTCCGGTCAGAAGCTCGTCCACCGCCCACCGTCTCCCTCTAGCGATCTATCGGATTTCGAATAGATCGATATAAACATGTCTTTATGTAGAAGCAAAGGAAATGTGCATTTGGAGTCACGGTCTCGCGAAATTACATAGCTGCTCCCGTATGTTCGCCGAACTCTGCGGTCGCACGCGGTGGCAATTGATTGCGCATATGGTAAGACCCATATGACGTCGGTGCTGCCTGATACCGCACCGGCTCGGTCGCGGAACGAGTAAGCATATTGTGCCCTTCCGGCCTTCTGCTCCGGGTGGGACTCGTCCGATTTATCCTCCCGAAATCCGAGAGCGAGCCTCGATCATGGTTTCCCGCCGGCCCTTTTCCGTCCCGTCGACCGCGCTACTGTTGAGCGCGATGCTGCTCGCATCGTGCGCGTCGACGCCGTCGGATACGTCCGACAACCAGGACGAAACGAACGACCCGTACGAGAACGTCAATCGCGTCATCTTCGATATGAACATGACGCTCGACAAATATTTCTTCGAGCCGGTCGCCGAGGGCTACCGCTGGGTGCTGCCGGGCTTCGTGCGCACGGGCATCGGCAACGTGCTGCGCAACCTCAAGAGCCCGATGATCATGGCGAACGATCTGCTCGAAGGGAATCCGCAGCGCTTCGGCGACACGTTCGGCCGGTTCATGCTCAACACCTTCATGGGCCTGGGCGGCCTGATCGATGTCGGCACCGACAGCAAGATCCCCTATCATGACGCCGATTTCGGCATGACGCTCGCGACTTGGGGCGTGGGCTCGGGCCCCTATATCGTCCTGCCGTTGCTGAATTCGTCCAATCCGCGCGACGCGATCGGCCTCGGCGTCGATAGCATCGCCGACCCCGTCGGCATCGAGTTCCGCGCCCATGGCTATGACGAGGTGAACTACGCCCGGCTCGGCGTCGGCCTCGTCAATGAGCGGGCCAACCATATCGAGGACATCGACGAGCTGAAGCGCAGCTCGCTTGATTTCTACGCGACCGTGCGCAGCCTCTATTGGCAGAGCCGCAACGCGGATATCGAGGCGGCGAAGTCGCCGTCCAATCCGGCTCAGCCAAAATCGGTTTCCTACGACCCAGGTCCGGCACCTGCCGCCAGCCCGGCCACAGCCAGCCCGACCGCAACGCAGACGACACCGACGGCGGCGAGCGCCGACGGGAAAGCGAAGGCCGAATGACTATGTGGAAGTTCATCTCCAGCACCCTGGCACTGGGTGCCGCCCTGATGATCGCGTTGTCCCCTGCCCCGGCCCGCGCGGCCGACGAGCCGGCGACGTTCATCCAGGGCCTGGGCGACCAGACGATCCAGATCCTGCAGAACAAGCAGATGGGCCTGAAAGAGCGCGAGGCCGCGTTCAACAAGCTGTTCACGGACGGCTTCGACGTTGCCTATATCGGCCGCTTCGTGCTCGGCCGCTATTGGAACGTGGCCACGCCGGCGCAGCAGCAGGAATATCTGAAGCTGTTCTCGACCTATGTCGTGGCGGTCTACGCCAATCGGTTCAGCCAATATTCCGGCGAGAAATTCACCGTGGGCGCCAGCCAGTCCAATCCGGAAGGCGCCAGCGTCTCGTCCCAGATCGTCCGGCCGAACGGCGGCCCGCCGATCAACATCACCTGGAAGGTCCAGAAGCAAGGCGGCAACTTCAAGATCGTCGACGTCGTCGCCGAGAACCTCAGCATGACGGTGACCCAGCGCGCCGAGTTCAGCTCGGTCATCGAACGCAACGGCGGCGGTTCGGCCGGCATCGACGCGCTCGACAACATCCTGAAGCAGAAGATCGCGGCCAACGGCGGCTGATCGCCGCCACCCGCGCCCGAACGACAAAGGCCGCCGCCCTATCGGGACGGCGGCCTTTTTCTTAGGGGTATCCGCTGAGGCCGATCAAGTGCGCAGCAGGAAGTTCGAGAACTGCCAGGGATCGGTTCGGTCGAGCCACGGCTCCGGGAACATGGTCGTGCGGTCCTTGAGCGGCGTCCAGTCGCTCTCGACCCCGACCATGGGGCCGAGATAGGGCCGGGCGATCGCCAGGATCTCGTCATGCGGCAGGGCCTCGGGCTCGCAATAGCCGCGGCGCGGGTTCCGGGCGGCCCAGACCGCGGCCGAGATCACGCCGGCCACGACCTGCACCGCCGTCGCGTTCTGCCCAGGGATGATCTCGCGCGCCTCCTGGATCGACAGCTGCGAGCCGTACCAATAGGCGCCGAGCCCATGGCCCATCAGCAGCACGCCCAGTTCGTCCATGCCGTCGACGATGTCGTCCTGCATGATCCGCTCCTGCTCCACCGGCTGCCAGTCGCGCATCATGAGCTCGCGCAGCGACGCGATCGCGTCGGTCGTCGGGTGATAGGCGTAATGCACCGTCGGGCGGTAGACCGGCCGGCCGTTATCATAGGCAGTGAAATAGTCGCTGAGCGTCACGCTCTCGGAATGCGAGATGACGAAGCCGTAGATCGGACCGCCGTCCGGCACCCACGAGCGCACCAGCGTCTGGCCGCCCGGCTGCAGCATATAGATGCAATTGCCCGGCCCATGGGTGAAATGCTGGGCTTTCGGCGGCAGCATCTTCTCGTGGCTGCCCCAGCCGAGCTCGGCCGGATAGTAGGCCTCGCCCCAATATCCCAGCACGCTCCAGGTATTGACGAACTCGTCCGGGTGCTTCGCGATCGACGAGCGCTGCGTGTCGCGCTCGGCGATATGGATGACCTTGGTGCCGGTCCCCTGCGCCAGCGCCGCCCATTCAGCGCGCGTCTTGGGCGAGGATGCCGGCTGGGTGCCGGTGCGCTCGGCAATGGTCAGGAGCGCTTCCTTGACGAAGTGATTGACCATCCCGGGATTGGCGCCGTGCGTCACGATGCAGGTCGGCCCATCCGGCCGCCAGTGGCTGCGCGCCCGCGCACGCGTCACCTCGTGGCTCTCATAGTGGGTCCGCTTCCACGGCGGCAGGCTCGCATCCTCATAGAGCTCGGCCCAAGGCTCGAGCGAGGTGTCGACATAGAGCACGCCGCGATGCTGGCACCAGTCCATGATCGAGATCGCGTCGACGCCGGCCGTCAGGTTGATGATGAGATCGCCCGGGCCCGCGTGCTGGGCCAGCATGCCCTCCAGATTCTCCGGCGTCAGGCAGACGCGGAGATAGCGCATGCCCATGGCCTCGAACGGCGCGAACTGAGCCTCGTGGTCGTCCGCGTCGATGACTGAGATCCGCTCAACCGGCATATCGAAATGGCGTGGAATCACCGGTAGCGTGCATTGGCCGACGCTACCGAACCCCAGCATGAGAATGCGCCCTGCGAAGGCAACTTTTTCAACCATCTCGACACCTCTACCGCTTCATTCACGCCTCGCGCCGATCGCCTCGCGGAAAATCTTTCGGACTCCGCTATGCAAACGGCGGGCAAGGCCGGCCCGTTTCCAGGCAGCCTGCCATCAAGCACAATGTTCCTACCGCGGTCCCGGACCTGGGGATGACGCGGCAGGAACGGTTCTTCTCAGATCTCTGCGGCTCAGGGCGAGCCGCAACCGCCCAGGCCGAAGGGACAAACGCCCATCAGACTACCCTGGAACGGCTCACGGAAGTAGTGCCGGAATGCAGAGAAGGATTCCGGCACCTTCTGCCCGGTTTAGATGCAGTAAGTCCTCAAAGGCTCGAAGCCGTTGAAGCACACTGCCGAGTAGGTGGAGGTATAGGCCCCGGTCGAGAGGATCTCCACCTTGTCGCCGATCTTGAGCGCGAACGGCATTTCGTACTCGGTCTTCTCGTACAGGATGTCGGCGCTGTCGCAGGTCGGGCCTGCGAGCACGATCGGGCCGCCGACCTGGCCGTCGTGCGGCGTCCGGAGCTTGTACTTGATCGCCTCGTCCATCGTCTCGGCGAGGCCGCCGAACTTGCCGACATCAAGATAGACCCAGCGCTTCTCATCGCCGATCTCCTTGGTCGAGATCAGCACGACTTCGCTCTGGATCACACCGGCGTCGCCGACCATCGAGCGGCCAGGCTCGATGATGATCTCGGGCAGGTCGTTGCCAAAATGGGTGGTGATGGCGGTCATCACCACATCGGCATAGCGCTCGATCGGCTCGACGCCCTGGCGGTAATGCGCCGGGAAGCCGCCGCCCAGGTTGACCATCTTGAGCGCGATGTCGCGCTCGGCCAGCACCGAGAACATGGCGGCGGCGCGGCCCACCGCCGAGTCCCACTGACCGAGGTTCGTCTGCTGCGAGCCGACGTGGAACGAGACGCCGTAGGGATCGAGGCCCAGGTCGCGCGCAGCCGACAGGAGCTCGACCGCCATCTCGGGCGAGCAGCCGAACTTCTTCGACAGCGGCCATTCGGCACCCTCGCATTCGACCAGGATGCGGCAGAACACCTTGGCGCCCGGCGCCGCCGCGGCGATCTTGGCAAGCTCGGCGGCGCTGTCGAACGCAAAGAGCCGGACACCCGCCTCGTAGGCGAAGGCGATGTCGCGCTCCTTCTTGATCGTGTTGCCGAACGAGATCCGGTCCGGCGTGGCGCCGGCGCGCAAGCACATCTCGATCTCGCCGCGGCTCGCCGTGTCGAAGCTCGAGCCGAGCCCGTTCAGCCGGTCAAGGATCGGCGCCGCCGGATTGGCCTTCACCGCGTAGAAGATGCGCGCGAGCGGCAGCACCGTGCGCAGCGTCCGATAGCTTTCCTCGACGACATCGAGGTCGACGACCAGGCAAGGGGTCGGCGGCTGGGTGTCTTCGAGAAAGCGGGCAATCTTGGCGGTCATGGCAGTCGTTCCTTCATCGGCGGCGGCCCTGCCGGACGCGCCACCGTCAAATCCATCGGGATCCCCGGGGTTACGTGGAATTGGCTCTCCGTCAGGCCTGGACGGTCCGGTCGGCCGGCTGGCCGACGATCGCGTCCGAACCATCGAGATGGCCGGGTGTGGTAAGCAGCGGCTCGTCGCGAACCTCCGTCAGGAGGACCCGGTCGAAGCCGTTGAAGGCGGTACGCAGACAGGCACCGTAGGCGCCGAGCTGGCCGAGCTCGATCCAATCGCCCGTCTTGACATCGGACGGCAGGAAGAACGGGCCTTGCATGAAATCGGCGCTGTCGCAGGTCGGGCCGTAGAAGGCGAAGCCGGTCGTCTCGGCCGAGGCCTCGACGGCCGAGCCGTCGGCCTTGCGCACGAGCCGTGCCGGGAAGCGCCACTTCGGCACGCCGGCGTCCGACAGGTTGCCGTAGATGCCGTCGTTGATGTAGAGCACGTCGCCGCGGCGCGCCTCGACCTGGACGACGAGCGAAGCGCCGGCCGCGACCAGCGCCCGGCCCGGCTCGCACCAGAGCCGCGTGCCTTGCGCCAGGCCGAGCCGCGCGAAGCCGCGCTGGATCGCCTCGAAATAGGCCCCAAGCGCCGGCGGCGTCACGTCCGGATAGCTGACCGGGAAGCCGCCGCCGACATCGATGCCGTCGACCTGGACGCCCGCCTCGGCGATGACCCGGCCGGCAAGCTCGAGCGCCCGCTCGTAGACGCCCGGGTCCATGCACTGCGAGCCGACATGGAAGCAGAGGCCGAGGACCTTGGCCGCCGCGCGCGCCTGGCGCAGCAGCGCCGGCATCTCGGCCGCGGGCGCGCCGAACTTGCCCGACAGGTCATAGACCGTCTGGCCCTTGGGCATGGCGAGCCGGACGTAGATGCCGAGGTCGCGGGCGCCGTTGGTCGCGGCCACGATCTTCTCGATCTCCTCGGCCGAGTCGACCGAGAAGTCGCGCACGCCGAACGTCTCGTAAGCCTCGCGGATCGCCGCCGCCTGCTTGATCGGATGCATGTAGTGGATCTGCGCATCGGCGAACAGCGAGCGCACGACGCGGATCTCGCCGAGCGAGGCGCAGTCGAAGTGGCGCACGCCGCCGCGCCACAGCGCGCGCAGCACCGTCGGCTCCGGGTTGCACTTCACGGCATAGAGCACGTCACCCGGAAAAGTGGTGACGAAGCGCTCGGCCGTGCGGCGCAGCGTGCGCGGACGGATCGCGACCATCGGCTCTACCGGGCGCAACTCCTCGACGAGCGCGTCCACCGAGGTGAGCGGGATGGGGGTGATGACGGGACGGCGAAGCGGGCCGACCGCGACACGGGAACGAGCCTTGAGCATTGATGACGCACCCCTCTTCGCACCCGGATACTTTGCCGGGACAAAGGAAGTGGAAAACCCACCACAGACCAAACGGTCGGCAGTTGCGATTTATTCTGCGGCTTTTTTGTGAAACCGCCTCAGCACGAACTTCGACTACTGTCGGCATTGATGCCGCCCAGTAGGATGTCGTTCCGCGCAGCGGACCAGGACCACATGGCCCTGCCATAGTTAGCAAACATACCGACTTCCCTCTCGGGACCGGTCCACCAGACCGGTTCTGCCAAAAAGGACGCGTTACGTCGTTGCATAACCACGAAGGGCCATAGGCACGTGCGAGTGCGTCAAACAGGGGTCTAAATACGCCTTCGCTCGGGCGATGCAAGTGAAATTCGTAGGCTCGAATATGTTTTCAGCGCATACCAGCGGCGCTGTGATTTTCCGGGGTTATCCGCCAGCTTTTTCATGGTTTTTTAGCGGCGTTGGCGCAGGATTCGCAGACGGCGGATCAACGGCCTGCGAGCCGACTCGCCGCCTCCAGAAACGCACTCACCTCGGCGTCCCCGATGTTCCAGGCGGTGACCAGCCGGATGCAGGTGCTGGTCGGCCCCTCCCAGCGGTGGAACTGGGCGCCGGCAGCGGCGAGACCCGTGATCACCCGTTCCGGCAACTCCACGAACAATTCGTTCGCCTCAACCGGATGGCGAAGCCGCGCGCCCGGCAGGCGGCCAAGCCCTTCGGCCAATCGCTGGGCCGCCGCATTGGCGTGGCGGGCATTGCGGAGCCACAGCCCGTCCGTCACATAGGCGTCGAGCTGCGCCGACAGGAAGCGCATCTTGGAGAAGAGATGCCCGGCGCGCTTGCGGCGGAACGGCATGTCCCTGGCCCGTGCCGGATCGAAAAACACGATCGCCTCGGCCGCGAGCGCGCCGTTCTTGGTGGCGCCGAACGACAGCACGTCGACGCCGGCACGCCAGGTGAGCTCGGCCGGGCTCACGCCCAGATGGACCAGCGCATTGGCGAAGCGCGCACCGTCCATATGGACCGCGAGGCCATGGCGGTGCGCCAGCGCCGAGATGGCGGCGATCTCGCCCGGACGATAGGCGGTGCCGCACTCGGTCGCCTGGGTCAGGCTGATCGCCGCCGGCTGGGCATGGTGCGGGTTACCGAGATCGCCCGGCAGGCGAGCCTCGAGATCGGCGAGCGCCAGCTTGCCGTCCGGCCCGTCGATCGGCACCAGCTTGGCACCAGCGCTATAGAATTCGGGCGCGTTCGCCTCGTCGCAGGCGATGTGCGCGCCGGCATGGCACAGCACCGCCCCCCAGGGCGGCGTCACGGCGGCCAGCCCCAGCGCATTCGCCGCAGTGCCGGTCGCAACCGGGAAGACCGCAACTTCGTGCTCGAACAGGTCGGCGAGCTTCGCCTCGAGCCGGGCGGTCACGGGATCGGCGCCGTAGGAGGCGGCGGCCCCGTCGTTGACCGCGGCGAGGGCGGCCAGGATCTCGGGCGAAATGCCGGCCGTGTTGTCGCTGGCGAAATGCATGGGACTCGATGCTCCCGTCCTGCCTGGAGAACGAATGATCAGGGTGCCGTATGAAGGGCGATGGTGAGCGCGACCTTACCGGTCGTGGGATCAATGAGCATCAGGCTTTCCCGCCCGTCCGCTGCGGCGAGATGCAGCACGATGCGGCCGCCGGCCGCCGTCACTTGCCTGAGCGAAAAGCCGGCCGGTAGGGTCACGTCGGCCTGCGCGGGCGTGCCGGGCACCGCCGGCGCCTCGACCGCGACCGGTGCCGCGGGCCGGGGGGCGCTCATGCGCCGGAAGATCGTCACGACGATGGTAACGAGCATCGCCACGATCATGACGCCCATGATGATGACAGCGGCCTTGAGCCAACGCATCTGTTCGGTCCACCTTGCCCATATGAATGAGACTTCCGCACCGCTCGCCGACCCGTCCGCCGGCCCCTCAGCGACCGAGATCCCGGCGATCGATATCCTTGTCGCACCCGAGGAGACCGGGCAGCGGGTCGACCGGCTGCTGGCAGAGCGGCTCGGCGACTTCTCGCGCTCGCGCCTCAAGGCGCTCATCGAGGAGGGCCGGCTGACGGTCGACGGCGCGACCATAGCCAACCCGTCCTTGAGGGTCAAACCGGGCCAGCGCCTCGTCCTGGCGCCGCCACCGCCGGTCGACGACCGGCCGCAGCCCCAAGCCATGGACCTTGCCATCGTCTACGAGGATACGGAGCTTCTGGTCTTGGACAAGCCGGTCGGCCTGGTCGTCCATCCGGCCGCCGGCAATCTCGACCAGACGCTGGTCAATGCGCTGCTCGCCCATTGCGGCGACAGCCTGACCGGCATCGGCGGGGTCAAGCGCCCGGGCATCGTCCATCGCCTCGACAAGGACACGAGCGGGCTCATGGTCGTCGCCAAGACCGACCGTGCCCATGTCGCCCTCTCTGCCGCCTTTGCCGAACGCACGATCGAGCGCGCCTACTGGGCCGTGGTCTGGGGCGTGCCGAACCCGCGCGAGGGCGAGATCGACGGCCCGATCGGCCGCAGCCCGGTCAATCGCAAGAAAATGGCGGTCGTGGCCTCCGGCAAGCCTGCGCTTACCCGCTACAAGGTGGTGCGGCCGCTCGGCCTTGCGGCGGCCCTCGTCGAATGCCGACTCGCGACGGGACGAACCCACCAGATCCGCGTTCACATGACCGAGATCGGCCATCCGCTGATCGGCGACCAGGTCTATGGCCGCGTCCGGCCGGCACACCTGAAGCAGCTCGACCCGGCCGCCGCCGCCATGGCCGGACAGTTCCCGCGCCAGGCGCTGCATGCCTGGCTCCTGGGCTTCGAGCATCCGACCACTGGCGAGCATTTGAGTTTCAAGAGCCCGCTGCCTGCAGATCTCGCAGATCTGGTAGCAATTCTAGAATGACTCAAAACTGGACAGGATCTGGAACGCGCCCTACTGTTTCCACATTCGGGCTCATACGATGGCAGATCCAGCCGCCGCTTTTCGGCGGAGGGGGTCCCGTCCGCCCGAGATAGGGAGTGACACGATGGCTGGCGGCAATCTTCCGAGCCTCAGCGCCGACGGCAATCTCTCGCGCTACCTGCAAGAGATCCGTCGTTTTCCCATGCTCGAACCCGAGCATGAATTCATGTTGGCCAAAAGCTGGCAGGAGCATCAGGACTCCGACGCCGCCCAGACCCTGGTGACGAGCCATCTGCGCCTGGTCGCCAAGATCGCGATGGGCTATCGCGGCTACGGCCTGCCGCTGTCCGAGCTCATTTCCGAGGGCAACGTCGGCATGATGCAGGCGGTGAAGCGCTTCGACCCCGATCGTGGCTTCCGCCTGGCGACCTATGCCATGTGGTGGATTCGCGCCGCGATCCAGGAATACATCCTGCATTCCTGGTCGCTGGTGAAGATGGGCACCACGGCCGCCCAGAAGAAGCTGTTCTTCAACCTGCGCAAGCTCAAGGGCCAGCTGCAGGCGATCGACGACGGCGACCTGCCGCCGGAAGTCGTGACCACGATCGCGACCAAGCTCGAAGTGCCGGAGAACGACGTCATCAGCATGAACCGGCGGCTCGCGAGCCCCGATCATTCGCTGAACGCGCCGCTTCGGGCCGATGGCGAAGGCGAATGGCAGGACTGGCTGGTCGACCAGGAGGAAAGCCAGGAGTCGAAGCTCGGCAATCGCCAGGAACTGGGCTTGCGCCGCGACCTGCTCCGGAACGCCATGAAGACGCTCAACGACCGCGAACGCCATATCCTGACCGAGCGGCGCCTGCGCGACGAGCCGGTGACGCTCGAGGACCTGTCGCGCAAGTACAACATCTCGCGCGAGCGCGTGCGCCAGATCGAGGTGCGGGCGTTCGAGAAGCTGCAGAAGGCGATCAAGTCGGCGGCGATCGGCCAGCGGTTGCTCAGCGCCAGCTGAGCCGCCCTAGCGCCGGTAGGGAGACGCCGGAAGAAAGATGGGCGGCCGGACCGACGCGGGTCCGGCCGCCTTTATATTTTAACCTTCAAAGAGATGAGTCGCGTGCGTAATCGCCCCGCCGGCGCGGAGGGCGGCAGCAACGAAGGCGACCTCAGCCAGCTCCGCGTCGGTCGCCCCGGCTTGGCGCGCGGCCTTGCCATGGATCTCGATGCAGTAGGGACATTGGGTCGTGAGCGCCACGGCCACCGCCATCAACTCCTTGTACTTCTTCGGAATGGCGCCATCGGCGAGCGCCGCCTTGTCGAAATCGAGGAAGCCCTGCCACGCGGCAGGGGCCTTGCCGCCCATTGCCGGCAGCTTCTTGATGTGGCTCATGTCGTACATCGCGTTTCCTTCCGAGATCGGTGTCGACGACGGCCGGCGACGGTCGGCCGCGCGCCATCATGAACCGCCTTCGCCGTCCATTCAGCCTTTTCGGTGGCCGCTCGAAGGAAAGTGATCAGCGGGCGCCCCCGCTCATGTCTCTCAGGTCTCGACCTCATCGCCCCATTCGTCCTTGAGCGCCGCCTGGCGGTCGCGCGCCGCCGTGCGCGCCCGCTCGATCCGGCGTGCGACCAGCGTCGTGATCACCGCCGGCGCCAGGTAATAGAGCGCCCAGCCGAAGAGGGCCGCGCCATAGAGCGCCACCCAGGTATAGGTCTGGGACAGGAAGGTGAAGACCTGGGCCAGCGAATTGCTCTCGTGCCAGAGCTTGATGGCGAACGGCAGCGAGCTTGCGAGGTTGAGCGGCGCCACCGTCCGGATCAGCGACTGGCCCGGCGTATCGTCGACGAGCCACGCGACCATGGTCGGCACCAGCGCGAACACCATGAAGAGGCAGATCGGCCGCTCGAGCAGTGCCAGCACCATCATGGCCACGACGGCAAGCGCCAGCGTGACCTTCTTGCCCGAGGACGGGGCGGCCGGCCTCGGGGCGGGTGCCGATGGGCGGACGGCCTGGGGCGTGCCCTTGCCCGGCACGGCCTTGACGCCGCCGATGCGGGAAGCTGGTTGCCGCGCCATGTCAGAGCACCCCCATGGCGAACAGCGTCACGGCGACGATGCCGCTCGACACCAGGCCCGCGATCTTCACCGCGACCGAATGGCCCGCGATCTTGGCGGTCGAGTGCAGTTCCTCCTCCTGCCGGTCGCATTTCTCGAGCTGCTTCGTCATCTGCTGAAATTCGCGGCGCGCCTGCTGGAACCGCTGGGCGTCGCGCCGCTGCTCGTCGGCACTGTCGAGATAGTCGGCGAGCTTGCGCAGGCTGTTTTCCTTCAGCACCGCGGCGAGACCGTTCTGCAGGCGCGCGCGGGTATAGCGGCTCTTGAACCGCTCGATCACCGGCTTCGCCTGATGGCCGAACAGGAGGATCAGCCCCGGCACCAGCGGCGGCCCGTAGGTATCCTGCAGATAGGCCAGCAGCTGGAGATTGCCCAGGATGCGCGCGGCCGGGTCGGTCTGGACCAGCGCATAGAGCAGCGTGTCGTCGACCGCCCGCTCGTGCGCCGCGATGAAGGCCGCGATATGGCGGTCGATCGGCCAGATGTCGATGGTCTTGGCCTGAACGGCGAATTCGATCGCAGCCAGGAGATCGGCCGGCCGGTCGACATAGCGCCCTTCGATGAACGGCGACAGGCAATGCAGGCCGGGCGTCGTCTCATAGGCGACGCGCTCGATGCCGTAACCGGGCCGCTTGTCCTCGAGATAGCGCAGGAGCTTGTCGAAGAAGCGCAGCGCCGCCTGGTCGTCGCCCTTGCTCGACCCTTGGCGCAGGCACCAGAACTGCGGCAGCCGCGCCTGCAGAAGCTCCGCCACCAGCTGGACGTCGCCGCCGTTCAGCATGGTCACCGACAGGAGGGTGCCGACGCCGTCGATCGTCGTCGCCGCGTCGCGATACCGGATCGGTGCGGCGGGATCGAGCGCCATCAGCATCCGGCTGATCAGCTGCATGTTCTCGCCGGCCGAGCCCGCCGCCGAGTCGCTGCGGGTCGCAAAGGCCGTGTTGATCGCCTCGACCACCTGCTTGTCGCCGAGCGAACGGGTGACCCATTGCTCGAAATTCTGGCCGCGCAGCACGCGCCCCGCCGGCTCGGGCTGCATCATGTCCAGGACCAGCGCCAGATGGCGCGCCGTCACGCATTCCTCGCCCTCGAGCTCGAAGGCGCGCTGGGCGCGCGGCGCCGCCGGCACCGGCTTCTGGGTCATGCGCCGGCCGTCGAGCCACATCGCCACGTCGCCGAGGCGCCAGCGCCCTTGCGGCTCGTCGATCAGCAGGCCGCGCACGAGCTCGCCGAGCCCGGCCGGCACGCGCTGCTCGTCGACCAGCGCGAAATACGAACCGCGCTTGATCTTTGCCTCGACGACCTTGTCTTCGGTCATGCCGGCGCTGGGCATCCGGCCGAACAGGAGATGCAGGACGAGCACGCCCAGCGCGTAGAGATCCTGCGCGATCGTGCCGGCGCCACGGGCGTGGGACTGCGCCATGGCGCCCTCGATCGTCTCGTAGACGACCGGTTGATGCATGCCGGGTGGCGCGCTCACGCAATCGCCGAGGAGCGCCACCCGGCGCGCCGCGTCGCGGAAGAAGACGTTGCCGGGCCGGATGCCCCGGTGCGGCACGCCTTCCCGCTCGAGATCGATCAGGGTCTGGACGATCGGCGCCACGACATAGGCGACGATCGCCTCCTCGCTCCAGGGATCGAACGTATTGTCGCCCAGCCCCACGATCCGCTCGCCGAGCGGCTGCTCGAACACGATCGCGAACATGCGCCGGTTGGCGGGCGCCCAGTCGACGGCGCCGACCTCCACCGGGGTGAGCACCCCGCTGCTTTTCAGGATTTGCAGCTTGCGCACCGCCTCCATGCGTGACGGCAGCTTCGGATCGCAGATCAGCGCGAAATGGCGGCCGCCCGAGGCTTTGGCGTCCCGTGCGACGAAAGCCGGCGCCGAGGGCGAGCGCAGGCCGGCCAAAGGTGCGTCATACTGGATGTCGAAGCGGTCTTTCAGTCGCACCGTCGCCCCAGACGCGGCCGACATACCGGTATTCGCCTGCGACGGAAGCGACATCCGTGCCTTTCATTCCAGAAATATGCGGCGTGCTGCCACACGCGCGCGGATCATACCGGCTTCGATCCTCGTGATGCAACTTCTGCGCAGAGCAGTCACGCGTTTGACTCAATCCTTGCCGTTCGCGACCTCAGCGCCCCAATCGGCCCTGAGCCGGCTCTGCAGCGTCTCGAGCCGGGACTTGCGCCGGTCGAGCGAGCGCCCGAGCGCGATCGCGATGATCATAGGCATGCCTAGGAACAGCAGCCAGCCCGCCCCGGCCGAGAGATAGATCACGAGCCAGACATAGACGTCGGTGAGCAGATGCACGACGGTCGGCATCGTGTCGCGCCCGGTCCACAGCTGCAGCAGATAGGGCATGAGGCCGGCGAGATTGACCGGCGCGATGGTGAAGGCAAGCATCGGCCGTTCGCTGCGGTCGACGACATAGGCGACGATGCTCGGCACCATGCCGACCAGCAGCAGCACGCAGGTGGGGGCCGCGAAGGTCGCGAGCCCGATGAAGGCGAGCCCGAAGAAGAACAGGCGCAAGGCACCCGTGGTCTTCGGAGCCTGTCGCCGCGGCGGACGGCGAGTCGCGGCACCTTGCGCCGCGGCGCGCGCCCGGGCGACACCCGCCGGTCGCGGCACGACCGGTTGCGGGACGCCCAGCTGCGGCACGGCCGATCGCGAAGCAGGGGAGCGCGGGCGGATCGCGGGGGGCTTCGCCATGATCGTCGCTACAACAGGCCGAAATGCAGGAAGCTCAGCGCGATCGCGCCGAAGCCGACGACGGTCGAGACCGCGGCGGCCAGCATCGCGCCGAGATCACGCGACGCCTCGTCCAGCTTCTCGCGCTCGACCTCGATCTGCTCGAGCCCGGCGACGGCGCGGCCGAACTGCCGGCGGGCCAGTGCATAGCCCTGTGCGTCGTGCTGGCGTTCCGCGAGATTGTCGAGGCAATGGACGAGCCGGACCAGGCTGCCCTCGGCCAGCACGCCGGCCAGCTGGCTGTCGAGCCGGTCCCGGGTCGGACGGCTGCGATACCGCTCGATCACCGCCCCCGTCTGCCGCCCGAGCAGCTGGGTCAGCGCCGGCAGGCTCGCCGGGCCGTACTGGGCCTGCAGGAACGCCATGAGATAGATCTGGCCCAGGAGCCGCGTTGCCGCTTCGGGCTGCCCGAGCGCCGTCAGCACCTGGTCGTCGAGATTCTTCGACCGGTTGGCGACGAAGGCCGCGATATGCCGGTCGACAACCAGGCTCTCGACCTTGCCGGCTTCGACCGCGCGCTCGAGCGCCGGCAACAGGTCTGCGATCTGATCGACATAGTCCCGCTCGATGAGCGGCGACAGGCAATGCAGCATCGGGTTGGCGTCGTAGATCAGCCGCTCCATGCCGAGGCCCGGGCGATGATCGTCGAGCAGGCGCCTGAGCCGGTCGAACTCGATCGACTGGACCGGATGCTCGGCCTTCTGCACCGGCTGGCAGCGGATCCAGAATTGCGGCAAGCGGCCGACCAGGAGCTCGACGAGCGGCCGCGCATCCTTGCTGCGGGTGTGTGCCAGCGCCAGGACGCAGCCGAAGCCGTCCGGCACCAGCGCCAGGTCGCGATAGCGGATCGGCCCCAGAGGATCGAGCGCGGTCGTGACGCGCGCGGTGAGGCGCGCGTCATGGACGCCGGCGTTGCCGGCATTGTCGTCGGCGTCGGCCATCGCGAGCGCGAAGGCATCCATCGTCGGCTTGTGGCCGAGCGTCCGCTGGATCCAGATCTCGAGCGCATGGCCGCGGATGAGGTGGACCGCCTGGTCGCCCTGGCGCGTGAGCGCCCGGGCCGCGGCCCGGGCGGTGAAGACCTGCTCGCGCCCGAGCTCCAGCGGCCGCGCGGAGCGCGGGGGCACGGTCGGTGACTTGGGCGACATCCGCCGCCCCTGCAGCCACATGTCGATCTCGCGCACGGTCCAGCGCTCGGTCGGCTCGTCGACGAGCAGGCCGCGCAGCAGCTCCTGGAGCGACGACGAGGTGCCCCGCAGATCGCCGCTCAATGCCGCAAAGGAGCCGCGCCGGATCTTCTCGTCGATCAGCTGCTCGTCGCTGAGGCCGGCACCGGGCGGCTGGCCGAGCAGCAGGTAGAGGATGGTGACGCCCAGGGCATAGAGATCGTCGGCCGACGTGCCCTCACCCTTCCCGCCCGGCATGGTCATGCCATGCTCGATCGTCTCGTAGGCGATCGGCTGGTCGAAGCCGGCCGGCGCCGTGAAGCAATCGCCCAGGATCGCCTGGCGCCTGGCCGCGTCGCGGAACAGGATATTCGCCGGCCGGATCGCCCGGTGCGCGACATTCTCGGTCGCAAGCGCCTTCAGGCCCGGAAACAACGGCTGGATCAGCCGCTCGATCACGTCCTCGTCCGACCAGGCGGCGATGCGCTGCTCGTTGCTGGTGACGAGCCGCCCGCCCGCCGGCCGCTCGCAGATGAACGCGAGGCAGCGCCGCCCGGCCGGCGGCCAGTCGACCGGCCCGAGGTCGAGCGGCGTCATGAGCGCCGGATGCTTCATGAGACGCAGCGCCGTGAGCGCCCCGGCGCGCGGCGGCAATGTCGGGTCGGCGATGAGCGCGAAGCAGCTGGCCCCGGACGAGCGCTGATCCCCGGCGGAAAAGGCGCCGGCGCCGGCCGAGCGCAATTCCGCGAGCGGCACGTCGCTCAGGATGTCGAACCGGTCGTGCAGACGCACGCTCGTCGATCTCGCCTGAGCCCCTGCCGCCGCGGGTTTCGCCATCGCCCCCGATCCGGTGAAGACACCCTCGACAGTGATCCTGCCGGGAAAAGCCCGTCAGGATCACCGCGTCAGGGTAGTTCGCGTCGCCTCAGTATAATCGGTGGTTCAATCCGCGAAAGGGTCGTGGACAAGCACGGTGTCGTCGCGCTCGGGGCTGGTCGAGAACAGCGCCACCGGCGCCTCGATCAGCTCCTCCACGCGGCGGATGTACTTGATCGCCGTCGCCGGCAGCGCCGCCCACGAGCGGGCGCCGCGCGTCGATTCCTGCCAGCCTTCGCAGGTCTCGTAGATCGGCTCGATCTCGGCGTCGGCGAGCAGGCCCGGCGGCAGGTGATCGTAGGTCCGGCCCTTGTAGCGGTAGCCGACGCAGACCTTGATCTCCTTCAGCCCGTCGAGCACATCGAGCTTGGTGAGCGCGATCCCATGGATGCCCCCGACCTTGACTGCCTGGCGCACCATGACCGCGTCGAACCACCCGCACCGGCGCTTGCGGCCGGTGACCGTGCCGAATTCGGCACCGCGCTGGCCGATGAGCTCGCCGATCTCGCCCTTGAGCTCGGTCGGGAACGGGCCGGCGCCGACGCGCGTCGTATAGGCCTTGGCGATGCCCAGCACATAGCCGATGGCGCTCGGGCCGATGCCCGAGCCGGCCGCCGCCTGGCCCGCGAGCGTGTTCGACGAGGTCACGAACGGATAGGTGCCGTGGTCGACGTCGAGCATGACCGCCTGCGCGCCCTCGTAAAGGATGCGCTTGCCGGCCCGCTTCGCCTCGTCGAGCACGCGCCAGACCGAGCAGGCATAGGGCAGGATCTTGGGCGCCACCTCGAGCAGGCTCTTGATGAGCGCGTCGCGGTCGACCGGCGCCTCGCCCAGGCCCTTCAGGAGCGCGTTATGGTGCAAGAGCAGATTGTCGACCTTCTCGCCCAAGGTCTCGGGCTCGGCCAGGTCGCAGACGCGGATGGCACGCCGGCCGACCTTGTCCTCGTAGGCCGGGCCGATGCCGCGGCCGGTCGTGCCGATCTTCTTCTCGCCCCTGGCCGCTTCGCGCAGCCGGTCGATCACACCGTGGAGCGGCAGGATGAGCGTCGCGTTCTCGGCGAGCTTCAGGGTCTCCGGCGTGATCGCGACGCCCTTCGCCTGGATGGCCTCGATCTCGTTCACGAGATGCCACGGATCGACGACGACGCCATTGCCGATGATCGACAGCTTGCCCGGCCGGACCACGCCGGACGGCAGCAGGCTCAGCTTGTAGACATTCTCGCCGATAACCAGCGTATGACCCGCATTGTGGCCGCCTTGAAAGCGAACCACGATCTCGGCCCGGCTGGACAGCCAGTCCACGATCTTCCCCTTGCCCTCGTCGCCCCACTGGGCGCCGATGACGGCGACATTGGCCATGGGTCTTGCCCCTCTGTCACGGATTAACGAGGGGAGCTACCATCCTTCCGCCATCGACGGCAAGCGCCGACAGCGCAGGGCCGCTCAGCAAGCGGCGAGCGGATCAGATCTCGGCGGGCTTGCCGTCGGCCAGCACGTGGCTGCAACCGAGCCGGCGCGCCTCGGCCGCGGTATCGGCGACCGGCTCCAGGCCCGCGACCGTGATCCAGCCGTCGGCACGGAACTCGACGCCGACCGCATGCTCCGTGCCGTGCGGCAGGAACACGCGCGGCGGCTGCGGCCCGAACACGAGCGCGCGCAGCACGGTGTCGGTATAGAGCGTAAAGCCGGTCGAGGGCTGCGGCTCGACCGCCTCGCGCTTGATATAGCCGGTCTCGGCCGGATAGCCGCCGGCGATGTAGCGGCCGCCGCGGCCGAGCTCGCCGCGGATGTTGCGGGCGAAGATCGTGAAGCTGACGCCCGTGTGGTATTCGAAGCCGCGGTTTTCGACCGGGTCGATCGTCAGCATCAGGTCCGGCGCCGCGCGGCGGATCAGCCGGACGATCTCGGCAAGCGCCGCCACCTCGGCAGCCGCCCGTTCCGGCAGCTGGATCGCCTGGATCTGTGCCAGCGTCCGGTCGGCCGGCCCGGCCGCGGCCATCAGGCTGCCGAGGATGCCGGCAGCCTGCCCGCCGATCTCGGCGATCGCGGCCGCGTCCTTATGGTCGAGGGCCGCACGGATCCGCTCGGCCGCCCGGCTCTCGACGCCCAGGGCCTCGAGAATGACCGGCACCAGCACGGGCAGCGTCAGGTCGACCGACAGGCCCGGCACGCCGACGGCGGTGAGCGCCTCGACCGCGACTGCGATGACCTCGGCATCCGCCTCGGGCGCGGCAGCACCGATCAGCTCGGCGCCGACCTGGCCCACCTGGCGCTCGGGCCTGAGCTGGCTGCCGCGCACGCGCAGCACCTGACCGGCATAGGACAGGCGCAAGGGCCGGGGCGCCTTCACGAGCCGCGTCGTCGCGATGCGCGCGATCTGCAGCGTCATGTCGGCGCGCACCGCGATCATGCGGTGCGAAATCGGGTCCATGAGCCGGAAGGTCTCATGGGTCATGGCGACGCCGGGCCCCTCGAGCAGGCTCGATTCGAACTCGACCAGCGGCGGCTTCACCCGGTCGTAGCCATAGTGCCCGAGAATCGCCATCAGGCGCTCGACCGTATCCGCCTCGATCTGGGCGTCGGGCGGCAGGAGATCGCGCAGGCCGTGGGGCAGCAGCGCCGGATGCAGCATCTCTTCCATCCCGCCGGAATACCGGGTTTGCACGCTCCCGGCAATGGGGCAGCGGTCATGGCGCGCCCCTGATGACATGATCTTCAGGGTGCGATCAGGGACCAGAACCGTTCGGCCGCGGCGCTGAGCAGGGCGCGCGGCCGGGTGAGCCGGATTTCGACCGGGATGGTCCAGTCCGGATCGCCGGCCGGCACCAGCAGGCCGGCGGCAAGGTCGTCCGCGATCAGGCTGCGGGGCAGCCAGGCGACGCCGCGGCCGTCGCGCGCAAGTGCCGTCAGCACACCGGCCAGATGCGAGGTCACGACCGGATCGTGCAGCCGCGGCCGGCCGGGTGCCTCGACGGCGCGCACGATCCGGCCGAGGCCCGATTCATCGCTGTAGGCGAGATAGGGCACGGCCGCGCCGCCAGCGCCAAGCGGAAGGCCGCCGAGCGGGAAGCGCGGCCGGCCCGCCGCATCCGGCGCCGAGACCGGCAGCAGCACGTCCGTGCCGACCGTGACGGCTCGGAAGCCCTGGCGGTCGAGGCCGCTGGGTGCCGCGTCATGGTGATGGCACAGGAGGAATTGCGCCTCGCCCGCCAGCATCAGCCGCTCGCAGCGCGCGAGACTGTCCGACATGAGCCGGATCGCCCCCGCCGTCGCCTCCGCATCGAGCCGGCGCAGCCAGGCCGGAAAGAACGTCGTGGAAAGCGCATGGGTCGCAGCAAAGCGCAGGGTCGCGGCGATGAGTCCGTCTGCGTCCCGCGCCTCCTCGCGCGCCTGCAGCAGGCGGCGCAGCAGCTCGTCGGCCGCCGGCCGGAAACGGCGGCCAGCCTCGGTCAGCGCCACGGGCTGGCCCGCCCGCTCGAACAGCGCCACGCCGACCCAGGCTTCGAGCGCCTGGATGCGCCGGCTGAAAGCCGGCTGCGTCATGTGCCGCGCCTCGGCCGCGCGCGAGAAATTGCCGCTGTCGACGAGGGCGAGAAAGTCTTCGAGCCAGGCGAGGTCCATGGGCGGGCCGGATAGAGGCAGACAATGCCGGGACGGCATCGGACGATCCCAATCTGGCATTGGCCCGCAACCGCCGTCCACGCTAGAGAGACCGCGACATCCCTCCCCTGGAGCCTCGCCCCATGCGCATCGTCGACATCCGCGAGCAGACGGCACCGATCGCCTCCGCCATCGCCAACGCCTACATCGACTTCTCCAAGATGACCTGCTCGGTCGTGGCGGTGGTGACCGATGTGGTGCGCGACGGCAAGCCGGTCGTGGGATACGGCTTCAATTCGAACGGCCGCTACGGCCAGGGCGCCTTGATCCGCGAGCGGTTCCGGCCGCGGCTTCTGGAGGCCGACCCCATGGCCCTGATCGACGCGACGGGCGAGAACCTCGACCCGCACAAGATCTGGGCCGCGATGATGCGCAACGAAAAGCCGGGCGGCCATGGCGAGCGCTCGGTCGCTGTCGGCACGATCGACATGGCGGTGTGGGACGCAGTCGCCAAGATCGCCGGCAAGCCGCTGTTCCGGCTGCTGGCCGAGCGCTACGGCACGGGTGCTGCCGATCCGCGCGTCTTCGTCTATGCCGCCGGCGGCTATTATTATCCGGGCAAGGGGCTGGAGCAGCTCACGGCCGAGATGCGAGGCTATCTCGACCGCGGCTACACCGTCGTGAAGATGAAGATCGGCGGCGCGCCACTCGCCGATGACTTGAAGCGCATCGAGGCGGTGCTGTCGATCCTCGGGCCTGGCCAGCGGCTCGCGGTCGACGCCAACGGCCGCTTCGACCTCGAGACCGCGGTCGCCTATGCCAAGGCGCTCAAGCCTTACGATCTCTTCTGGTACGAGGAGGCGGGCGACCCGCTCGACTATGCGCTGCAGGCGGCCTTGGCCGCGCATTATCCGAATGCCATGGCGACCGGCGAGAACCTGTTCTCGATGCAGGACGCCCGCAACCTGATCCGCTACGGCGGCATGCGGCCGGACCGCGACTGGCTGCAGTTCGACTGCGCCTTGAGCTACGGCCTGGTCGAGTACCTGCGCACGATCGAGATGCTGAAGGAGAACGGCTGGTCGCCCACGCGCTGCATCCCGCACGGCGGCCACCAGATGTCGCTCAACATCGCGGCCGGCCTGGGCCTGGGCGGCAACGAATCCTATCCCGACCTGTTCCAGCCCTATGGTGGCTTCCCGGACGGGGTGAAGGTCGTGGACGGCCACATCACGATGCCGGAGCTCCCCGGCATCGGCTTCGAAGGCAAGGCCGACCTCATCAAGGCGATGCGGGCAGTGGCGGAATAAACCTAGAATCGTTCGCCCGCCGACGCCCTCACCCTCC
The DNA here is from genome assembly GCF_014643535.1 of Aliidongia dinghuensis. Lineage (NCBI taxonomy): Bacteria > Pseudomonadati > Pseudomonadota > Alphaproteobacteria > Rhodospirillales > Dongiaceae > Aliidongia > Aliidongia dinghuensis. The sequence continues at coordinate 246,340 of NZ_BMJQ01000005.1, read as the reverse complement.
CGCTCCGCGGGTCTCTCCCGCTCGCGGGAGAGGGTTGGGGTGAGGGTCTCGCAAGCGAACGGTCGTCGCTACGCCCCCCGCACCTCGGCATAGGCCCAGTCGATCCAGGGCAGCAGCGCCTCGATGTCGGCGGTTTCGACGGTGGCGCCGGCCCAGATCCTGAGGCCGGGCGGTGCGTCGCGGTACGAGCCGATGTCGAAGGCGACGCCCTCGGCCTCGAGCTTGGCCGCCACGTCCTTCGCGGCCTTGGCCTGCGCGTCGGGGGCGAGGCCGCGGAACCAGTCATCGGCGAACACGAGGCAGACCGAGGTGGTCGAGCGCGTCTCGGGCCGTTCGGCGAGGAAGCGGATCCAGGGCGTGGCCGCGACCCAGCGGTCGATCGCGGCGAAATTCGCGCGGGTGCGGGCCAACAGCCCATCCATGCCGCCGATGCTCTCGGCCCATTTGAGCCCGTCGACCGCATCCTCGACTGCGAGCATGGAGGGCGTATTGATCGTCTCGCCTTCGAACAGGCCCTCGATGAGCTTGTCGCCGGCAGTCATGCGGAAGATCTTCGGCAGCGGCCAGGGCGGCACGTAGCTTTCGAGCCGTTCGACCGCGCGCGCGCTCAAGACGATCATGCCGTGCGCCGCCTCGCCGCCCAGGACCTTCTGCCAGGACCAGGTCACGACGTCGAGCTTGGCCCAGGGGAGATCCATGGCAAAGGCGGCCGAGGTCGCGTCGCAGATCGCGAGCCCCGCGCGCCCGTCCGGGACCCAGTCGCCGTCCGGCACGCGCACGCCCGAAGTCGTGCCGTTCCAGGTGAAGACCACGTCATGGTCGAAATCGACCGCCCCCAGGTCGGGCAGCTGGCCATAGCGCGCGGCGAGCCTGCGGGCATGGGGCAGCTTCAGCTGCTTCAGCACATCGCCGACCCAGCCCTCGCCGAAGCTCTCCCAGGCCAAGAGATCGACCGGCCGGGGACCGAGCAGCGACCAGAGCGCCATCTCGACGGCGCCCGTATCGGACGCCGGCACGATGCCGATGCGATAGTCGGCCGGCACGCCCAGCACGCGCCGGCTGCGCTCGATCACTTCCTGCAGCCTGGCCTTGCCGAGCTTCGAGCGGTGCGACCGGCCGATCACCGCCGCTTCAAGGGCCGCAAGGCTCCAGCCCGGACGCTTCGCGCACGGGCCGGAGGAGAAATGGGCGCAGCTCGGTCGTCGGTTCGGCTTCATGATCGCTTTCACGGGATCGGACGATATCGGCAGTCAAATCGGAGCGGCCGGAAGCGTCCGGTGCACCGCCCCGGCGGTCAACCGGGAAGATGGTATCGGTCGCGACGGCCGTCGGATTGAGATCGGTGACAAGCGGGTGCGAGTCAATGGAAACCGCCGCCTTCCGGCGGCAGCACTGCGCGCTTCGCAAACCAGCCCCGCTTGCCGGCGCCGCCCAGCCTCTCAAGCCGCCTGGGTGACGAGGGCCGCGAACCGCTCGAGATCGACATTGCCGCCGGACAGGACCACGCCCACGCGCTTGCCGGCGAAATCGATCTGCCGGCCGAGCGCCGCGGCCGCGGCGAGGCAGCCGGTCGGCTCGACCAGGATCTTCATGCGACCAGCCAGGAACTTCATGGTCTGGACGAGCTCGGCGTCGGTCGCGGTCAGGATGTCGTCGACCCGCTGCTGGATGACCGGGAAAGTATATTGCCCAAGGAACTGGGTCTGGGCGCCGTCGGCGATGGTCTTGGGTGTCGGGATGCGGACGATCTTGCCGCTGCGGAAGCTCTGCTGCCCGTCGTTGCCGGCCGCAGGCTCGACGCCGTAGACCCGGCAATCCGGATTCATGACCTTGGCGGCCGTAGCGCAGCCCGAAAGCAGACCGCCGCCGCCCAGGGGCGTGATCAGCACGTCGAGCGGCCCCACTTCCTCGATCAGCTCCTTCGCGACCGTGCCCTGGCCCGCCATGATGTGCGGATGGTCGTAGGGCGGGATCAGGGTCAGGCCGCGCTCGTCGGCGAGCCGCCTGCCGATCGCGTCGCGATCCTCGGTGAAGCGGTCGTAGAGGATGACCTCCGCCCCGTAGCCGCGCGTGGCGTCGAGCTTGATCGCCTGGGCGTCGCTCGGCATCACGATCACGGCCTTGACGCCGAGCAGGCGAGCCGCGAGAGCTATGCCCTGGGCATGGTTGCCGGACGAGAAAGCCACGACGCCGCGGGCGCGCTGCCCCTCGTCGAACTGGGCGATCGCGTTATAGGCGCCGCGGAACTTGAACGCGCCGACGCGCTGCAGGTTCTCGCACTTGAAGAACAGCTTGGCGCCGGCGAGTTCGTCGGCCGCGGCCGAGGTCAAGACCGGCGTGCGGTGCGCCACGGGCCGGATCCGGTCATGGGCAGCGGCGATATCGTCGAACGAAATGGCGAGTGCGCTCACGGGTTAGGCTCCAGGGGGCAGGCTCCGGTTGGGACGAGGCGACTTAGACGTCGCCATGATGCGACGGAACGAAGATCCGTCCTTCAAGATACAGCACGGCGCGGCCGGCGAGACTAACCCGTTCGCCGCGGTCTTCGCACCAGAGCCGGCCGCCGCGCGCCGAGATCTGCCGCGCATCGAGCCGGGTCTTGCCGAGACGGCGCGACCAATAGGGGACCAGCACGCAATGGGCAGAGCCCGTGACCGGATCCTCGTCGATGCCGGCGTGGGGCGCGAAATAGCGCGAGACGAAATCGATGCCGTCGTTGCCGGGCGCCGTTGCGATGACGCCCAGGCAATCGAGTGCCGCGACCTTGCGGAAGTCGGGCTCGAGCGCCTTCACCGCGCCTTCGGTCTCGAATACGACCATCAGCTTGCCCGCGGCCCAGACCTCGGCCGGCTCGGCGCCGAGGGCCGCCGCGAGGCCCGTGGGCGCCGCCACGCGTTCGGCCGGGCGTGCCGGGAAATCCATGGTGAGCCGGTCGCCCGTGAGGTTCACGGTCAAGGGTCCGGCCCGGCGGGTCAGGAACGTGACGTTGCGCCGGCCGGGATGCAGCATCTCGAACACGACCTGCGCCGAGGCGAGCGTCGCGTGGCCACAGAGATCGACCTCGATCTTCGGCGTGAACCAGCGCAGGTGATAGACATCGCGCTCCGGCACCAGGAAAGCGGTCTCGGACAGATTGTTCTCGGCCGCGATCTTCTGCAGCAGCACATCCGGCAGCCAGTCCCTGAGCGGGACAACCGCCGCCGGATTGCCGCCGAACACCGCGTCGGTAAACGCGTCGACCTGGTAGATCGAGAGTTCCGTGGTCATCGCTTCCCCCCTTTAGCGCCAGAACGGCTTTACAACTTCGGATTCGACCTGGTCCGGGCTCAACCCCAAATCGTCGAGAGCATGCGGGTCGGTCAGCAGCAGCCGCAACTGGCGGCGCGTCCGAGCCCGTTCGACCGCGGCCGCGATCATGACAAAGAGGCCGTGCCGCGGCCGGCCCGATGCAGAAGCGCCAGCCGGCGGCCGGGCGCGCAACAGAATTGTATCCATACACTCATCTCCATTGGCATGAGATGACGACATATTGTATTCATCAAATAGAGACATTGACAGGAGCATTCGGTCAAACCGAATATTGTCATCATGACAATGTGGCAACCCGACCTCGCCCGGTTCACCGGGCCCCGCTATCGCGCCATTGCCGAGGCGCTGGCCCATGACATGCGCGAAGGACGGCTCCGGCCGGGCGACCGGCTGCCGACCCACCGCGACCTCGCCTGGCACCTCAAGGTCACCGTCGGCACGGTGACGCGCGCCTATGCCGAGGCCGAGCGGCGCGGATTGATCGCCGGCGAAGTCGGGCGCGGCACCTTCATCCGCGGCGCCGAGCCGCCGGTGCCGACAGCCCAGCCGCCGGAGCGCGGACCAAACCCACCGACCCTGCTGAACCTGGCGCAGAACCACCCCATGCCGGGCGAGGAGACGGTGCTGTTCGCCGAGACGCTGCGCGCGATCGCGAGCGGCCCGGATCTGGGCGAGCTGCTGCAGTACCAGAATCACACCGGCCTGCCGCCGGCCCGCGCTGCCGGGGCCGCCTGGCTGGCACTCTCCGGGGCGCCGGCCGTGCCGGAACGGGTGCTGGTGACGGCCGGCGGCCAGCATTGCCTGTCGACGATCCTCGGCGCCTTCGCCAATCCCGGCGACGTGGTCGCGACCGAGGCGATGACCTATCCGGGCCTGAAGGCGGCGTGCCAACTGCGCCAGGTCCGGCTCGAAGGCATTGCGGTCGACGAGCACGGCGTCCTGCCCGACGCCTTCGCCGCGGCCTGCCGGCAATGGCCGATCCGGTTGCTGTATCTGACGCCGAACATCAACAATCCGCTGGGCGGCGTGCTGCCGGACGACCGGCGCCGGGCAATTGTCGAGATCGCGCGCCGGCACGACGTGCTGATCGTCGAGGACGACGTCTACGGCTTCCTGATCGACCGGCCGACGCCATTCTCGGCGCTGGCGCCGGAGCGGACGTTTCTCGTCAACAGCCTGTCGAAGAGCGCCGCCCCCGGCCTGCGCATGGGCTATATCCTGGCGCCGGCCGACCGCATCGACCGGCTCGCCCTCGCCGTGCGCTCGACGATCTGGATGGTGCCGCCGCTGATGGTCGAGATCGCGACCCGCTGGATCGAGAGCGGCATTTGCGAACGGCTCGCCGTGACGAAGCGGCGCGAGGCAGCCCGGCGCCAGGTCCTGGCCCGGCGCATCCTCGGCCCCGACGTCATGGGCCATCCCAACGCCTATCACATATGGCTGCCGCTCGAGGAGCGCTGGCGCGCCAGCGAGTTCGTGACCGAGGCGCGGCGGCTCGGCATCGCGGTGAGCGGCGCCAACACCTTCACCGTCGGCCGCATCGCGCCCGTGAACGGCGTCCGCGTCTGCCTCGGCACGGTCGCCGACCTGGGCGTGCTCGAAGACGCGCTCAACACGCTCGGCAAGCTGCGCGACGCCGAGCCCGACCCGCTGATGTCGGTCGTCTGACCCCGGTGCCGGGGAACAGACCCCCGGCCGGTCGGAACCGCCTTCGCAGCCTGCCTGTTATTTCTTAATGACGGGATTGCCGCGAAAGGAGAACGTCATGCAGAATTTCGACGACCGACGAACGCGCCTACGAACGCGCCTGGTGTGGAAGCGCCTGGCGCTGGCGACGATCATCCTCGCCCCGCTAGCGCTCGGCGCCTGTGCGGAAACAGTAGGCGCCGGTGCCGGCGCCTATGCCGGCAACCAGTTCGGCAAGGGCAGCGGCAAGACCGCGGCCACGATCGGCGGCGCCGTAGGCGGCGCGATCATCGGCCACGAGATCGCCCACTAAGCAGTCCTGCCTCGCTGAAGGCGCGGCCGGTCAGGCGTTCTGTTCAGGCGCTCTGGCGCGACCGGCCGTCGCCGCCCAGGAGATTGTCGAGCAGGATCAGCGCCACACCGACCGTGATCGCCGCGTCGGCGATGTTGAAAATGGCGAACGACCAATCCCCGACATAGAACTGGATGAAGTCGGTCACCTGGCCGCGCAGGATGCGGTCGATCAGGTTGCCGACGGCACCGCCCAGGATGATCGCGACCGCAGCCCCCAGCAGCCGGCGCGCCGCCGGGATGCGGGCGAGCCAGCCGATGAGCACGGCCGCGATCACGATGGCGAAGATCGCGAGCGGCCAGCGCTGCCAACCGCCCGGCAGCTGCAGGAAGCTGAACGACACGCCGGTGTTGTAGGTCAGCAGGAAATTGAGCGACGGCAGCACCCGCACCGGCTGGAACGGCTGCAGCTGCTCGATCAGCAGGAGCTTCGATACCTGGTCGAGCACCACGACCAGGACCGTGAGCCAGAGCCAGCGCAGGCCGGTTCGCATCATGTCTTTCCCCGAATGCTTCGGATAAGTCCTTCTCCGCCCTTCAGGGGGGAGAAGGATCTAGGATGAGGTGGGCAGCGCCGCGCTCCCCGCCTCTCCCCGACCCGCTCTGCCCCAATGGGGCAAAGAGGGTGATAGAAGAGCGGCGGCGGCACCGTAGCCAAACCGAATACCATCCCGCGCTAGAAGGGGCCGACGGTATGACCATGGCCAAGCGGCCCATGGCCGCGGCCGAAGCCCGGTGCCGTGCGGATTGCGGCGCGGACATAGTCGCGCGCCCGGCGGACCGCGTCGGCGAGCGGACACCCGGCGCCAAGGCCGGTCGCCAGCGCCGAGGCGAGCGTGCAGCCGGTGCCATGCGTATGGCGAGAGTCGATGCGCGGCGCCGAAAATACCTCGACCCCCGACCGGTCGACGAGCACATCATGCACCGTCTCGCCCGGCAGATGCCCGCCCTTGAGCAGGACCGCCGCCGGGCCGAGGCCGAGCAGCGCTTCGGCCGCGCGCTTCATCGCGTCGAGATCGCCGATTGCGGTGCCGAGCAGCGCCTCCGCCTCCGGCAGGTTCGGCGTCAGCACCGTGGTGCGCGGCAAGAGCAGCCGCTTCAGGGCGTCGATCGCCGTGAGGTCGAGCAGCGCTGCCCCGCCCTTGGCGATCATCACCGGGTCGACCACGAGCGGCACGCCGTCCGGCAGCTCGGCCGCTACCGCGGCGATGATGTCGGCATCCTTGAGCATGCCGGTCTTGATCGCGTCGGCGCCCAGGTCGTCGAGCACCACGCGCATCTGCCGGCGCACGAAATCGGCCGGCACCGGCAGCACCGCGTGCACACCCTCGGTATTCTGCGCCGTCAGCGCCGTCACGGCGGTCATGCCGTAGCCGCCCAAGGCCAGCACGGTCTTGAGATCGGCCTGCAGGCCGGCACCGCCGCCGGAATCCGAGCCGGCGACGATCAGGACGCGCGGGGGCAGGATGCGGGGCGGTTGGGTCAATGCTTGCCTTGGCCCGTCGCGGCCGGCGCACCGGCAACAGCGGCGATCACGGCCGACAGGTCATCGACCACGGCGGCGACCAGCGCCTCGTCCTCGGCCTCGGCCATCACGCGGATAACCGGCTCGGTCCCGGACTTGCGGAGCAGGAGGCGGCCGGTGCCGTTGAGCCTCGCCTCCGCCTCCTGGACCGCGTCCTTGACCTTGGCCAGCTTGAGCGGCTCGGTCCCGGCGGCGAAGCGCACGTTCTTCAAGCGCTGCGGCAACGGCGTGAAGATCCGGCCGACCTGGCTCAGCGGACCGTGCGCCTCGATCATCGCCGCCAGCACCTGCAGGGCGGCCAGGATCCCGTCGCCGGTCGTCGCATAGTCGCTCAGGATGATGTGGCCGGACTGTTCGCCGCCGACGTTGAAGCCGTTGTCGCGCATGTGCTCGAACACGTAGCGGTCACCGACCGCGGTGCGCGCGAGGGTCAGGCCGAGCCCGCCCAGATAGCGCTCGAGCCCGAGATTGGACATGACGGTCGCGACCAGACCGCCGCCCCGGAGGGTGCCGGCACGGTGGGCGCGGCTCGCGATCAGGCCCATCAACTGGTCGCCGTCGAGCAGTGCCCCGGTCTCGTCGGCGACCAGCAGCCTGTCGGCATCACCGTCGAGCGCCAGGCCGATGTCGGCCTTGTGCTCGATCACGGCCTTCTGCATGGCACCCGTCGCCATGGCACCCGATTCGCGGTTGATGTTGAAGCCGTCGGGCGACACGCCGAGCGGGATGACCTCGGCGCCCAGCTCGTAGAGCACGCTCGGCGCCACCTTGTAGGCGGCGCCATGGGCGCAATCGACGACGATGCGGATGCCGTCGAGCCGCATGCCGCGCGGCAGCGTGTTCTTGACCCACTCGATATAGCGGCCGCCGGCGTCCTCGAGCCGCCGAGCCCGGCCAAGCTGGGCCGGCGGCGCCAGGTCATGGTCCGCCCCGGCCGCGACGGACGCCTCGATCGCGGCCTCGATCTCGTCCGACAGCTTGTGGCCGTCGGGACCGAACAGCTTGATGCCGTTGTCCTCGTAAGGGTTATGCGAGGCCGAGATCATGACGCCCAGGTCTGCCCTGAGCGAGCGGGTCAGCATGGCGATGGCCGGCGTCGGGATCGGGCCAACCAGCACGCAGTCCATGCCCATCGAGATGAAGCCGGCGGTCAGAGCGGGTTCCAGCATGTAGCCGGAGAGCCGCGTGTCCTTGCCGATCACAACCAGATGACGATGGGTGCCGCGCCGGAAATGCCGTGCCGTGGCGACCGCGACCTTGAGCGCGACGTCGGCGGTCATGGGCGCCGTGTTGGCCGTGCCCCGAATGCCGTCGGTGCCGAAAAGTTTCCGTGTCATCCCAAACCTTCCCCCGGCATGCGCCGCCACCTTTACGCTCAGACTATGATACCGCGCCTCGGCGCCCCTAGCACGCCGCCTCGGCAATCGCGTTCGCGACAGCCAGGGCCTGTGCTGTCTCGGCCACGTCGTGCACGCGCACAATCTGAGCGCCTCGCGCCCATCCGTCCAGCGCGGCGGCAAGCGAACCGCCCAGCCGACGCTTCGGATCCGTCGTACCGTCAATCTTGCCGATGAAGCTCTTGCGTGACACGCCCAGGAGGATGCCGGTACCGAGCGTGTGCGCGAGCCCGAGCGCCGACAGCAGCTCGAGGTTATGGGCGAGCGACTTGCCGAAGCCGATGCCCGGATCGACCAGGATGCGGTCGCGCGGCAGCCCTGCGGCGATCGTCGCCTCAACCCGCGCTTCGAGCCAGTCGAACACGTCGAGGGCCGCCACGTCGTAGTGCGGATCGGACTGCATCGTGCGAGGCTCGCCCTGCATGTGCATGAGTGCCACGGGGGCCCCCGCATCGGCAGCAAGCGCCAAGGTTCCGGGCTGCTGCAGCGCCTCGATGTCGTTCAGGATGACGGCGCCCGCCTTGAGCGCTGCCGCCATGACCGGCGCTCGCCGCGTGTCGACGGAGACGAGCGCGCCCTCGGCCACGAGGCCGCGGATGACCGGCACGACCCGTTCGATCTCAGCTTCGGCCGGGACGTCGGCCGCACCGGGCCGGGTCGATTCGCCGCCGACATCGAGGATCGCAGCACCTGCGGCCCTGAGCGCCAGCCCATGGGCGATCGCCGCCGCGGTGCCGGCATGCTCGCCGCCGTCGGAGAAACTGTCGGGCGTCACATTGACGATGCCCATGACATGCGGCCGCTCGAGCGCGAGGCCGGCCCAGGCCGGGCGCGGCGCCCGCAACCGATCGGCCAGCAGTCGCAGCCGGGTCGCTGCCGGACCGTCGTTCTCGGCAAGCCAAGCCGATAATTCCTGGACCGAAACGATCAGCGTGTTGACGCCGCCGCCCCGTCGGCGGGCGGAAACCCGGACGAGCGTCGCAGCTGCCCAGCCGCGGGCGATGCGCCAGGCAAGGCCGGCCTCGACCGCCTCTCGGGCGGCCGTGCCGGCGACGAACCCGTCCGGGCAGAGGTAGAGGGCGGCAGGCGGAAGGCCCCCGAACGAATCGAGGCCCCGTCTTGCGGCGGGGCCTCGCGGTTCGGGACGGCCGATCGGATCGGCCGTCATCGTCAGGTATTCGGCTGCGGCTCGGGCTCGAGACCGCCCACCGGCTTGTCCTTGCGGCCGCCGGCCGGCGGGATCGACGAGCGGCGCGGCGTCGGGCGCGTCTCGTCGGCCTCGGCCGCGTCACGCTCGATCTGGCCGCCCGCAATGATCTTGCGGCACTCGTCGCCGGACAGGGTCTCGTACTCGAGCAGCGCACGGGCGAGCGCATGCAGCTCGTCGATATGCTCGGTCAGCACCCGGCGCGCTTCCTCCTCGCCGGTCTCGATGATTCGGCGGATCTCCTCGTCGATCAGCTTTGCCGTGGCGTCCGAGACATTCTTGCGCTGGGTCACGGAATGGCCGAGGAACACTTCCTCCTCGTTCTCGCTGTAGCGGATGCGGCCGAGCTTCTCGGACATGCCCCATTCGGTGACCATCCGGCGTGCGGTCTGGGTCGCCACATGGATGTCGCTCGCGGCACCGGTCGTCACGTTTTCGGGCCCGAAGATGATCTCCTCGGCGACGCGTCCGCCGAAGGTGGAGGCTATGCGGCCTTCGAGCTCCTTCAGCGACTGCGAGAGCTGGTCGCGTTCCGGCAGGTACCAGGTGACGCCCAGCGCCCGGCCGCGCGGGATGATCGTGACCTTGTGCAGCGGATGGTGGACCGGCTGGTAGAGGGCGACCAGCGCGTGACCGGCCTCGTGATAGGCGGTCAGCTCCTTCTCCTTGTCGGTCATGACCATGGAGCGGCGTTCCGCGCCCAGCATGACCTTGTCCTTGGCCTGTTCGAACTCGAGCATGGAGACCGAGCGCTTGCCCTTGCGCGCCGCCATCAGCGCCGCCTCGTTCACGAGGTTGGCAAGATCGGCGCCGGAGAAGCCGGGCGTGCCGCGCGCGACCACCTTGGCCTCGACATCGGCCGCGAGCGGCACCTTGCGCATATGGACCTTGAGGATCTTCTCGCGGCCGAGCACGTCCGGGTTCGGCACCACGACCTGGCGGTCGAAGCGGCCGGGGCGCAGCAGCGCCGGGTCGAGCACATCCGGACGGTTGGTGGCGGCGATCAGGATGACACCCTCGTTCGCCTCGAACCCGTCCATCTCGACCAGCAGCTGGTTCAGCGTCTGCTCGCGCTCGTCGTTGCCGCCGCCGAGGCCGGCGCCGCGATGGCGGCCGACCGCGTCGATCTCATCGATGAAGATGATGCAGGGGGCGTTCTTCTTGCCCTGCTCGAACATGTCGCGGACGCGGGATGCGCCGACGCCGACGAACATTTCGACGAAGTCCGAGCCCGAGATGGTGAAGAACGGCACGTTCGCCTCGCCGGCGATGGCGCGCGCCAAGAGCGTCTTACCGGTACCGGGCGGGCCGACGAGCAGGCAGCCCTTGGGGATCTTGCCGCCCAGGCGTTGGAACTTCTGCGGGTCCTTCAGGTACTCGACGATCTCTTCCAGGTCCTGCTTCGCCTCGTCGACGCCGGCGACGTCGTCGAACGTGATGCGGCCGACCTTCTCGGTCAGAAGGCGCGCGCGCGACTTGCCGAAGCCCATGGCCCGGCCGCCGCCGCCCTGCATCTGGCGCATGAAGAAGATCCAGACGCCGATCAGGAGCAGCATCGGGAACCAGTTGATGAGGATGCCGAACAGCGAGGGCACGTTGTCCTCGAGCGGCGCCGCCGTGATACGGACATTCTTGTCGGTCAGGCGGCTGACCAGCTGCGGATCGTTCGGCGTATAGGTCGAGAACGCCCGGCCGTCAGTGTAGTGGCCGTTGACCGTCGCACCCTGGATCGTGACGTCGGAGACCTGGCCCCGGTTCACGTCGTTCAGGAACTCAGAATAGGCGATGCTGGTCTGCGGACCGCGGCTGGAAGAGCTCTGGAACAGGTTGAACAGCGCCACCAGCAGCAGCGCGATAATGATCCAGAGCGCCAGATTCTTCCCGAAATTGTTCACGGTCGAGGCCTTTCGTTCCGTCCGTCGACGTCCATACCCACGCCACGGTAACATACCACCTGCTGGCACCCACTCGAAGCGGGCCGATCAACCGGCCCCTCTTCGAAATCACATAAGGCGCGCCGTTGGCTAAACAACGGTAAAACCGCTGCCTGTCAACGACCGCGTCGGCCGAAACCGAATTGCGGCGCCGATATCGGCACCCGCGCGCATCCAACCGAGATGGGGGACGCCCATGAGAGTACCTTCCCGCCAGAAAGCGGGCAAGGATGGCCGCACGCTGGATGGCAGATAGGGTGTCCCCGGCGCTTCGACAATCCCGCGCATACGTGCTGCCGCATCGCTACCCAGGGCACCGACGCGAATACCGTGCCAGTCACCACCCGGTCGGCGTTCGATCACGAAGCGGTGATCCCAGGAAATGTTTCCGCCCGTCTCTTGCAGGGGCCCCGCCGATACATCGACGCTTGGTGCATCGACGCTAGGTGCACCGACGTCTGGCAGATCGACGGCCGGCGCCACGGCCGCGAGCTCGCGCAGCACCAGGACACGGCCGCGCCAGGGCAGGATCCGGCAGCCGCCGAGCGTCCGGCCGCCGCCCAGAGCATTGCCGGATCCGTCCCCTGCCACACTCCCGGGCAAACCGGCGAAAAGCGCCTCCGCCACGCGCTCCAGCCGCTCGAAGCGCGGCGGATAATCCTCGCCGCTGATCGTCGCGATCACCGCCGCGAGCGCACGCAGCCCGATCTCCGCCGGCGCCCGCGCGAGCGGGGCGGGATCAACCAGCGCAAAGCCGGCCGGATGCAGGCTGACGCCGGCGACGAGCGCCTCTTCGACCAGTTGCTCCAGCACCGCGCGCGCGCGCGCCAGATGCCGGCTCGTCTCGGCCAGCCGCCGCGGCGTGAGCCCGGCCTCCGCAAAGAGCGGCGTCTGTGCTCGGACGCGAACCCGGGCGAAGGCCGGGTTGCGGTTGCTCGGATCCTCGATCCAGCCCTGGTTGAACCCTGCCAAGGTCACCTTGAGCCGGGTCGCCGGCAGCGCCAGCAGCGGGCGCAGCAGGCGGTAATGCCCGTCCTCGACGATGGGCGCCATGCCGGAGAGACCGGCGAGCCCGCTGCCGCGGCCGAGGCGCAGGATCAGCGTTTCGGCCTGGTCGTCCTGGTGATGCGCAGTCAGGAGGTGCAAAAACCCGGCGCGGCGGCACCAGTCGCCGAGCAGGTGATAGCGGGCGGCGCGCGCCGCCGCCTGCAAATCGTGGATCGGATAGGGCCCTTGCCAGACCAGGATCTCGTGCCGGATACCGCGCTCGCCGAGCCAGGCGCCGACCTGGGCCGCCTCCCCCGCCGATTCCGGGCGCAGCCGATGGTCGACGGTGAGCGCCACGATCCGCCCGCTGCGCGCCCGAGCCCAGCGGTCGGCAAGCAGTGCGAGCGCCAAGGAGTCGGCGCCGCCGGAGACGGCGACCGCCAGTTCCGGGCAGGGCTCGAACGGCCCGATCGCAGCCATGGCGGCGGCGAATTCCGGATCATCGAGCGGCGTCTGGCGGACGGTATCGGACGAGCCGCGCGGCGCCGGGCGGCGCGCGGAGCGTGCGGGGGCGGAACGACGGGGTGGGCGATCGGCCGGGCCGCTCCCCGTCATGGGCTCAGCAGCCCAACCGCTGCTTTTCGCGCGTCGCCCGTTCCTTGTTGGTCGGGGCGATGTTCGGGAAGTCGCGCTCGAGCTTGGCGAAGGCGAAGCAGGCGTCCTGCTTGCGCCCGATGTTGCCGAGCGAGATGCCGAGCTTCAGCAGGTTGTCCTGCGCCTTGGGACTCTTCGGGTAGAGCTGATAGCCCTTGGCGAAGGCGGCCGCGGCGGAGTTGTAGTCGTTGCGTACGAAATAGGTCTCGCCCAGCCAATATTGCGCGTTACCAGCCAGTTCGTCTTGCGGGTGCTTGGTCACGAACTGCGAGAACGCCGCCTCGGCCGCCGGGTAGTCCTGGCTGCGCAGCAGGCCGAAGGCGTAGTTATACTGCTCGGTCGCCGAGCCGTTTGGCAGCGCGACGCTGGCCTTGCCAGGCACCGCCGGTGCGCCGGCATTGCCGCCGCCACCGGCGCCCGGCGACGTGAGGAAACCGCCGGTGCTGGGCGCCGCATCCATGTTGCCGGCACCGCCTGGCGAGCCGGGCTTGCCCGGCGCCGCCGAGACCGGCGGGTTGGCCGCGGTCTGCTGCGCCGGCTTCGCCGCCCCGCCGCCGTCCGGATGCTCGAGCGCCTGGAAACGCTGCTCGTCGTCCTGCTGCTGCTTGTCGAGCCGGTTCTTCAGCTCCGAGATGCCGAACTGCACCTCTTCGAGCTGGCCGGTCAGCGTGCGCATCTGCTGCTCGAGCTGGTCCATGCGGATATCGGCATTGAGCGCGGTGTTGCCGCTGTCGCCGCTCGGTGCCACGCCAGCGGCACCGGTGGCCGGCACTTCGTTGCGGTAGAGCTGCCGTTGGACCTGGTTCAGATCGCGCTCCAGCCGGTCGAGCCGGTCGTTTACGGAGCGGTCCTGCGCCGAAGCCGGCCCGGCGGCCGACATGGCCGCAAGACCCAGGAGAATAGCGGCAAGACCAGAACAGAACTTGTGCATGAAGATCCCGCTACAGGTACGGACGCCGAGGCCGATCAATAGTTCATGTCGGCATGCCCCCCTTCCGTCAACGGTCGAAAGGGCCAAGCGTCGCGAATGGCCACCAGACGGCGAAGACCGTTTGATTTTGGCCACAGCCCAGTCCCGGCGCCCATCGTCGGGACCCGTTCGGGCAAGCATCATCTATTGCCCCCGAATCGGGCAAAAAAAGGGCGCCGGGACCCTGCTCTTGCGAGCCGTTCCCGACGCCCCATCTTTTTGCCGGTCCAGACGGCAGCCCAGTCGGCGCCGCCCGGATCAGGCCGTCGCTCCTCGCGTGTTAGTTCACAACCGTCACAGCGCGACGGTTCTGGGCCCAGGCAGCCTCGTTGTGACCAACGACGGCCGGACGCTCCTTGCCGTAGCTGATGGTCTGCAGGCGGCCGGCCGCAACGCCGAGGGCAACGAGGGCGTTCTTGGCCGAGGTCGCGCGACGCTCGCCGAGGGCCAGGTTGTACTCACGCGTGCCGCGCTCGTCGCAATGGCCTTCGATCGTGAAGGTCGCCGACGGATACTTCTGCATGAACGCCGACTGACGGGTCAGGATCGCCTTCGCCTCCGGCGAGATGTCCGACTTGTCGAACGCGAACAGGACCCGGTCACCAACCTGGGTCTTCAGCTCGTCGGCCAGCGAAACCGCCGGCTGCGGCTGCGGGGCCGCAGTCGTGGCACCCGTGCCGGCGCCGGTGTTGGTCGGCGTCGTGTCGCAGGCGGCGAGGACGGTCATGGCGGCCATCAGGCCGAGGATTTGAATCCGCATTTTTGTGTTCCTTCAGCGTAACCAGATTCGGGAGAAGTCGGGACCTACCGGGTGGCAGCCTCGTACTGCGGCGCAAAAGCCGCCACCCACCGCGCGCGAGAACGGTTGGTGAAAACGGCCGGAATATACCGACGTTTCCCCATCCGATCAAGGGGTTCTCACTGAAGTAGTGGCGACCAGGCGGGATCGGAGCCGTCTTGGGGCGTCACAACCTCACGTTCATTGGAGCCAGTCAGATCGATCGAATAAAGACGCGTAGAATCGCCGCGACCTGAGGCATCCGAAGGCGTTTGCTTGAAATACATCAGCACGCGACCGTTGGGTGCCCAGGTCGGTCCTTCAACCAGAAAGCCGTTGGACAGTATACGCTCGCGCTGCCCGTCAGGTTGCATGACACCAATCGAAAAATTGCCACCCTCCTGCTTCGTGAAGGCGATGAGATCACCGCGCGGCGACCATACCGGGGTGGCGTAGCGCCCGGAACTGAAGCTGATCCGGTGCTGGTTGCTGCCGTCCGCGTTCATGACATAGATCTGCTGCGTGCCGCCGCGGTCGGATTCGAACGCGATCTGCGTGCCGTCCGGCGAGTAGCAGGGCCCGGTGTCGATCGCGGCGCTGGAGGTGATCTGCGTCACTTTGCGCGTGCGCAGGTCCTGCGTGTAGATCTGGGAATTGGCGCCGCCCGACAGGCTGAAGATCACCTTGTTCCCGTCAGGCGAGAAACGCGGGGCGAACGTCATGCCCGGGAACTGGCCCAGAACTTCCTGCTGGCGCGTGTCGATATTGAACAGGAACACCTGCGGCACGCCCTGGGCATAGGAGAGATAGGTGATCTCCTGCGCGCCGGGCGCCGGCGAGAAGCGCGGCGTCAGCACCAGCGCGCGGCCGTCGGTCAGCGCTTTGTTGTTGAAGCCGTCCTGGTCCATGATCGAGAGCCGCTTGACCCGGCGCTGCGGCGGGCCGCTCTCGGAAACATAGACGATGCGCGTATTGAAATAGCCGTCTTCACCGGTGATGCGCTTGTAGATCTGGTCCGAAATGATGTGGGCAATCTCGCGCCAGTTGGTCGCGGTCGTGTTGTAGCTGAAGCCGATCAACTGGATCCCGGCGAGCACATCCCACAGACGGAAATCGATCTTTAGATGACCGTCCGGCTGGGCGGTGACCTGACCCGAGACGAGCGCCTGGGCGTTGATCAGCTTCCAGTCGGCGAAGCGCGGCACCGGGACGAGCGCTGCCGGGTCCTGGATGAAAGCGCGCGGATCGAGCGGCTTGAACAGGCCCGAACGCTCGAGATCGGCCGAGACGACCTGCGTGACCTGGGCGCCGACCTGGCCGTCGCCGCCCTGCCCCTGGAAGGCCGGGATCGCAATCGGCATCGGCTGCGGATTGGCCCTGGTGATATCGAGCGTCAGATCCGCCCGCGCATCGGGGGCAAAACAAAGGAGGCCGAGCACGATCGCGCAGAGCCCGCTGAACCGGACGCGCCGGAAATCTGGCTTCATAGGAGGTCCCTTGGATCGAAATTGAGGGTCATATTCTTCCACTGCTCGAATTTGTCGGGCGGCACCTTGAGCGGCGAGCAGCGTTGAACCGCTCGCCTCGCGCTCTCAGCCGCGGCCCGGAAGAACCCGTCGCTGTCCGCGCGCGCCTGATCTACGATCTGGACAGACTGTGGCGTACCGTCTGACGAAAGCTGAACGCGCAGTGTGATGATCAGGTTCTTGGCATCTTTGGCACCCGCAGGTGGGTTCCAGCATTGTTCGATCTGCGCGATGATCAAGTCCTTCTCCGCCGTCGTCAGCTGCGAGCCCAAGGGCGCGTTCGGCTGGGCGGAGGCGGGCGCGGTCGCAACCTGTTTCTGCTGCGGCTTCGGCGGCGTGTCCTGCTTCTCCTGCGCCGTCGCCTTGGCCGCGAGGTTCTTCAAGAGGTCGGCGAACTGCAGATCCTGCTTCGTCTTCTCCGGCTTCGGCGGCGTGGGCTTCGGCTGCGGCTTCGGCGGCTCGGGCTTTGGGGGCTCGGGCTTGGGCGGTTCCGGTTTCGGCGGTTCTGGCTTA
The DNA here is from genome assembly GCF_014643535.1 of Aliidongia dinghuensis. NCBI lineage: Bacteria > Pseudomonadati > Pseudomonadota > Alphaproteobacteria > Rhodospirillales > Dongiaceae > Aliidongia > Aliidongia dinghuensis. The sequence continues at coordinate 229,503 of NZ_BMJQ01000005.1, read as the reverse complement.
GGCTCGGGCGGCTTCGGCAGCGGGGCGGGCGCCGGCGGCGGTGGCGGCGGCGGAGGTGACGGCTTCGGCGGTTCCGGCGTGGGCGGTGGCGGCGGCGACGGCGGCGCCGATTGCGCCGATGGCGGCGGGGATGGCGGCGGCGGGGTCAGCACGTCCGGCTTCGGCTCAGGCTTGACCGCCGGCACCGGCGGCGGCGTGTCGAGCTTCGCCTGCTCGACCGGCTTCGGGTTGCGCTGGGTCGCGCGCGTCACGTCGGCGAGATTGACGAGCTGCACCGCGATCGGCGTCTCCTCCGGCGGCGGCTCCTTCTTCAGGAAGTCGGGCAGGCCCAGCAGGATGACCAGGACGATCGCCGTGTGCAGCACGGCGGAAAAGGCCATCCCCTCGCGCATCTCGAACCGGCTCACGGGCGCACCCCGCGCGGGAGCGCCGTGCCACGGCCGCCCGAGACTTGCCGGAGGATCGAAAATTCAAGGTCCATCATCGCGAGAACGCCGAAAGAGACCCTCATGTCACAACGGAATCATGGCTTCTTTGCAGGCGCCTTGCCGCCCGATTGGGGCAATTCGGCGATCAGCGAGACCTTGGTATAGCCGGCGGAGGCGATCAGCCCCATCACTTCCATCACCCGGCCGTAGTTGATCGCCTTGTCGCCGCGCACATAGATCGTGGCGTCCTGATTGTTCTCGGTGATCGCCTGCAGCTTCGGCAGCAATGCGTCAGCCTCGATCGGCGTCTCCTGGACATAGATCTGGCCCTGGCCGTTGACCGTGACGACGAGCGGCTCCTTCTGCTCGTTGATGGCCGGCGCCTGGGTCTTGGGCAGGTCGACCGGCACGCCCACCGTGAGGAGCGGGGCCGCCACCATGAACACGATCAGGAGCACCAGCATGACGTCGACCATCGGCGTCACGTTGATGTCGGCCATGGGACGGCGGTTCAGGCGGCTGTGGCGGCTGCGGCCGCCGCCGTTCATCAATCCACCGGCCATCGCCTCATGCCTTCTCTTCGAGCTGGCGTGACAGGATCGCGCTGAACTCGGAGGCGAAATTGTCGAGCCGGTTGCCGTAGCGGCCGAGGTCGGTCGTGAGCTTGTTGTAGCCCACGACCGCCGGGATGGCCGCGATCAGGCCCAGGGCCGTCGTGAACAGCGCCTCGGCGATGCCCGGCGCCACAACCGCGAGGCTCGTGTTCTTGCTGGCGGCGATCGATTCGAACGAGTTCATGATGCCCCAGACCGTGCCGAACAATCCCACGAAGGGGGCGGTCGAGCCGACCGTCGCGAGGAAGGCCATGTAGCGTTCCGCCCGCTCGAGCTCGCGCCCGACCGTGACGTTCATCGCCTTCTCGAGCCGTTCCTTGAGGCTCGCCTGCAACGCACCGGCCACGACCAAGCCCTTGGCGGCCGAGCGGCGCCATTCGAGCATGGCAGCGGCGAAGGTCGCCGACATCGGGTCGACCGGCCGCGAGCCGATACGGTCGTAGAGATCCTCGATCGAGCCGCCGGACCAGAAGCTCTCCTCGAAGGCATCGGCGGCGCGCAGCAGGCGCTTCACCTTCAGCACCTTGTCGAAGATGATCGCCCAGCTCCAGAACGAGGCGGCGAGGAGCAGCACCATCACGCCCTTCACGATCAGATCCGCCTGCAGGAACAGGGAGATCATCGAGAGGGTCGGGGCGGCGGCGCTGCCAAGATTCACGGTGTCGACGGCTTGCATGGCTCGGGGACGCTCACTTCAGCGGTTGCGTGACGAGAAAGGGGCGGAGGGCGTCGCTGAGCGACGCCGGGATGCGGCCGGGACGCCCGCTGGGCGTCAATAGCACCAGTTCGAGATCAAGGACGACCAGCGGATCGTCGTCCTTGAGGATGGTCTGGCGCGCGGTCATGCGCGCGCCCTTGAGGTCGGCCAACTGGGTTTCGACCATGAGCGCATCGTCGAGCCGGGCCGGCCGGCGGAAGTCGATCTCGGCCCGGCGCACGACCCAGCCGAGGCCGGTCTCGGCCAGCATGCGGTCATGCTGCCAGCCGACGAGGCGCAGGCATTCCGAGCGCGCGCGCTCGGCGAAGCGCAGGTAGTTCGCGTGATAGACGATGCCGCCCGCGTCCGTGTCCTCGTAATAGACCCGGATCGGAAAGCGATGGACGCCCTCGTCGATCGCGCCGCTGGTCGGGGCCAGGGTCATCGGGACCAGAGTCAAACCTCGGCCTCCTCGTCGGCAGCGGCGGTCAGCAGATCGAGCTGCAGCTCCGGCGGGCGCACCACGGCCAGGCCCACATGGCCGAACGCCTTGTCGGTCAGCAACCGGCCGCGTGGCGTGCGCTGCAGGAAGCCCTGCTGGATGAGATAGGGCTCGATCACGTCCTCGATCACGTCGCGCTGCTCCGACAGCACGGCCGCCATCGTGTCGACGCCGACCGGGCCGCCCGAGTAATGCTCGGCGATCGCCTGGATGTAGCGTCGGTCCATGGCGTCGAGCCCGGAACGGTCGACCTCGAGCCGGGTCAGTGCGTTGTCGGCCGCCTTGGCGTCTACCGTGGCGAGGCCCGCGACGGCGGCGAAGTCGCGCACCCGGCGCAGCAGCCGCCCGGCGACACGCGGCGTGCCGCGGGCGCGGCGCGCGATCTCGGCAGCACCGTCGGGTGCGAGATCCATCGTGAGCAGGCGGGCGCCGCGCTGGATGATGCGCTCGAGCTCGTCCGGCTCGTAGAACTGCAGCCGGAGCGGAATGCCGAACCGTTCACGGAGCGGCCGGGTGATGCGGCCCGAGCGGGTCGTGGCGCCGACCAGCGTGAAGGGCGGCAGGTCGATGCGGATCGAGCGCGCGGCCGGCCCCTCGCCGATGATGAGGTCGAGCTGGAAATCCTCCATCGCCGGATAGAGCACTTCCTCGACCGCCGGCTGCATCCGGTGGATCTCGTCGATGAACAGCACGTCGTGCGGCTGCAGATTGGTCAGGAGTGCCGCCAAGTCGCCGGCGCGCTGGATGATCGGGCCGGAGGTCGCCCGGAAGCCGGCGCCCATCTCGGCCGCGACGATCTGCGCCAAGGTCGTCTTGCCCAGGCCCGGCGGCCCGTGGAACAGCACGTGATCCAGCGCCTCGCCGCGCGCCTTGGCCGCGGCGATGAACACGCGCAGGTTCTCGCGCACTTGGCGTTGACCGACGAAATCGTCGAGCGACAGCGGCCGCATCGCGACCTCCGGCCGGTCGGCCGCCCCGCGCTCGGCAGCGACGATGCGGTCCTGGTCGCTCACGACGCGATCTCCTTCAAGCCGGCGCGGATGAGCTCGCCCAAGGCGGCACCGTCACCGAGCTTGCGCTGCGCCGTCGCGACGGCCCCCAGCGCCTCGGGTCGGCGGTAGCCGAGATTGACGAGGGCGGAGACCGCATCCTCGGCCGGACCGACGAGATCGGCTACGGCCGGCGGGACGGAGATCACCGTGCCCGTGGGCGCCGCAGGCGCCATGCCGTGCGCTGCCGCCTTGTCCTTGAGCTCGGTCGCGAGCCGCGCCGCGAGCTTCGGCCCGACGCCGTCGGCGCGGGCGAGCGAGGCCTTGTCCTGGGCCAGGATCGCGCGGGCGAGCTGGTCGGGCGCCAGCACGGACAGGATGGCGAGTGCCACCTTGCCGCCGACGCCCTGCACCGTCGTGAGCGTGCGGAACCAGTCGCGCTCGGCCCGGTCGATGAAGCCGAACAGGCTCCAATGATCCTCGCGCACCTGCAGCTCGGTCAGCAGCGACGCGGTCTCGCCGCGCGCGGGCAGCGCCGCCCGGGTGCGCGTCGACACCATCACCTGATATCCGACACCCTGGACGTCGATGAGCACGCCATCGAGCCCGACGTCGTCGACGAGGCCGGTCAGCCGGACGATCATCACCGGCCCGCCGCGGCAAGGAGCGCCGGCGCCAACAGCCGACGGGTCTGGGCGTGATGCGCGTGGCAGATCGCGACGGCGAGCGCGTCGGCCGCGTCGGCCTGGGTCTCGGCCGAGCCGGGCAGCAGGCGGCGCACCATCATCTGGATCTGCGCCTTGTCGGCATGGCCGGCGCCGACCACCGTCTTCTTGATGAGGTTCGGCGCATATTCGGCGACGGGCAGGCCCCTCAGCGCCGGCGCCAGCATGACGACGCCGCGCGCCTGGCCGAGCTTCAGGGTCGAAGCCGGGTTCTTGTTGACGAAGGTCTCCTCGACCGCCGCCTCGTCCGGCGTCCATTGGTCAAGCACGCCGTTCAAGCCCGAAAGCAGCTCGACCAGGCGCGCCGCCATGTCCCGCGTGTCGTCGGTCTCGACCACGCCGGAGGCGACGAAGCGCAGGTGCTGACCGGCCATGTCCACGATGCCCCAGCCGGTGCGGCGGAGCCCGGGATCAAGGCCGATCAGGCGGCGCGTGGTCGGTCCGGCGGTCATCCTCGCCCCGTCAGCCCTCGAGCTTCGCCATCAGCTCGTCGGGGATGTCGAAATTGGCGTACACGGTCTGGACGTCGTCATTGTCGTCCAGCACGTCGATCAGCTTCAACAGCGACTGCGCCACGTCCTCGTCGCCGACCGGCGCGGTCGTGGCCGGCCGCCAGACAAGCTTCGCCGATGAAGCGGCGCCGAACTTGGCCTCGAGCGCATCGCGCACGGCCGAGAGATCGTCGGGCGCGCAGACGACCGCATGCTCCTCCTCGCCGCTCTCGACATCGTCGGCGCCGGCCTCGATCGCGGCCTCGAGCATGGCGTCGGCCGACGCGGTGTCGGCCGGATAGGTCACCTGGCCCAGGCGCTGGAACATGAAGCTGACGCTGTTGGTCTCGCCCAAGGCGCCGCCCGCCTTGTTGAAAGCGGTGCGCACGTCGCTCGCAGTGCGGTTCCGGTTGTCGGTCAGCGCCTCGACGATGAGGGCGACGCCGCCCGGCCCGTAGCCCTCGTAGCGCACCTCTTCGTAATTGGTGCCATCTTCACCGCCGGCGCCGCGCTTGATCGCGCGATCCACCGTATCCTTCGGCATGTTGGCGCCGCGCGCCGCGATCACCGCGGCGCGCAGGCGCGGATTCGCCGCCGGATCCGGCAAGCCCGAGCGCGCTGCGACGGTCAATTCGCGGATGATCTTGGTGAAGACCTTCGCGCGCTTGGCGTCCTGCGCACCCTTGCGGTGCATGATGTTCTTAAATTGGGAATGGCCAGCCATCGGGAGATCGACCCAAACTAATGCAGAGTTATCGGTGGTAGATACCACATGTGGTGGCTAGCACCAGTAGCATCCGGCGTGATTAACAGCCCAATATGGCGGGATTGGGGCCGTGACCCGCGAGTATTTAGCGGGTCTGCCCCTCACCCGTGCTGCCGCAGGCGATCTTCGCCCACGCCGACGCCCACGGCCGACTCGAGGGCAACGGTCCCAAGGGCAACAGTCACCACCTGCTCCTCGTTCCAGGCGGCGCCCTCGGCCAGCAGATCCGCGAGCCGGGCCGGCGGCAGCGCCGCTTCGAGCCGGGCCGAGAGGTCGTCCCACAGCGCCTGCTCGATGCTTTCCCGCGTCCGGCGCTGCGCCCGGAAATAGCCGTCACTATAGCCGGCGAGACGGGCGGCCCGGACGGCCCGACCGTCGATCGCCTCCGCGAGCGCCAGGTGCTGGATGGCGAAGGCCGTGCTCAGGCTCTTGCCCAGCGCCGGCGTGAGCGCCAGCGCCGCCCGCGCCGCCGCCCGCCCGCCAGCGGCGTCGCCGATCGCGACCAGATAGCCCGCGAGATTGCGCTGGATGTTGGCGAGGCCGTTCGCATGGCCGGCGCCGTGCCAGGCCGCCGCCGCTGCTCGGGCGCGCGCGATCGCCTCGTGCCGCCGGCCCGCGGCGAAATCGAGCTCAGCCAGCATCATGGTGGCGGCCTGCAGCATCCGCGTGTCGCCGACGCCGGGCGCGATGCGGTCGATCTCGTCCAGATGCCGCCGCACGCCGGCCATGTCGTCCGCATACCAGCACATGCTGACCGCACTGTAGAGCGCCGACGTCAGGAGCTTCGTCGGCCCGAAGCCGCGCAGCAGGACCAGCCCGTCGCGGAGGTACGGCTCCGCCTTCGCGGTATCGCCGGGCTTCATCATGAGCCGGCCCGCCTGGTCCGTCGCCGCCGCGACATGGAGCCGATCGTCGATCCGCCGAAAGATCTCGAGCGCCTCGAGCGTCGCCTCGAGGAAACGTGGATCGCCGGGGTGCGCGTTGCGGCCGGCCGCGAGCCGGAGCCGGCCCAGGACGGCGGGCGGTGTCGAACCGTCGGCCTGCGCCTCGGCCCGTGCCAGCCAGCGCTGTCGCTCGGCCAGCAGCGACAGCTCGGCCCAGAGCTCCTGGGCATGGCCGACGAGCCTCTGGCCGAGGGCCGCGTCGCCGTCCGGGCCGAACGCCCAGTCCAGCGCCGCGCGCAGGTTTTCCAGCTCCGGCTCGTAAGCGCCGAGCCAGGCCTCGGTCGGCGTGGTCGGCCACAGCCGCTCGCCCTCTTCGTAGAAGCGCACAAGGTAAAGCGCCAAGCTGCGCAGGCATTGGCGTCGCTCCGCCGGTGCCAGCTTCTCGGCGCCATAGGCCTGCATCGATTCCAGCAGCCGGAACCGCCGGTCGCCGACGGCCGGCACAGGCGCGACCAGTGACTTGTCGACGAGCGCCAGCATGGGCGCGATCGCGTCGGGCATGTCGCCCGCGTCATCCAGCGCCACCGCCCGGGCCGAGGCGACCGTGAAGCTGCCGGCGAAGACCGAGAGGCGCCGCAGCAGCGCGCGCTCAGGTTCCGTCAGCAGGTCGTAGCTCCAGTCGATCGTCGAGCGCAGCGTCTGGTGGCGCGACGGCGCCTTGCGGCCGCCCGCGCCTAGAAGCCCGAGGCGGGCATCGAGATGGGCGAGCAGAGCGGCCGGCGTCAACAGCTCGAGGCCGGCGGCGGCGAGCTCGATCGCGAGCGCCAGGCCGTCGAGCCGCCGGCAGATCTCACCCACGGCGCCCACGCTGTCGTCATCGAGCGCGAAGCCGCCGAGGGCGGCATCCGCCCGCTCGGCGAACAGGCGCACGGCACCGAACCGGAGCGCATCTGCGGCCGTGGCCGCCTGGCCGAGGGCGGGCGTCGTGAGCGGCGGCACCCGATAGACCCACTCCCCGGCGATCGACAGCCGTTCCCGGCTCGTCGCTAGAATCGCCACCTCCGGGCAATGCCGCGCGATCGCCTCGGCGAAGCGGGCGCTCTCGTCGATCAGATGCTCGCAGCTGTCGAGCACCAGCAGCAGCCGCTTCGGGCGGAGGAAGGTCGTAACCGTCTCGAGCGCGGGGCGCGGCCCCTGGATCGGCAGGCCGAGCATGGCGGCGATCGTCTCGACCACGAGACGAGGATCGCGCAACGGCGCCAGTTCGACGAACCAGACACCGTCGGGATAGTGCCGGGCGGCTTCCGCCGCGAGGGCCACGGCAAGGCGCGTCTTGCCGATGCCGCCGGCGCCCCAGAGCGTCACCAGCCGCGCCTCGGGCAAACGGGCGAGCAGCGTCGCGAGATCGGCCTCCCGGCCGACGAGCCGGTCCGGCGGGACCGGCAGTCGTTGCGCAGGCCCCTCTTCCGCCAGCACCTCATTCACAGATGCCGCGTCTGCAGCGCCATGTTCGATCGCGACCGGCGCCAGGAAGCGATAGCCGCGCCCCGTGACTGTGCCGACGAATTTCGCGGTACCGCCGGCAGCACCGAGCGCCTTGCGCACCGAGGCCAGCGTCACGACCAGCGTATGGTCCTCGACGATGGCCGCCTCGGGCCACACGACCGCCTTGAGCTCGTCCTTGGCGACGACACGGTCGCGCCGCTCGACGAGCGCCACCAGCAGGTCGAACGGCCGCCCGCCGATCGCGACGGCCTCCTCCCGGCACGTCAGGATTCGACGATCGGGCCTGAGACAAAAGGGGCCGAACCGAAAGACACGCTCAACATCGGGCATGGAGACAGTTTCCGAAGCACCGGCGGCCTTCAGGGTACGAGATAAACTGATGCGGCTATAAAAATTTTTTGCTTGGGCTTTGCTATGATTCGATGACGCTCGAGTTCCTTAATCCGGCCAGGCCGGCTGCAGCCGGCCGCCAACGCGGATGGGTGCCACGCGCTTCGCCAAGCCGGTCGCGTCGTCCGTCTCGACGAACACGCCGCACACCGTTGCCTCGCCCTCGGCCGGCGTCAGCCGTTCGCCCGGCGTCTTGCGCACGAAGCGGTGGATCGCCGCCTCCTTCTGCATGCCGATGACCGAATCATAGTCGCCGCACATGCCGGCGTCGGTGAGGTAGGCCGTGCCCTTGTTCAGGATCTGCGCGTCGGCGGTCGGCACATGGGAGTGGGTGCCGACGACCAGCGAGACGCGGCCATCGAGATAATGGCCGAGCGCCATCTTCTCGCTCGTCGCCTCGCCATGGACGTCGACCAGGATCGCCGCCGTGTTGGAGCCCAGCTGCCGGCCGGCGAGCTCGCGGTCGAGGCAGGCGAACGGGTCGTCGAGCGGGTCCATGAACAGGCGGCACATGACGTTGATCACGACGATGCGGCGGCCGTCGGCCAGCTGGAACACGCGCGTGCCCTTGCCGGGCGTGCCGACCGGGAAGTTCGCCGGCCGGAGCAGGCGCGGATCGGCGTCGATCGAGCCCATGAGCTCGCGCTGGTCCCAGACATGGTTGCCGGTGGTGATGGCGTCGACGCCGACCTCGTAGAGGCTCTTTGCGATCTTGTCGGTGATGCCGAAGCCGCCGGCGGCATTCTCGCCGTTGACCACGACGAAATCGGCGGCGAGCTCACCCTTGAGCCGCGGCATTTCCTTGATCACGGCTTCCCGGCCGGTCCGGCCCAGGAGATCGCCCAAAAACAACAAACGCATCGATCGTTCCCGTTGGCCCGTCCCGCGCGTAGATACGGGACCGGCGGTCGCTGAATTAGATGAAGCCCTGCTCGGTCAGAACCAGATCGAGCACCTGATCATGCGCGCCGACCGGCACTTCGGCCACTTCCTGGGCTGCATAGGCGATGCCGACGGCGGTGATCGGGCCATCCGCCCGGAGTGCTGCGAGCGTCCGGTCATAGAAGCCGGCGCCATAGCCGAGCCGGTGGCGCCGCCGGTCGAAGGCGAGCAGCGGCACCAGCAGCAGGTCGGGCATCAGCACGGGCATGCCCTCGGCCGGGTGCGCCGTGCCGAACGGCCCGGCGACCAGCGCTGCGGCCTTGTCCCAGCGCCGGAACTGCAGCGCCTGCCCTCGGCCCATGACCACGGGCAGCGCCAGGGCCGCACCGGTCGCCGCCGCAAGCGCCGTCATCAGCGGCCGGACGTCGATCTCGCTCTGGATCGACCAGAAGCCCGAGACGACCCGCGGCCGGAATGCCGCTAGCCGGTCGAGCCCGTGGCGGACCAGCGCCGCGCCGGCAGCGGCGGCGTCGGCACCCTGCGCCCGCTCGCGCGCCTCGGCCGCGGCGCGGCGCAGCGCCGCCTTGGCCTGGCTCAGCGGATCGGGCGCAGGAGTCATGACATACTTTCAGGCGAAAACGGGAAGGACCCAGAGCGGAGCCGCATCGGCCGTTGGACTTGTCGCACCCTCGTGGCCTGCAGTGCAGGTGGGAACCGTTTACCGAAACCACGGCTCCGGCAGGGACAGCTCCCGAGAGGTACTTTATGGCCCCGGGGTCTGAACTTCCTGACGCACCGCGCAGCCCCGCTCCAGGCCCCTAGAGGTAGTCCTGCTCGAGCGCCGCTGCAATGGCTTCGATGCGACCCGCCAATGTGTCGAGCGCATCGGCCAGCTCGGCCTCCCGCGGATCCGGCGCCGGCGGCACTTTCGGTGCCGCGGCGGCGAACGGCTCCGTGGCGAGGCCACCCGTGCCCTGGCTACTCTGCGCCACAGCGTTCTTGAGCTGGCTCAGCGCCTGGTCGGTGTCGACGAGCTCGTCCGTGATCATGAGGCTGGCCATGACGAGCAGGCGCGCGTCGCCGACCTGCCCCACCGCCTTCACCAGCTGGCCGACCTTCTGGTCGAGATAGGCGCCGAGGCGAGCGACATGCGCCTCCTGCCCATTGTCGCAAGCGACGGAATAGTTACGGCCGTTGACCGTGACCTGGACCGAGCCCATTGCCGTCATGCCTCCAGCGCCGTCTTGATCAGGTCGATCGCGCCGTCGAGCCGTTCGGTGACCGCGTCGGTCCGCTGCGTGAGCTCGGCGAACTCGGCCTGGGCTTGCGCAAGATCCTGCGCCAGCTGCCGCTGCTTGTCAGTGCTTCGCCCGCGCTGCCCCGCGACCGCCGCCTCGAGCCGGTCCACCGCGCGCGTCAACCGCGCCGCCGCCGCCGCCAGATCCGCCATGCCCGAATGCCCCCGCGCCCATTCCCATCGTCCCGATGAGCGTTAGCCGCAAGGCCGGGCGCGGTCAATGGCGAGGCCGCCTCACGCGCCGCGAGGGGCGTTGCCGCTTACTTCTGCGGCGTTGCCGCCTGGCTGCGGCGCTGCTTGGCGGCCGGGCCGGCCGATCGCTTCGCCAATTCGCCCGCTTCCTCGTCAGTGAGATTCCGGCCGGCCCGATACTCGTCCTCGACGGCCTGACGGCTGACCGCCATCATGCTGGTGATCTTCAGGTCGTCCGGGACCTCGCCAGCCGTAACGATCTCGACGATGTCTTCCTGGCCGATGGCATTCTTGCCGGCGCGCTTCAAAAAGAAGGTGCAGAAGTTCAACCCGGTGCCGTTGCACCAGGCCATCTCGGGAAATCTCACCCGCAACGGTTCCTCGCCGGCAGCCGGCAGGTTCACCGAGTTGAAGCTGGTGGTGGGCGGGATCACGCGATAGGGCCGGTATCCCGCGGCGATCATGGCCTGCCGCATGGGGATGTAGTCCGAACCGATCGGCAGCGTCGCCGCTTGCTCCGCCGCGGCCGCGGTCGGGCCAAGCCCGACCAGCAGGGCCAGCAGCCCGAGCATTAACCCGAGCATTCCGGCGGGCCAGCGCAATCGGACGGGAGTGCGGGCGCAGCATCGCGCCCGTTCGGTCCTGCAGTGAACCATCGTCTCCATCATTCGCTCCGATATGCGCGGCGATGACGCTCGTAGATCTGCTTGATGCGTTCGTAGCGCACATAGGGCTGGCCGGCCATTCGATTGGCCTTGCCCGGTCCTTGAGGCAAGGCATTCCATTCGGGCGCCGCCGCTGTGATGGCGCCGTCCATGTCGCCGGCCAGCAGCGGCGCCATCGCGCCGCGGTCGACCAGCCGCTGCACCGCCATATAATCCTGCGTTGCCGGGGAGAAGTCGGTCAGCCCGAGCCTCTGGCTGAGCCCGTCATAGGTTGCCCGGGTGATCTGATAGCGGCCCGCCGGCGAATGCCCGGCGGCACCAGGGAAGCGGGCATAGCTGTCGAAAGTCTTACCACCGTAAAGATTGTTGTACTTGCCGCCTTCGGCCTCTGCGATCGTATCGAGAAACGCGCGAACATTCGGGCTCTTCAGGTATCGGTCGAGCAGCGCCAGGCGGGACGACGCCGCGGCACCGGGCGGCGCGGCCTTGGCCTCGCCGGCGGCCGTCGTCGCAAACCAGCCTGGGTTCGGCGGGACGCCGAGACGGGGATGCCTGTCGTCAAAGTCTGCGGCGGCGGACGCCTTGCGAAGCGGCCAGATATCGCCTTCGATCGCATAATAGGCATCGGCGAGGCCGGCCGCGAGATCAGGCGCCAGGCCAGCCTGGTCGTCCGGTGCCACGGGCAGGGCGAGCGGCTCGAGATCGAACCGCCGCGCGATCGCCCGCATCAGGTCGGCCCCGGCGCGGCTCAAGGGCGGCAGCACCAGCCGGTCGAGCCGGGCCTGCGCCGCCGTCACGTCACCCGCATTCAGCAGCTGGGCCGCCCGCTCCAGCGCCGGCAGCAGCGGCGTCCAGGCGGCACGCGGGCCGTGCAGCCGGCAGACAAGGTCGTAGACCCGGTCGCGCGGCCGCACGACGAACTGTCCGCCAAGCTTGGTCAGCAGCGGCGAGCCGGGCCAGAGGAACACGCCTGCAGTGGTGCAGGCGAGCGTCCGCGCCGACAGCGCGTCATCACGGTCGGCATCGAGATCGGCGGCTTCCATCACGGCGAGCGTCCTGTGTCGGTCTTTGGTACTAGAACATAACAGGAACATTCGGTCATCTCAACTTCCCGGCGCGTTTTCTCCCGCGCAAGTCCTCACGCATTCGGCGGAAACTTGACACGTCGAGCAGAACCGCCTTGCGCTCGCACGTGTTGACCCGAGGCGCGCTTCGACCGCAATGTGCGCCCGCTTTTTTGAAGGTGCGTCCTTGAAGACTGCCGGGGTCTCGCGTTGCGCGGGGCCGCGCATCCTGATTTCCGAGAGACCCTCGCCCATGAGCTCGTCCGACACCACGACCAAGCCCGCCGATCTCACGCCGCTGAAACAGGATCCGACATACGGCCGCATGGCCAATGCGTTGCGCGCGCTCGCCATGGACGCGGTGGAGGCGGCGAATTCGGGCCATCCCGGCATGCCGATGGGCATGGCCGATGCCGCGACCGTGCTGTTCGCCGAGCACCTCAAGTTCGATCCGTCCGACCCGCACTGGCCGGACCGCGACCGCTTCGTGCTGTCGGCCGGCCACGGCTCCATGCTGCTCTACGGGCTCCTGCACCTGACCGGCTATCCGGGGGTGACGCTCGACGAGATCAAGCATTTCCGCCAGCTGGGCCACATGACCGCCGGCCATCCGGAATACGGCCATATCGTCGGCGCCGAGACCACGACCGGACCCTTGGGTCAGGGCATTTCGAACGCGGTCGGCATGGCCATGGCCGAGCGGCTCCTGAACGCGCGCTTCGGCGACGCGCTCGTCGACCACCACACCTATGTCATCGCCGGCGACGGCTGCCTCATGGAAGGCATCAGCCACGAGGCGCTGTCGATCGCGGGCCACTACAAGCTGGGTCGGCTGATCGTGCTGTGGGACGACAATTCGATCTCGATCGACGGCTCGACCGACCTCGCCGTGTCCGACGACCAGAAGCTGCGCTTCGAGGCGCACGGCTGGCACGTGCAGCAGGTCGACGGCCACGACCCGCATGCGGTCTCGAAGGCGATCGCCGCCGCCAAGGCCGTGACCGACAAGCCGTCGATGATCGCGTGCAAGACCACGATCGGCCTCGGTGCGCCCAGCAAGGCCGGCACCGCCGGCGTGCACGGCGCGGCACTCGGCGCCAAGGAGATCGAGGGCGCCCGCATCAAGCTCAACTGGCCCCACGAGCCGTTCGAGGTGCCGGACGACATCCGCGCCCAATGGCAGGCGGTCGCGGCGCGTGGGGCCGAGCCGCATGCCGCCTGGCGCCGGCGCCATGCCGCCGCGGACCCGGCGCTGCGCGAGGCGTTCGACCGGCAGATCGCCGGTGAGCTGACGCCCGGCTGGGAGACGGCGGTCCACGGCATCATCGCCAAGTTCGCCGCCGAGAGGCCCAAGATCGCGACGCGCCAGGCCTCGCAGCTGGTGCTGGACGCGCTGGCGCCGGTGCTGCCGGAGCTCCTGGGCGGCTCGGCGGATTTGACCGGCTCGAACCTGACCAAGGTGAAGAGCCAGGCGGTGGTGACAGCCAAGGACTTCTCCGGCTCTTATGTCCATTGGGGCGTGCGCGAGCACGGCATGGCTGCGGCCATGAACGGCATTTCGGTTCATGGCGGGCTCGTGCCCTACGGCGGCACCTTCCTGGTGTTCGCCGACTACAGCCGGCCGTCGATCCGACTTTCGGCGCTGATGGGCATCCGGGTCATCCACGTCATGACCCATGATTCGATCGGCCTCGGCGAGGATGGCCCGACCCATCAGCCGGTCGAGACGCTGCCGGCGCTCCGCGCCATCCCCAACCTGCTCGTGTTCCGCCCGGCCGACCCGATCGAAACGGCGGAATGCTGGGCGCTGGCGCTCCAGCACAAGACCCGGCCGTCGGTGCTGGCGCTGTCGCGCCAGGGCATCCCGACCGTGCGGTCGAGCGGCGCCGAGAACAGCTCGTCACGCGGCGGCTATGTGCTGGCCCCGGCGTCCGGTCCTCGCAAGGCGACCCTGCTCGCGAGCGGCACCGAAGTGAGCCTCGCCCTTGCTGCACGCGAGAAGCTCGAGGCCGAGGGCATTCCGACCGCCGTGGTCTCGATGCCGTGCTGGGAGCTCTTCGCTGAGCAGACCCATGCCTACCGCACCGAGGTGCTGGGCGAGACCGAGAACCGCGTCGCCGTCGAGGCGGCCGTCGAGTTCGGCTGGGAACGCTGGATCGGCCCCAAGGGCCGTTTCGTCGGCATGAAGGGCTTCGGCGCCTCGGGGCCTGCGGACAAGCTCTATCAGCACTTTGGCATCACGGTCGAAGCCGTGGTCGCCGCGGCCAAGGAAGGCCTTTAATCACCGCTGCCGCCGGAAGCTCTTCCCGGCGGCCTTCGTTTGGATCCAAGATCAAGTCGGCGCCGTTAGCCGCTGGCAAATTCCGGGAGAACAGCATGGCAGTGAAGGTTGCAATCAACGGCTTCGGGCGCATCGGCCGCCTGGTGCTGCGTGCGATCATCGAGTCGGGCCGCACCGACATCGACGTCGTCGGCATCAACGACCTGGGCGACGTCGCGACCAACGCCCATCTCCTGAGCTATGACAGCGTGCACGGCCGGCTCAAGACCGAGGTCACGACCGGCGAGGGCTGGATGGACGTCGGCCGCGGCAAGATCCGCGTCACGGCCGAGCGTGATCCGGCGAAGCTGCCGTGGGGCGAGCTCGGCGTCGATGTGGCGCTCGAATGCACCGGCATCTTCACCAAGCGCGAAGCGGCGGCGAAGCATCTCGAAGCCGGTGCCAAGCGCGTGCTGGTCTCGGCCCCGGCCGACGGCGTCGACCTGACGGTCGTCATGGGCGTCAACCAGGATCAGCTCACGAGCGAGCATGCCGTCGTCTCGAACGCGTCCTGCACGACCAATTGCCTCGCCCCCGTCGCCTATGTGCTGAACGAGGCGGTCGGCATCGAGCGCGGCTACATGACCACGATCCATGCCTATACCGGCGATCAGAACACGGTCGACACGCTGCACAAGGACCTGCGCCGCGCCCGCGCCGCCGCCTTGTCGATGATCCCGACCTCGACCGGTGCCGCCAAGGCCGTGGGCCTGGTGCTGCCGGCCTTGAAGGGCAAGCTCGACGGCACCTCGATCCGCGTGCCGACCGCGAACGTCTCGGTCATCGACCTGACCTTCGTCGCCGCGCGCGACACGTCGGTCGAGGAAATCAACAACGCGGTCAAGGCGGCCGCTGCCTCGCCGCGCTTCCAGGGCATCCTCGGCACCAATTCGGCGCCGCTCGTCTCGGTCGACTTCAACCACGATCCGCACTCCTCGACCTTCGACCTGACCCAGACGGTCGTGATGGACAAGCGCTTCTGCCGCGTCCTCTCCTGGTACGACAACGAGTGGGGCTTCTCGAACCGCATGGCCGACACGGCCGTCGCGATCGGCAAGCTCATCTAAAGCCCGAAGCGAGGGGGCGATGGTCGCCGGCCCGCCCGCGATCATCGTCCATTCGCTGGCCCAGGCGCTCGTCGCGGCCGAGGCCGCGGCGGCGCTGGGCAAACCCCTGACGCTCCGCAGCGCCCCCGGCGCCGGCGGCACGGTTGGCGTCGGCTGGTTCGCGAGCCTCGGCGCCGTCCTGGCCGAGCGCTTTCCTGATCTTGAGCTCACCCTGGTGCTCGACTGCGCCGACGAGGCCGGCACCGCGCTGGGCGCCCTTCGTCGCGGCTTGAAGGCCGTGCGCGTTGCGGTACCCGAGGAAACGCGCGCCAAGCTCGAGGCGCTTGCCGGCGGCTACGGCGCCCGGCTCGACGACGACGACCGGCCGGCGCTCGATCTCTCGCAAAGTCTTGTTGAACGAGGCGGCCTTGTGGAACAAGCCGACCTCGCCGCTCGTTGTCGGGACTGGCTCGGCCGCCACGGCTGATCCACTATTCCCCTACGGCCGGCGTTGCATTCGCGCCGTCGGCGTTCTAGGACACGTGCTGAAATTCATGGGGCGGCCCGCTCAAGCGGCCGCTCTCGCTTTTGATCGGAGAGACCGGATGTCGATTACGCCCCAAGTCAAGAAGATCCTGGACGGTTACGAGAGCGACAATCCCGGTACCAAGGCCAACCTTGCCCGCATCCTGATGCAGGGCCGGCTCGGCGGCACCGGCAAGCTCGTCATCCTGCCGGTCGACCAGGGCTTCGAGCATGGTCCGGCCCGCTCCTTCGCGCCGAACCCCGTCGGCTACGACCCGCACTACCATCACTCGCTGGCGATCGAGGCGGGCCTCTCCGCCTATGCGACGGCGCTCGGCATGCTCGAGGCCAGTGCCGCGACCTTCGCGGGCCAGATTCCGACCATCCTCAAGGTCAATTCGTCGAACAGCCTGTCAGCCTTCAAGGAAGCGCCGACCCAGGCCATCACCGGCTCGGTCTCGGACGCGCTGCGCCTCGGCTGCTCGGCCATCGGCTTCACGATCTATCCGGGCTCGGACGCGCAGTTCGAGATGATGGAGCAGATCCGCGAGATGGCCGAAGAGGCAAAGGCGGTCGGCCTCGCCGTCGTCATCTGGTCCTATCCGCGCGGCGGCAATCTCTCGAAGCAGGGCGAGACGGCGATCGACATCTGCGCCTATGCCGCGCACATGGCCGCCCTCCTGGGCGCCCACATCATCAAAGTGAAGCCGCCGACGGAGTTCCTGGAGCTCGCGGCCGCCAAGACGGTCTACGAGAAGCAGAAGATCGACATCTCGACCCAGGCCAAGCGCTATGAGCATGTCGTCCAGGCCTGCTTCAACGGCCGCCGCATCGTCGTCTTCTCCGGCGGCGAGGCGAAGGACGTCGACAGCGTCGTCAACGAGGCGCGCGCGATCCGCGACGGCGGCGGCAACGGCTCGATCATCGGCCGCAACACATTCCAGCGGCCGAAGGCCGAGGCGCTGGCGCTGCTCGACAAGCTCATCAACGTCTATCTCGGCAAGGACTGATGTCCGTCACGGCTGAGCCGGCGCCATGCCGGCTCTACCTGGTGACGCCCGAACGCCTCGAGCCCACCGCCTTTGCCGACCAGCTGGCGGCGGCGCTCGACGGCGGGGACGTCGCCTCGGTCCAGCTGCGCTTGAAGAACGTCGACGACGACACGATCAAGCGGGCGTGCGAGATCCTGCTGCCGGTCGCGACCACGCGCGACGTGGCGTTCCTGCTGAACGACCGGCCGGACCTGGCCGTCGCCTGCGGCTGCGACGGCGTGCATGTCGGCCAAAGCGACACGCCCTATGCCGAGGCGCGGCAGAAGGTGGGCGCCGACCGCATCGTCGGCGTCACGTGCCATGACAGCCGGCACATGGCCATGGTCGCGGCCGAAGCCGGTGCCGACTATGTCGCGTTCGGCGCCTTCTACCCGACCCAGACCAAGCCGTCCCACTACCGCCCGCAGCCGGACCTGCTGCAATGGTGGAGCGAGTTCATGACCGTGCCCTCGGTCGCGATCGGCGGCATCACGCCCGGGAATTGCGCGCCGCTCGTCCAGGCCGGCGCCGACTTCATCGCCGTCGTGAGCGCCGTCTGGCAGCACCCGGACGGCCCCGGCGCCGCAGTCAAGGCGTTCAACCAGGCGATCGCTGCGGCGCGGGGGTAATCGTCCGCTCTGTTTCTCTTCGCCATGGCCGGGCTTGATCCACGGGCGTCCAGCTTACTCCTTGCGTCGTTCCCGCGCAGGCGGGAACCCAGGGCCACGGTCTCGGCTGGCAGGTGGGGAGCAAGGACTTCCGCCGAGGCGAAGCGCCATGACTCGGCCGCAACGGCGTTCCGGAATTGGCTGGTGGAGGCCGGCTCTAATCAAATAGGTAGAGCGCGATTCACGCATTGGCTGGTTCCAGCCAATGCGACCGCGCTCTAGGCGGTCGGGGGAACCGGTATCAGCCCGTAGCGCAGCATGGTCGCCTTCATCTGCGCGAGATCAGGCGGGTTGCCGGCGAGCAGCGCCGCCATCTCGCGGAAGTAGGCCGGACCGAGCACGCCGGGAGTAAGGACGCAGAGACATCTGCCCGGCCGCTGGCTGCCATTGCGGAAACCATGCACCAGTCCGCGCTTGATGAAGACGGTGCCACCCGGACCGACGATGACGTCCTGGCCATCGATCCGCCATATGGTCTCGCCCTCGAGACCATAGATCGCCTCGTCCCAGCTCTCGTGATAGTGAGGCACGGGCATGCGAGCGTTCGGCTGCACCGTCATCTCGAACATGTCGAGGCTGCCGCCGGTATCGTCCTTGCTGCATAGAAAGCGCACTTCCAGGCCGCCCATACCGATGGTTTCAGACATGTTCCGCTGCTCCTTCCAGAGGCCCGGCATCCCGCCGGGGTCGGCGCCATCCTAGCGCTATTCGAGTGGTGCCCGGAACGCCTCGTGGCAGGCGCCGCAGCCGACGCGGCCGATGGCGCCGAGTTCGGTCGCGGTGCCGGGCCGGTCGCCGCGCTCGATCGCAGCGGCGAGCGCCTGGGCCTGGGTCGCGAGCCGCACGGCGGTGGCACGGAACCGCTCGTTGTCGGCCCAGATCTCGGGCTTCGCATGGGTCTTGACGCCGGGCAGGTCGGCCAGGCTGGTGCCGGCCGGGAACAGCTCGGGCAGATGCGACGCCGTGGCCAGGATATCCCTGGCCGCCTGCAGCGCGTCCGCGCCATTGTCCTCACCGTCGGCGAAGCTCTTGATCAGCTTAACCTTGTTGGCGAACCCCTTCATGGTCGCCTGGCGCTCGGCCACGACCGCAGGGACCTCGGCCGCCGCCCAGGCAAGCCCAAGCGAAAGACCGAACGCGGCCAGGCCCAGGAACAGCGGCAAGGGACGTTTCGGCATGGGGCAGCCTTTCCTCCGGGCGTTGCAGCGACGTCAATCGCTACAGACCGCTCAAAAGTTGAAATTATGCCCGGCTAGTGCTCCTGCGCCTCACTGCACCGGCGCCCACAGCACCTCGTCGATCGCCTCGGCATGGACGGCCAGCATGATCAGCCGGTCAAGGCCCAGGGCACTGCCGGCCGAGGGCGGCAGGCCATGGCCAAGCGCCGCCAGAAAATCCTCGTCGATCGGGTAGCGCTCACCGTAGAGCCGTTCCTTCAGGTCCATGTCGGCCTCGAAACGGGCGCGCTGGGTGACCGGGTCGGTGAGTTCGCCGAACGCGTTCGCGAGCTCGACGCCGCAGGCATAGAGCTCGAACCGCTCCGCCAGCCGCGGATCTTCGGGCTTGGGTCGGGCAAGCGCTGCCATCGAGATCGGATAGTCGGAAAGGAAGGTCGGCCGGCCCATGCCCAGATGCGGCTCTATCCGCTCGAACATGATGCGGAAGAACAGGTCCTCCCAGCTGTCGCCACCATGGGGCTTGATACCGAGCGGCTTGGCGGCATCGGCCAAGAGTCCGAGATCGGGCGCCATCGGATCGGGCGCCGTCGCCAGAAGATCGATGCCGCAATGACGCCGGAACGCGTCCGGCACGCTCAGCACCTCGAACGGCAGGAACGGATCGGCCTCGTGGCCCTGCCAGCGCAGCACCTTGGTGCCGGCAATCTCGGCTGCGCGCCGCACCAGCGCCTCGCAATCGGCCATGAGCGTCTTGTGGCCATCGTTCGCCCGGTACCATTCCAGCATGGTGAACTCCGGGCTGTGCCGGCCGGCCCGCTCACCGTTCCGGAACACGTGCCCCAGCTGGAAGATTTTCGGCAGGCCCGCGACCAGCAGCTTCTTCATGGTGAATTCGGGCGAGGTGTGGAGATAGCGCGTCAGCCGCTCGCCCTCGGGCCGGATGAGCTCGGTCTTAAACGCGATCAGATGCGGCTCGAGCCCTGGGCTCACCTGGAGGGCGGGCGTGTCGACCTCGAGGAAGCCTTGGGCCCCGAACCAGGCGCGGACGCCATCGATGATCCGCGCCCGTTTTTCGAGCTTGGGCAGCCGCTGGCCGAACGTCTGCGGGTCCCACCAGGGCCGGGTCACGGGGTTCGTCATCGCAAAGCTCCCCGCGCGGGCCGGGTGGCTCCCCTGCCCCGGCCGCAACGCCCGCACGGCGGTTCTGGCTTCCTTTGAAGCGCGGTTGCTGCTAGGACACGCGCCAATTCCATCATCCCCCATTCCCTCGTGAAGCGGACTATCGAGCAGCCATGAAGATCGGTGCCAACGAAATCAAGCCCGGCGTCGTCCTTGAGCTCGAGGGCAAGCTGTTCGTCGTGCTGAAGCGCGAGACGGTTCAGCCCGGCAAGGGCGGCGCCTTCGCCGCGGTCGAATTGAGAGATCTCAAGACCGGGACCAAGACCATCGAGCGTTTCCGCACCTCGGAGACGGTCGAGCGCGCGCACCTCGACGAAAAGGAAATGTCCTTCCTCTACTTCGAGGACAACAACGCGACGCTCATGGACCAGGAAAACTACGAGCAGTACCACGTGTCGCGCGAGCTGATCGGCGATCCGGCCGACTTCCTCAAGGACGGCATGATCGTGACCGTGAAGCTGCACGAGGGCACGCCGCTGTCCTGCGTGCTGCCGCAGACCGTCACCATGGAGCTGGTCGAAGCCGATCCGGTCGTGAAGGGCCAGACCGCCTCTTCGTCCTACAAGCCCGGCAAGCTCGAGAACGGCCGCCGCATCCTGGTGCCGCCGCATCTCGAAGCCGGCACGCGCGTCGTCGTCAACACCGAGGACGGCACCTACCTCGAGCGGGCGAAGGACTGAGCGAAATGGCGGTCCGTTCCGCCGTCATCAACGTCATGGCCGCGGCCGCCCGCAAGGCGGGCCGCGGTCTGGTGCGCGATTTCGGCGAAGTCGAAAACCTCCAGGTCTCGCAGAAAGGCCCGTCGGACTTCGTCTCGACGGCCGATCTCAAGGCCGAGAAGACGCTCCGCGCCGAGCTCGAGAAGGCTCGGCCCGGCTACGGCTTCCTCATGGAGGAAAGCGCCGAGACAATTGGCGACGGCCGCCATCGCTGGATCGTCGACCCGCTCGACGGCACGCTCAACTTCCTGCACGGCATTCCGCACTTCTGCATCTCGGTGGCGCTCGAGCGCGAAGGCGAGATCGTCGCGGGCGTCGTCTACGAGCCGCTCCGGGACGAGGAATATTGGGCCGAGAAGGGCTCGGGCGCCTTCGTCAGCGACCGCCGCATCCGCGTCTCGGGCCGCCGCGACCTGGGTCAGTCGGTGATCGCGACCGGCCTGCCGTTCCGCGGCAAGGAAGCGCATCCCGGCTATATGCGGACCCTCCAGGCCGTCATGGCCGAGACCGCGGGCGTCCGCCGCTTCGGTGCGGCGGCACTCGATCTCGCCTATGTCGCCGCCGGCCGTTTCGACGGCTTCTGGGAATTCGGCTTGAAGCCCTGGGACATGGCGGCCGGCCTGCTGCTGGTCAAGGAAGCCGGCGGCTATTGCAGCGAGCCCGACGGCAGCGGCCACGACATGTTGAAGAGCGGCAACGTCTTGGCTGCCAACGACCACCTGCACCTGCCGCTCGGCCGGCTGATGCGCCAGGCGCTGAAGTAGGCCCGCCGCAGCACTCCCTAGGACGCGAGGCGACGGTAAATCCGTCTGCGTCATTGTTCCGCCACAAGTCTGTCTGTACCCTCGCCGACGAATCGTCGCGCGAGGCGTTGGCCTTGACGTCGAGCCCCGTTCCTTCGGCAGCAGAGGGATCCGCCGCCCGTGTCCCGACCTCAACGTTATCTCGTGCGCATGGCGCTCTTTGTCGTGATCGTCGCCGTGATCCTGGTGGCGCTCTCGCCGGTGCTGGCGCCCGCCTTCGAGGCGAATCTCGCCTTGAACAGCATCATCGCGGCGATCCTGCTGATCGGCATCGTCTACATCTTCCGCCAGGTCTGGATGCTCAATCCGGAGGTCGCCTGGATCGAGAATTTCCGCAACAACGACCGGGCGATCCTGTCGGGTGACCTGCCGCGGCTCATGTCGCCCATGGCGAACATGCTGGGCGAGCGCGGCGGCCGGCGCCTGTCCTTGTCGCCGGTCTCGATGCGGACCTTGCTCGACGGCATCGGCGCGCGGCTCGACGAGCAGCGCGAGACCTCGCGCTATCTCATCGGCACGCTCGTCTTCATGGGCCTGCTCGGCACGTTCTACGGCCTGCTCCTGACCGTCCATTCGGTCGGCGGCGTGCTGAACTCGCTCTCCGTCGGCGGCGGCGATGTCGCCAAGGCGATGGGCGACCTGAAGGCGAGCCTGCAGGAGCCGCTGAATGGCATGGGCACAGCGTTCAGCTCGTCGCTGTTCGGCCTCGCGGGCTCGCTGGTACTGGGCTTCCTCGACCTGCAGGCGGGCCAGGCGCACAACCGCTTCTTCAACGACCTCGAGGAATGGCTTTCCGGCCTGACGCGCATCGGCGGCGCCGGCGTCTCGGCCGAAGGCGGCGAGCCGTCGGTACCGGCCTTCATCCAGGCGCTCCTGGAACAGACCGCCGACAGCCTCGACAATCTGCAGCGCATCATGGCGCGCGGCGAGGAGAGCCGGATGTCGACCAACCATAGCCTGGAGCAGCTGGGCGAGCGGCTGTCGCTCATCACCGACCAGATGCGGACGGAGCAGAGCGTGCTGCTGCGCTTCGCCGAGACCCAGGCGGAGATGCGGCCGATCCTGCAGAAGCTGGCCGACGCGCGCAGCGGCGGTGCCGGTGGCCTCGACGACGTGTCGCGCGGCTACTTGAGGAGCCTCGAGCAGAACGTCGGCAAGCTCACCCAGGAATTCGCGCACGGCCGCGAGGCGACCGTGTCGGAGCTGCGCACCGAGATCCGGCTCCTGGCGCGGACCATCGCGGCGCTCGCCGAAGAAACCGAGCGGTAAGCCCATGGCGCTCTCGCGGCGGTCACGTCAATCCACCATCAATATCTGGCCGGGCTTCGTCGACGCGCTCGCCCAGCTCTTGATGGTCATCATCTTCGTGCTGTTGATCTTCACCGTCGGGCAGTTCTATCTCTCCGGCGCCGTCAGCACGCGCGATCTCGAGATCAAGAAGCTGACCCAGCAGCTGAATTCGCTGACCGAGATGCTGGGGCTGGAAAGGCGGGCGAGCGACGAGCTGCGCATGAACGTCGCGACGCTCGGCGCCCAGGCGCAGCAGGCGTCGCGCGACAAGGACGCGCTCGCCGCCAAGCTCGCCCAGGCCAACGCCGACGCTCAGGCGCAGGCGCAACAGCTGTCCGAGGCCCAGGGCAAGGTTGCGGCCGGCGATGCGACCATCGCGACCCTGAACGAGAATGTGCAGGCGCTGCGCCAGCAGCTCGAGGAACTCTCCAAGGCGCTCGACCTCGCCCAGTCGCAGAACAAGGAGCAGCAAGCGCAGATCGCCGATCTGGGCAACAAGCTCAACATCGCGCTCGCCGCCAAGGTCGAGGAGCTGGCCAAGTATCGCTCGGAATTCTTCGGACGCCTCAAACAGATCCTGGGCGACCGGCCGGACATCCGGGTGGTCGGCGACCGATTCGTCTTCCAGTCCGAAGTGCTGTTCGACCCGGGCAACGCCGATCTCGGCGCCGGCGCCCGGCAGAAGCTCGACCCGGTCGTGAGCGCGCTGAAGCAGATCGAGAGCAGCATCCCCGACAACATCAACTGGATCCTGGAGGTCGACGGCCATACCGACGTCCGGCCGATTGCGACCCCGCAGTTCCACTCGAACTGGGAACTGTCGACGGCGCGCGCCGTCTCGGTCATCAAGTTCCTGATCGACCAGGGCATTCCAGCCCAGCACCTGGCCGCTGCCGGTTTCGGCGAATGGCAGCCGCTCGACAAGGGCTCGACGGAAGACGCCTATCGCAAGAACCGCCGGATCGAGCTCCGGCTGACCCAGCACTAGAGTGCGGTCGCGTTGGCTGGAACCAGCCAATGCGAGAATCCGGCTCTAAGGATCAGCTGGCGTCCCGCTGCTGCTGCACGATCGCGTCGTAGCGGCCGCTGCGCCGGATCCGCGCCAGCCCCTCGTTGAAGCGGTGAATAAGCTCGACCGAGCTCGCGCCGGCGCGCGGGGCGATGAGATAGAGCGACTGCCGGAGGACCGGCACGTGGCCGCGCGCGAACGGCGCGGACGGTCCGAACAGCGCCGCCACCCGCTGCTCGATGAGGTCGGTCGACGAGACGAACACGTCGACCCGGCCCTCGGCCAACTCGCGCAAGCAGAGATCGGATGTGGACGGATGCTGGACCTCGATCGCGCCGGCATCGATCAGGCTGACGAGCGGCGGCGCCGGCGCATAGCCGATCGGCAGGCACAGGGTGAGGCCGCGCAGATTGTCGGGTGCCGCATAGTCGCGGCCGCTGTCCGCCCGAAACAGCGCCACCGACACGATGTCGTAGATCGCGTCGGAGTACAGCATCTCGCTCTCGCGCGGCGCCGACCGGATATAGGGGTAGGTCGCATCGAACACGCCGGCGAGCGCGTCGGCATAGCCGCGCTTCCACGGCTCGAACTGCACGGGCTCGACCGGGGTATCCGTCGCAGCGAAAGCAGCCTGCACCAGAGCGCCGGTCAGGCCGCCGGACGGCAAGGACGGATCGGAAAACGGAAAATAATCAGGCCCGCTCACCAGGCGGACCGACGGTGCCGCGGCCGCCGAGACCGAAGCCAGCATGAACACGCCGGTAACAAGAGCGCTCAAGCGCTGACGCATGGACCCCGGTCTCCCGGCACGGCGTGCCCTGAAACAGCGGCCCTATCTCACCCCAAGCGCCCTTGGTCCGGCAAGTTCTATTCGGTTCCTCAACCTACGGATTATTTGCGCCAGAACGGCTTGTCGGCCTCGGCTTCCGCGTCGAACCGGCTCATGCCGACATCATGCAGGACCTGGTCGCTGAGCGCGGCCAAGGCGCGCCGCTGCGCCGCCCGCTCGTTCCAGGTGCCGATGGCATCGAACAGCCGAACCGCCAGGCTCGACAGCGTGCTACCCCGGTTCGTCTTGCGCGGCAGCGGCGCGAAATTGCCGGCCGTCATCGTCAATCTGGTCATGATCCTCTCCTCATGAGCGAGGTCTTCGATGACGGAAATATCGGTCGCACCAGCCCACGCGACAAACGAGTGTTTCTGCTATCATGGCTTAGCTGAGCTATCTCATGGAGCCGCCGATGCCTCGCCGACTACCGCCGCTCAACGCGCTGCGCGCCTTCGAGGCCGCGGCCCGGCACTTGAGTTTTCTCAAGGCAGCTGAGGAACTTCACGTCACTCCCGGTGCCATCAGCCAGCAGGTCAAGGCGCTCGAGGATCACCTCGCTATCAAACTATTCCGTCGGCAACCGCGTGGCGTGCTCCTGACCGACGCAGGTCAGCGCTACGGCAAGCGCATGGGCGAGCTCCTGGACCAGATCGCGGCGGCGACGAGCGACCTCACCCGCCAGTCCGACGGATCGGTGCTGACGGTCACGACCATGCCGAGCTTCGCCGCCCGCTGGCTCATCCCGCGGCTGGGCGCCTTCGGCCGGCTGCATCCGGAGATCGCGATCCGGACCTTGGCCGACGACAAGCTCGCCACCTTCATCGACGACGGCGTCGACCTGGCGATCCGGTTCGGCGGCGGCAAATACCCGGGCCTCGTCGCCGACTTCCTGTTCCGCGAGGAAGTCTTCCCGGTGTGCAGCCCGCGGCTGCTCGAAGGGCCGACGCCGCTCAGGACGCTCGACGACCTGGCGCGCCACATCCTGCTGCACGACGAGCCGCACCCGGGCCTGCACGAGCTCGAATGGGGCGCCTGGCTCGCGACCCAGGGCGTGCGCCACATCGATGCCCATCAGGGGCCGCGCTTCACCTATACCCATATGAGCCTGACCGCGGCCGCCATGGGCCAGGGGGTGGCGCTCGGCACCAGCGTGCTGTGCGCCGACGACTTGGAGAGCGGCCGGCTGATCCGCCCCTTCCCGCACAAGGTCGCGGCCGATTTCGCCTATTACCTGGTGTTCCCGCCCGTGGCGCTCGACCGGCCGCTGGTCGTGGCCTTCCGCCAATGGCTGCTCGAGGCCAGCGCCGCGTTCAGCCTGTCGGCCGCCGCCTGAGGCCTATTTGGATCTGGCCTGCTTGAAATCGGCAAGCACGTGCTTGACCAGCTTCTTCATCACGCTCGGCAACGCATGCTCGCCCAGGCGCTCCGGCCGGACCCACACGCCCTCACCCGTCGTATCGGCGGCCCGGCCGACCAGGATCGAGAGCTCCAGGTGGAAATGGGTGAAGGTATGGCCGACCGCGCCGTCGACGAGGCGCCAGTCGGCCGCGGCCGGCGCATGGGCGAGCGCGTCGGTCGCACGCCAGCGCGCCTCGACCCAAGGCGTCGACGGCAGCTCCATGAGCCCGCCCAGCAAACCCTCGGCCGCGCGCTTGCGGATCAGGATGGCACCATCGTCGCGCTCGAGCCAGAAGGCGACGCCGTGGCGCGTCGGCCGAGCCGCCTTGGCGCGCTTCAAGGGCAGCCGCTCCGCGTCGCCGGCCTGGTGCGCGCGGCAAGCCCGCACCCACGGGCACAGCATGCAGCGCGGCTTCCTTGGCGTGCAGACGGTGGCGCCCAGGTCCATGACCGCCTGGGCATAGTCGCCCGGCCGCCGTTCAGGTGTCAGCGCAGCCGCGTGGGCGCGCAGGATCGGCTTCGCATCCGGCAGCGGCACTTCGACCTGGAACAGCCGGGCCATCACCCGCTCGATATTGCCGTCGAGCACCGTCGCCGGCCGGTCGAACGCGATGGCCGCGACCGCGGCTGCCGTATAGGCGCCGACGCCGGGCAGGGTCAGCAATCCCGCCTCCGTCTCGGGAAACCGGCCGCCGTGCCGCTCGACCACCGCCTTGGCACAGGCGTGCAGGTTGCGCGCCCGGGCGTAGTAGCCCAAGCCCTGCCAGGCGTGCAGCACCTCGTCGAGCTCGGCCGCCGCGAGATCCTCGACCGTGGGCCAGCGCGACAGGAAGTCGCGGAAATAGGGTCCCACGGTTGCGACCGTGGTCTGCTGCAGCATAATCTCGCTCAGCCAAACGGCGTAGGGGTCGGACCCCCGACCCGGCTCGGCGCGCCAGGGCAGTACCCGGCGATGCCGGTCGTACCAGGCGAGCATGGCGGCGGCGAGGCTGGCTGGATCCCCGGCCGGATCCCTGGCTGGATCCAAGGCCGCATCCGGCGGCGGTACGATGGTCAGGGACGGGTTGGAGAGGGGCGGCATAGAATCTCAGCCATGAAATCGATCGCAGGCAGTGTTTCGAAAATCGCCGCCCCGGTGCTCGGCCGACGCGGCCTGGCGGAGGCCGAGATGATTCTCGGCTGGGCCGCGGTCGTCGGCGAGGATCTGGCACGCGACACCCTGCCGATCAAACTGAGCTTCGGCAAGGGCGAGCGCGTCGACGGCACGCTGCACCTCAAGGTCGTCTCGGCGGCCGCACCGGAGGTGCGCCATCGCGAACCGCAGATCATCGAGCGCATCAATGGCTTCTTCGGCTATCGCGCGGTGGCACACCTGAAGTTGACCCAGGGGCCGCTGCCCGGCGCACCTGTCGCACCGCCGAAGTCGCCGCGGCCGCTCACGCCGGCCGAGTCGCAGACCCTCCACCGCAGCCTCGACGGCATCGCGGATCCCGATCTCAAGGCAGCGCTCGAACGCTGGGGCCGGGCCGTGCTGGGCGACCAGCCGCCCCCCGCCGCACCGCTTGCACCCCGTCGCAAATCTCGATAACCTCAACATCTAGTGTTGGAGACATTGATGCATCGCATTCTGTTGATCGCGCTGGCCTCGTTTGCCGCGCTTGCCCAGGCCGAGGTCCAGGCCGCCCCAGCGGCCGACCCTGCCCAGGTCGCGGCTACCCAGCTCGCGGCCGCGCCGGAGATCCGTCCGGACGACGTGGTGCTGGGCAAGGCCGACGCGCCGATCACCGTCTTCGAGTACGCCTCGCTCACCTGCCCGCATTGCGCCGACTTCTCGACCAAGACCTTTCCCGAGGTGAAGAAGGACTGGATCGACGCCGGCAAGGTGCGCTGGGTCTATCGCGACTTCCCGTTCGATCCGATCGCGCTCAAGGCGCACATCGTCGCCCATTGCGGCGGGCCGGACCGGTTCTACGGCTTCCTCGACGTGTTCTATGAACAGCAGCGCAACTGGGTCAAATCCAACCCGGACGAATCGGTAGCCGCACTTGCCAGCATCACCAAGATCGGCGGCGTGTCGGAGGCCCAGGTCAAGGCGTGCCTCGCCGACGACAAGCTGTCGAAGCTGGTCGTGACCAACCGCCAGTCGGGCGACAATGCCGGCGTCGATTCGACGCCGACCTTCTTCATCAACGGGTCGAAGTCGACCGGCTTCAAGGAATATGCCGAGTTCCAGAAGCTGCTCGAAGCCGCCCACTGACGGACGGCGGAGGGTCGGCGCGACTTGCAGTTCACCAAGCTTCGCTTAAGCGGCTTCAAGTCGTTCGTCGACCCGACCGAGCTTCTGATCGAGGCCGGCCTCACCGGCATCGTCGGCCCGAACGGCTGCGGCAAGTCGAACCTGGTCGAGGCGCTGCAATGGGTCATGGGCGAGACCTCGGCCCGGCGCCTGCGCGGCGGCGACATGGACGACGTCATCTTCGGCGGCACCACGTCGAAGCCGGCGCGTAACATCGCGACTGTCGCGGTCCGGCTCGACAACAGCGAGCGCACGGCACCCGCCCAGCTCAACGATCAGGACGAGCTCGAGATCGAGCGGCGCATCGATCGCGGCAAGGGCTCGACATATCGCGTGAACGCGCGCGAGACGCGCGCCAAGGACGTCCAGCTGCTGTTCGCCGACGCCTCGTCCGGCGCCGGCTCCTCCGCCCTCGTGGGCCAAGGCCGCATCGGCTGGCTCATCAACGCCAAGCCCAACGAGCGCCGGGTGCTCTTGGAGGAGGCGGCAGGCATCGGCGGCCTGCAGTCGCGCCGCCACGAGGCCGAGCTCAAGCTCTCGGCCGCCGAGACCAATCTCACACGCCTAGAGGACGTGGCGCAGCAGCTCGACGCGCAGATCGAGCGCCTGAAGAAGCAGGCGCGCCAGGCCGAGCGCTACCGTCGCCTGTCGGAGCAGATCCGCAAGGCCGAGGCGCTCGTGCTGCATCGCGCCTGGTGCGACCAGACCGCCCGCCTTGCCACCGCCACCCAGCGTCTGGCCGAAACCGAGGCGCGCGTCGCCGAAGTGACGGCGGCGGCCGAGTCGGCGCAAGCCGCCCGGACCGAGGCCCAGGACAGCCTGCCGGGCCTGCGCCAGGCTGCGGTCGACGCCCGGCACAAGGTCGAGCGCCTGGCCGCGGGCCTGGCCGCAATCTCGGCCGAGGCGAATCGCGTGGCCCAGGCACTGCGCGACAACCAGCAGCGCCTGTCGCTGCTCGACCAGGACATCCAGCGCGAAAAGCGGCTCTCGGCGGAGGCCGACTCGGCGCTCGCCCGCCTCCACGGCGAGCGCGATGGGCTCAAGGCTCAGCAGGACGGCGAGGCCGACGAGCAGCAGAGCGCGTCCGAACTGGTGTTTGCCGCCAAGAACGCGGTGAGCCTGGCCGAGGGCGGCCTGAGCCAGGCAACCGCGCATGCCGCGGCGCGCGAGGCCGAACGCGCGGCCCTCGCCCGCCGCACCGCGACGCTCGAGGAGCGCCGGCAGCGCCTGAAGCGGCAATGGGCCGAAGCCGAGGCGAAGACGCGCGAGCTCGACCTGCTCGCAATCGGGCCGGAGCGGCTGGCCGGGGCCGCGGCGGAAGTCGCCGAAGCCGAGGAGGCGCTCGCGATCGCGCGCGAGCTGGCCGAGGCGGCCGAGAGTGCCATCGAGAAAGCCCAGGCGGCCGAGGCCGCGGCGCGCGAGCCGGTGCAGGGCGCCGAGCGCCGCGCCGTCAAGCTCAAGGCCGAGATCGACGGACTGCGCGCCGTCGTCGCGTCCGGCACGGCGAAGGGCTTCGCCCCGGTGCTCGACCGGGTGCGGGTCGCCAAGGGCCTGGAGACGGCGCTCGGCGCGGCCCTCGGCGACGATCTGTCGGCAGCGCTCGACCCGGCCGCGGCGATCCATTGGGCCGACCTGCCGGACGAGGCCGGGCCGCTCGTCCCGCTGCCGGCGGATGTAGAAACGTTCGATCGGTTCGTCGAGGCGCCGCCGGCGCTCGCCCGCCGGCTGAAGCGCATCGGCCTCGTCGCCGATGCCGAAACCGGCCGGCAGCTGCAGGCGAACTTGGCTCCGGGCCAGCGGCTCGCGACGCGCGATGGCGCCGTCTGGCGCTGGGACGGGCTCACCATCGCGGCCGGGGCACCGAGCGCTGCCGCGACGCGGCTCGCCCAGCGCAACCATCTGAGCGAGCTCGAGGCGCTCGAAGAAACCGTCGCCGAAGAGCTCGCCAGCCTGCAGGACGCCCATCGCGCGACGCGGCACGCGGTCGAGCAGGCCCAGGCGCAGGACCGTGCCGCACGCGAATCCGTGCGCGCGGCGACCCAACGCATCGCGACCGCGCGCAACGCCGAGGCCAATCTCGTGGCCCAAGCCAAGGCAGCCGAAGCGCGCCACCAGGCGGCGACCGAGGCCAAGACACGGGTGACCCAGGAGCTGGCCGAGGCCGAGGCCCAGATCGCCGAAGCCGAGAGCGAGCGGGAGGCCCTGCCCGACCCGGCGCTCGACCGCCAGGAGGTCGAACGGCTGCGCGCCGAGGTCGGGCGCCTTCGCGCCGAGGAGAGCCTGCAGCAGCGCGAGCTCGACCGACTGGTGCGCGATGCGCAGAACCGGCGCAACCGGCTGGCCTCGATCGAGATCGAGGCGCGCGCCTGGATCGACCGGCTCGAGGGGGCGGCGGCCCAGCAGGCCGAACTCGCCGCGCGCCGCGAGCAGCTCGACGCGGAAATCGAGCAGCTCGGGGCCCGGCCGGAAGAACTGGCCGCCGAACGGGCCACGCTCGAGGACGAAATCGCGAACGCCCGCACGACGGCGGAACTGATGGCCGGCGATCTCGGCCGCGCCGAAGTGGCGGCAGCCGAAGCCGAGCGCGCGTTCGACACTGCCAACCGCAGCCTTGGCACGGCCCGCGAGGACCGGGTGCGCGCCGAGGCCGGCTTCGAGCAGGCGACCGAGGCGCTCGGCACGGCGACCCAGCGCATCCGCGACGCGTTCGAGGTGCCGCCGGCCGAGTTGCCGGCACTAGCGGAGATTCCGGAAGAGCCGGGACCCGAAACGCCGGCCGAGCTCGAGACGCGCTTCGATCGCTTGAAGCGCGAACGCGAGGCGATCGGCCCGGTCAACCTGATGGCCGAGACCGAGATGGCCGAGATGTCGGAGGAGCGCGAGACGATCCGCCGGGAATCCGCCGACTTGACCGCCGCGATCGCCCGGCTCCGGCAGGCGATCCAGCAGCTGAACCGCGAAGGCCGCGAGCGCCTGACCCAGGCATTCGACGCGGTGAACGCCCATTTCCAGGACCTGTTCGTGCGCCTGTTCGGCGGCGGCCGCGCCTATCTGGAGCTGGTGCAGCACGAGACCGACCCGCTACAGGCCGGGCTCGAGATCATGGCGAGCCCGCCCGGCAAGAAGCTGCAGGTGCTCTCGCTCTTGTCGGGCGGCGAGCGCGCGCTGACGGCGCTTGCCCTCGTCTTCGCTGTGTTCCTGACCAACCCCGCGCCGATCTGCGTGCTGGACGAGGTCGACGCGCCGCTCGACGATGCCAACGTCGAGCGCTTCATCACGCTCGTGCGCGAGATCGGCCGGCGCACCGGCACGCGCTTCCTCATCATCACCCACCATCGCGTCTCGATGGCGCGCATGGACCGGCTCTACGGCGTCACCATGGCCGAGAAGGGTATCTCGCAACTGGTATCGGTCGAGCTCTCGACCGCCGACCGGTTGCGCCAAAGCGCCTGATCGGCGCCGCACCCGAAGCCCGAAAAGCACAGGCGGCCCGCGCGTTCCGGCCATGCGAGGGGGGGCGGCGTTTCGCCTTGACAGCCGCTTTTGGCACCACCTATGTTCCGCCGCGTCTTTTTGGCCGACAGGCTATTGGCTCCATGCCGCATTCTGACAAGCCCGACCCGCTCGAGGGGTTGGCGGCCCGCATCGAACAAGCGCGCAGCCGCCGGCAGGCTCGAACGGAAGGAAGCGGACCCCCGGACGAATCTTCCGGCCGTTTCTTGAGCGTGGCGATGCGGATCGGTGTCGAGCTGGTGGCGGCCTTGGTTGTCGCCATGGGGGCGGGCTGGCTGCTGGATCGGTGGCTCGGCACGCGGCCGTGGCTGATGATCGTGTTTTTCTTTCTGGGATCCGCGGCCGGCATCATGAATGTCTACCGCGCGGTCAACGGTCTGGGTCTGGGGGCGGGCTATCGGCCTCCGGACGATGAGGGGCGGGAATGAACGAGATCAAGAGAGGCGGGCATAACCGTGGCTGATAGTCCGCTCGAGCAGTTCAAGATCGAACGTCTGGCCGACATCCATATCGCCGGCTATGACGCGTCCTTCACCAATTCCTCGCTGCTGATGTGCATCGCCGTCGTCGCGATCACCGCGTTCCTGGTGCTGAGCAGCGCCAGGTCGGCGCTGGTGCCGGGCCGTTGGCAGTCGATGGCCGAGCTCGCCTACGAGTTCATTGCCAACATGGTGCAGGAAAACGCCGGCACCGCGGGCATGAAGTATTTCCCGTGGGTGTTCTCGATCTTCATGTTCGTGCTGTTCGGCAATCTGTTGGGCATGATCCCGTACAGCTTCACCTTCACCAGCCACATCGTCGTGACCTTCGCGCTCGCCGCCATGGTGTTCATCACCGTGACGATCGTCGCGTTCGCGCGTCACGGGCTGCATTTCTTCAGCTTCTTCTTCCCCCACGGCGCGCCCGTTGCGATGGCGCCGCTGATCGTGCCGATCGAGGTCCTCTCGTACCTCTCGCGCCCGGTCAGCCTCTCCATCCGACTGTTCGCCAACATGATGGCCGGCCACACGATGCTGTTCGTGTTCGGCACCTTCACCGTGGCGCTCGGCATCTTCGGCATCGCGCCGTTCGCGGTGAACATCGCGCTCATCCTGTTCGAGTTCCTGGTTGCGGTCCTGCAAGCTTATGTCTTCACGATCCTGACCTGCCTTTATCTCAAGGACGCGATCGAGCTGCACTAAAGCTCGGCTCGCCTTCTTCGGGACCCACGATCGGCGTCGGTGGCCAAACTAGCCCCACCGGCGCCGGTTCCATGACAAACAGTTGCGTGAAAGAGGACTTAAAATGGACGTTCAAGCCGCTCGCTATATCGGTGCAGGCCTCGCCGTCATCGCCCTGATGGGTGTCGGTGTCGGTATCGGCAACATCTTCGCCACGCTGATCAGCTCGATCGCCCGCAATCCCGCCTCGCGCAACCAGGTCTTCGGCGTCGGCATTCTGGGCTTCGCGCTGACCGAAGCCGTGGCGCTGTTCGCGCTCCTGATCGCGTTCCTGATCCTCTTCGCCTAAAACAGCTCCGAGCCGCCGGTCGGCCTTGCCGGCCGTACCGGCGGCTTGGGGTGGACGGACCCGGATTTCGGAGCGCACCAGATGCCCCAACTCGACCCGACATCGTTTTCGCCGCAGCTCATCTGGCTCGCGATCACGTTTGTCGTCCTTTTCTTCCTGATGGCCAAGGTGGCCCTGCCGCGCGTCGGCGCCGCCATCGAGCGCCGCAAGGATCAGATCGACGGCGACCTCGACCGGGCGACCAAGCTCAAGGCCGAGATCGACATCGTCATCCAGGCCTATGAGCGGGCGTTGGCCGAGGCGCGCGCGCAGGCCAATGCCACGGTCAACGAGACCAAGGAACGCATGGCCGAGATTGCCGCCAAGCGGCAGCAGGCGGCGATCGCGGCCCTGACCGAGAAGACCAAGACCGCGGAAAGCCGCATCGCCGCCGCCAAGGCCGATGCGCTTGCCAACGTCCGCACCATCGCGATCGACGCATCCCGCGCGGCCGCGTCACGGCTGATCGGTGACGAGATCGACGAGGCCCGGATCGGCGCCACGGTCGACCAAGTGATGAAGGGCCGCGCCTGATGGAACTGTTCCACGAAGTCGAGTTCTGGATCGCGATCGCCTTCGTGGTGGCAGTTGCGATCCTGATCAAGCAGGCCGCCCCTGGCATCATCGGCAGCCTCGATGCCCGTGCGGCGCGGATCAAGGAAGAGATCGAGGAGGCGAAGCGGCTCCGGGCCGAAGCCGAGGCGACGCTCGCCGAGTATCAGCGCAAGCAGCGTGATGCGCTGGCCGAGGCGCAGAGCATCGTCGCCCGTGCCAAGGAAGATGCCGAGCGCATCGGCCGCGAGACCGAGGCCGAGCTCGAGGCGGCGCTGCGCCGCCGCGAAGCGTCGACCATGGACAAGATCGCCCAGGCCGAGGCCAAGGCGCTCGCCGAAGTCCGCCATGTCGCCGTCGACGTGGCGATCGAGGCGACCCGGGCCCTGCTGCGCGAGCAGCTCGACCCGCAGCGCGGCTCGAAGCTGATCGACGACGCGATCCAGGAACTGCCGAAGCGGCTGCACTAGGCCGGCCCGGCATCCTCGGGATCTGATCGAAACCGCCCCGCGGCGCGAGCCTCGGGGCGGTTTTCTTTTGCGGATCATGGCATAAGAAGCAGAGATCGCGAGGCCACTGCGGAGGCGGCGTGTACGTCCTCGAACTCCTCAGCCATGTCGGCGGGCACCTGCTCGCCGAGGCGCATCTGCTGCTGGCCGCGGCAGTGACGCTCCATGTGCTGCTGCGCAAGCGCGATATCGGCGGCTCGATCGGCTGGATCGGCGTCGCCTGGTTCGCGCCCTTCCTTGGCACCGTGCTCTACCTGGTGTTCGGCATCAACCGCGTGACCCGCCGTGCCCACCGGCTGCGCGCCCGCCGGCCCTGGCGGGCCTCGGATGGCCAATTGGTGCCGCAGGTCGAGCGCAGCGACCATCTGGGGCCGCTCGACCGCACCGCCCGCCGCCTGACCCGCCGTCCGGCCGACGGCGGCAACACGGTGATGCCGCTCCGGAACGGCGACGACGCCTATCCCCAGATGATCGGGGCGATCGAGGGCGCCCGGATGAGCGTCGCGCTGTCGAGCTACATCTTCCGCGACGACGCGGCGGGCCGGGCCATCATCGCGGCCCTCGTCGCCGCCCATGAGCGCGGCGTCCAGGTCCGCGTGCTGATCGATGGCTACGGCAGCGGCTATTTCTGGGCCGCCGCCCATAGCCGCTTGAGGCGTGCCGGCGTGCCGGTCGCGCGCTTCCTGCATTCGCACCTGCCCTGGCGCATGCCCTTCATCAACCTGCGCACGCACAAGAAGATCCTGTGCATCGACGGGCAGACGGGCTTCACCGGCGGGCTCAACATCGGGGCGGAGAACCTGGTCGTCGGCAACAATCCCCAACAGACTTCGCGCGAGCTCGTGCGCGACATGCATTTCCGCGTCGAGGGACCGGTCGTGGCCCAGCTGATCGACGCCTTTGCCGAGGATTGGGTATTCACGACCGGCGAGACGCTCGCCGGCGACGCCTGGTTCCCGGAGCCGGCGCCGGCCGGTGCCATGATCGCGCGCGTCGTCACGTCCGGTCCCGACCAGGACCTGGAAAAGATCGAATATCTGGCGCTGCAGGCGATCGGCTGCGCCGAGCGGTCGATCCGGATCATGACGCCCTATTTCCTGCCCGACGACCGGCTCTTGACGGCGCTCGGCCTTGCGGCGATGCGCGGCGTGCGGGTCGACGTCATCGTACCGCGCAACAGCGACCACCGAGTCGTCGACTGGGCCTTCCGTGCGCAGATCGTGCCGCTCGCGGCGACCGGCGCGCGCATCTGGCTGAGCCCGCCGCCGTTCGAACACACCAAGCTCATGACCGTGGACGGGGCCTGGTGCCTGATCGGCAGCTCGAACTGGGACATGCGCAGCTTCCGCCTGAACTTCGAGCTGAACATGGAGGTCTATGACGCGGGCCTCGTCGCTCGGCTCGACCGGTTCATGATGGCGGCCCAGCGCCGGCGCCTGAGCGCCCGCCGCCTGCAGAAACGCCCACTGCCCTGGCGGCTGCGCGACGCCGCCGCGCGGCTCATGCTGCCGTATCTGTAGGTTTTTCCGCCACAGTAACGAAACCATTTGGCACGGGCGGGGCAAACTGCGAAACCGGCCGTTCGCAGTTTGCCCCGCCCGTGCCACGCTCTTGCCCTATTCGATTTCGTACAATCGCCTCATCGACATTTCGAGGAAGCGGGATGGAGCAGGCGCACGAGCTCGTGTTCATCGGTTCGCTGCTGCTGCTGGCGGGCATCGTCGCCGGCATGCTGTCGACCCGCGTGGGCGCCCCGTTGCTGCTGGCCTTCCTGGGGCTGGGCATGGTCGCGGGTGACGACGGCCTCGGCCTGCATTTCGCCTCGACCAGCACCGCCTATCTGATCGGCAGCGCCGCGCTGGCGCTCATCCTGTTCGACGGCGGCCTGCATACGCGCCGGCGGGTGTTCCGGCTGGCGCTCGGACCATCCGTCGTGCTGGCGAGCGTCGGCGTCGCGGTCACCGCGACGGTCGCCGGGGCCGCCGCCGTGTTCCTGCTGCAGCTGGGCTGGCTCCAGGGCTTGCTGATCGGCGCGATCGTGTCCTCGACCGACGCGGCGGCCGTGTTCCTGCTGCTGCACCAGCGCGGCCGCGACATCAACGAGCGCGTCGCCGCCACGCTCGAGACCGAGGCCGGCTTCAACGATCCGTTCGCCGTGTTCCTGACGACGACGCTCGTCACGCTGGCGTCAGGCCATGGCGACCAGTCCTTCGCCGAGCTCTTGTACTATCTCGCGCGCGAGGCGCTGCTGGGGGCCGCGATCGGTGTCGGCGGCGGCATGCTGCTGGTGCAGCTCGTCAACCGGCTGACGCTCGCCGGCGGGCTGCAGCCGATCCTCGCCATGGCGGCCGCCCTCTGCCTGTTCGCCGGGACCCAGCTCATCGACGGCTCGGGCTTCCTTGCCGTCTATCTGGCCGGGCTCATCGCCGGCAACAGCCGCTTGAAATCGAGCCAGACCATCCTGCGCTTCCATGAGGGCATGGCATGGCTGAGCCAGCTCGTGCTGTTCATCATGCTGGGTCTGCTGGTGACGCCGCACCGCCTGCTGCCCCAGGCGCCGGCCGCCCTCGGCGTGGCGCTGGTCGTGATCCTCGCCGCCCGGCCGCTCGCGGTCTGGATCTGCCTCACGCCGTTCCGCTTCACGGTGCAGGAGCGCCTGTTCATCGCCTGGGTCGGCCTGCGCGGCGCCGTGCCGATCTTCCTCGCCATGATCCCGACGCTGGCGCGCCTGCCACATTCCGAGGTCTATTTCCACGTCGCCTTCCTGGTCGTGCTCGCCTCGCTCGTGCTGCAGGGCTGGACCGTGGCGCCGGCCGCGCGCTGGCTTCGGCTCGAAATGCCGAGCGACAAGCGGCATGGCCACCGGCTCGACCTGGAGATCGCAGCTGCCGGATCGCGCGAGATCTCGGCCTATCGCGTGCCGGCTGGAGCCCCTGCGCTCGACCGTTCGTTCGAGCAGCTGCCGCTGCCCCGGCGCACGCGCATCATCGCGGTGCTGCGCGACGGCGTGGTGATGAACCGGGCCCAGCTCGACCGGCTGCAGCCGAATGACGTGGTGCTGGCGCTGACGCCGCCCGAGACGCTGGAGATGCTGGACAAGCTATTCGCCGAACGGCGCGGACCGCTCGCCGAGACGGCGCTTGGCGACTTCGTGCTCGACCCGAACGTGCCCATGGCGACGGTCGTCGATCTCTATGGTCTGCCGGCGACGCTCAGCGACCGTGCCAAGACGGTCGGTGTGTTCCTACGCCAGCGCATCGGCCGCCGCCCGGTGATCGGCGACCGGATCCATCTGGGCCTGGTCGACCTGATTGTGCGCGCGCTCGACGACGACCGCATCACGGAGATCGGCGTCGTGCTGGAGCCGGAGCGCGACCCGCTCGACAGCGTCAGCATCCGGCGGCGCCTGAAGCGGCTGGCCGGCGGCGCCCGGCGCGTGGTGAGACGGCGCCGCGCCGCCGCGGGGGCGGGCGGCCCCCACAGCAGCTAACCGGGCCCGGCTAAATGGGCTCAGTGGCCGCCGCGGTTGTAGTTGAGCTCTTCCTGGCTCAGCTGGAAGCCGACCTCGACCCGGTAATTGCCCGCCTTGTGAAAGTCCGCGAGCGGGATGCGCTGGGTGATCGATTCGACCGAGCCGCGGCGCTGCTGGCCCGTCGGGAAGTCGATCGGCGCGGGGAACACCTTCTTCGCGAGGATCGCACCGTTCGGATCGAGGATCGCCACGAAATAGGCGAAGTCGGCGTTGCGATCCGTCATCGCCGGCCCGGCCTGGGCCACGAGCGAGACGGTCATGTCGACAGTGACGCCGTCCTTGTCGAAGGTGCAGCCGCCCTTGAGGTCGCTGAGCCGCGCGGAAACCGCCAGATTGGCGAAGTCGGTGCCCTGGCCCTGGAAATGCGACACGTGCGCCAGATCGTCGGGAATGGCGACGACTGGGCATTTGGCGTCGGCGTAGTCGCCTTTGAACCAGCTGCAGCCGGCGATCGTGCTGCCCGCGGCGAGGATCAGCGCGAGGGGCGCCATGCGACGCCGGAGCGTGCGGCGGAAGGAAGACGGAACGGGCATGAAGGACCTAGATCGCGTTGGGCCGTTCGAGACGAGCCGGCCGGTCGGTGCGAGACACACCATGGAAAAGCGGGCCGGATTGTAGGGGGCCGCGCCGGTCCGCACAAGCCCACCCACCGGCACCCCCACCGGTACTCTGGGCGACGCGTGCGTGCCCCCGCCAGTTGGCACTTGTTTGCCCGCCCCCCGATACCGTTCAATGGGTTGTCGCCCCGATGCGACGTCGCCGGACCGCCGTCCGGCCGCGTCGCCCTTCCAGCGCCAGCCCTTAGGAGTTCGCCGCGCACGATGGCCGTTTACACCGATGTCTCCGACGGAGAACTGACCCGCTTCGTCGCCGACTACGATCTGGGCGCGGTGCTCGCCTGCAAGGGCATCGCCGAGGGTGTCGAGAACTCCAACTACCTGATCCAGACCGAACGGGCGAGCTTCATCCTGACGCTCTACGAGAAGCGGGTGAAGGAGGCGGATCTGCCGTTCTTCCTCGGCCTCATGGAGCATCTGGCCGCGCGCGGCTTTAGCTGCCCGACGCCGATCAAGGCGCGCGACGGCGGCGTGCTCC
Source organism: Aliidongia dinghuensis (assembly GCF_014643535.1). Taxonomy (NCBI): domain Bacteria; kingdom Pseudomonadati; phylum Pseudomonadota; class Alphaproteobacteria; order Rhodospirillales; family Dongiaceae; genus Aliidongia; species Aliidongia dinghuensis. The sequence continues at coordinate 190,371 of NZ_BMJQ01000005.1, read as the reverse complement.
GGCGGCTGTGCGGCCGGCCGGCGGTGCTTATCAGCTTCCTCGAGGGGCTCTGGCCGCGCACGGTCGAGCCGTTCCATTGCGCGGGCGTCGGCGACGCGCTCGCCCGCTTCCACCTGGCCGGCGCCGATTTCCCGATGCGGCGCGCGAACGACCTGTCGCTGCCCGGCTGGCACCGGCTGGTCGACGCGACACGGGCTCGGGCGGACGAGGTCGCCCCGGGCTTGGCTCGAGAGCTGGCGACCGAGCTCGCAGCACTGGAAGCAGCCTGGCCGCGGGACCTGCCGACCGGCGTCTGCCATGCCGACCTGTTCCCGGACAATGTGTTCTTCCGCGACGAGGCGGTCTCGGGCGTCATCGATTTCTATTTCGCCTGCACCGAGGCGCTGGCCTACGACCTGGCGATCTGCCTCAACGCCTGGTGCTTCGATGACGAGGCGCGCTTCAATCCAGTGAAGGCGACGGCCCTCGTCCAGGCCTACCAGGCGCGCCGCCCGTTGAGCGAGGCCGAGCGCCGGGCGCTGCCGATCCTCGCCCGCGGCAGCGCGCTTCGCTTCCTTTTGACCCGGCTCTACGACTGGCTGAACCAGCAGCCGGGCGCGCTCGTCCGCCCCAAGGATCCGCGCGAATATCTCCAGAAACTCCGGTTCCACCGAACCGTCAGGCATGCGGAAGATTATGGACTCTGATCAGGAACGGCCCACCGTCGACATCTTCACGGACGGTGCCTGCAGCGGCAATCCCGGCCCCGGCGGCTGGGGCGCCATCCTGCGCTACGGCACGGTCGAGAAGGAACTGCACGGCGGCGAGATGCCGACGACCAACAACCGCATGGAAATGACCGCGGCGATCGAGGCGCTCCGGGCGCTGAAGCGGCCGGCGCTGGTCCGGCTGCACACCGACAGCCAGTACCTCAAGGACGGCATCACGCGCTTCATCCACGGCTGGAAGCGCAACGGCTGGAAGACCGCCGACAAGAAGCCGGTCAAGAACATCGATCTGTGGCTGGCGCTCGAAGAGGCCTTGAAGAGCCATCAGATGGAATGGATCTGGGTCAAGGGCCACGCCGGCCATCCGGAAAACGAACGGGCCGACGCGCTCGCCCGCCAAGGCGTGGTCGAGGCCCGCGAGGCAGCGGCAAAGACGGTGGGCTGATCTCGTTTGCTTGAAGCGCCCTCACCCTCCCGCGGCACGCGGGAGGGTGAGGGTTGCGGAGCCGCCTAGATCAAAGCGCCTCGAGGATCGTCTCGGCGTTCGACACTTCGAAGGCGCCCGGCTTCTCGACGTTGAGCGCCTGCACCACGCCGTCGTCCAGCACCATGGCATAGCGCTGCGAGCGCGTGCCCATGCCATAGCCGGAATAGTCGGCATTGAGCCCGACCGCCTTGGTGAAGTCGGCATTGCCGTCGGCCAGCATCAGGACCTTGTCCTCGGCCTTCTGGTCCTTGCCCCAGGCGCCCATGACGAAAACGTCGTTGACCGAGAGGCAGGCGATGAGATCGACGCCCTTGGTCTTGAGCGCGTCGAAATTGTGCACGAAGCCCGGCACGTGCTTGGCCGAGCAGGTCGGCGTGAAGGCGCCAGGCAGCGCGAACAGCACGGCCTTCTTGCCGGCGAACAGCTCGTCCGACAGCACATCCTTCGGCCCGTCGACGGTCATGTGCTTGAGCTTCACCGAGGGAATCTTCTCACCGACCTTGATCGTCATGGCTCGTCCTTTTCGCTGGAGAGGAAACTGGCAGCGACCTTAACCGCAGCTTTTTACAAAATCACGCGCCTCAGGAACGGGCGGCACCCTTGGCCTTGGCGAGGGCTGCCTCGACCGCGTCAGTCGTCAGCACCTCCGAGAGCGGCAGACCGTCCGGCGCCCCCGGGCCATAGACGACGTTGAACGGGATGCCGTAGCGGCCGTAGCGCTTGAGGAAGGCCGCGATCGCCGGGTCGGGCCGGGTCCAGTCGGCACGCATGGCGACGGTGCCGCTCGAGCTCAGTTGCGCCTTCACGGCCGGCTTGTCGAGCACTAGGCGCTCGTTCACCTGGCAGGTGAGACACCAGCTCGCCGTCACGTCGACGAACACGACCTGTCCCTTGGCGACGGCCGGCGCGATCGCGGCCGGATCGAACCGGGCCCAGCCGGCAGCCGGAGCCGCCGCCTCGACGCCCCGGCCAAGCACCGCCGGCGGCACCAGCATACCGAGGAGCAGCACGGCCGTGAGTGCCGCCGAGGTACGGCCGAGGCGCGGATAGCGATGCCGAAGCGCCAGAGCGGCGGCAGCGGCGACGCCAAGCAGTGCCACCACGCCGGCCGCGGCCGAGCCGGCCTGCTCGCCCAGCACCCACACGAGCCAGAACGCCGTGCCGGCGAGCAGCAGCCCGAGCAGCCGGCGCAGGGTCAGCATCCAATAGCCCGGCCGCGGCAGCAGGCGAGCGAGCGCCGGCACGGCCGCGACCACGAGATAGGGCAGCGCCAAGCCGATGCCGAGGCAAGTGAAGACGAGGAAGATATCGCCGGGCCCGCCGGCGAGTGCGAATCCCACCGCTGTGCCGAGGAACGGCGCCGAGCAGGGGGTGGCGAGCAGGGTCGCGAAGGCGCCGGCGAGGAAGCTGCCGGCGAGAGAGCCGCCGCCGGCCTGCAGGCGGCCAGCGAGCCACCAGGGCAGGCCAATCTTGAACCAGCCCATGAGGTTGCAGGCGAACAGCGTCACGAGTGCCGCCAGGGCCGCGAGGAACACCGGTTCCTGGAACTGCACGCCCCAGCCGACCGACAGGCCGGCCGACTTGGCCGCCGCGAGTGCTGCCGCCATGACCAGGAACGAGGCGAGGATGCCGGCCGCCGTCGCAAGGAAGCCCGCCCGCAGGCGCCGGCGGCCCTGCCCTGCCTCGTTGATCAGCGCCAGGAACTTGATCGCCAGCACTGGCAGGACGCAGGGCATGAAATTGAGGATGAAGCCGCCGAGCACGGCAATCGCCAGCGTGAGGGCAAGGCCGCCCAGCGCCGGACCGGTCTCGGCCAAGGGGGTTGCGGCCAGCGTGACGGTCGCGGCCCGCGGCGCCTCGGCCGGGGCTGCGCGGTCGATCACAGTCACGGTCAAGGGCTTGCCCGCGAGCTTCGCAATCACGTCGGCGCCGTCGAGCACCGGCAGCACCAGATGCGTCTCGAGCCCGCCGGCCGCCTGGGTCGGACGCCCGAACACGACGGGCGACGCGCCCTCGACGATCGCATCGGGCTGGACCAGCCCCGGCGTGGCCCGGAGCGTCAGATCGAGTCGCGCCGCCTTGCCGGCGCCGCCGACCGCGGCCGTCTCGAGCGTCAGGCCCGCGGCACTGCCGTCGCCCGGCACCCGGGCCTGGTAGCGGTCGATGAGATCGCCGTAGGGTCCCGGCCCCTCGAGCCCGGCCGGCACGGTGACATCGAGCGCCACGTCATTCGGGATGCACAGCTCGCGGCAGGTGAGGAAATCGACCGCGGCCTTGAAATGCACCGGCTCGCCCGGATGCGGCACGGTCACCGCGATCGGCAGCACGACCTCGCCCTCGTAGCCGAAGGTCTCGAGCCCGGCGAGCTCGAACCGTTCGGGCACCGGCCAGGCGAAATCGCCGATCTGGACATTCTCCGAGCCCGCCCAGTCGACCGAAGGCGGCAGGCCGGCATCGCCAGGCGAGCGCCAGTAGATCTTCCAATGCGGCTCGAGCTTGAAGGCGAGGCCGAGGCGAAGTGCCCCGTCCTGGCCGGGAGCGACCACGAGCCGAGCAGCACCCTGGTCGGTATGCGCCCAATCAGACGCGTAGTCGTCCGCCCGCGCCGTGCCGATCAGGGGCAGGCCCAGCACGGACAGGAAAAAGGCGATGAGTGCGGCGAGCCGCGCCGGCCGGAACCTCGAAATCATGGTGACGTTCTTGTACCGCAACAGGGTCCCTGTCCAGGTTCAACTTGTCGCGACCGGACAACACCGGCCCTTGCCGCTTGCGACCACCCCGATCGAGCGCTATCTGTGAACCATGGGACGGACGGCAAATCCTTCGACGATCATGTCGGCGAGCCCTGAAGGGCCTTCAAGCAGCTATCTTACGGGACAGCTGCTGATCGCCATGCCCCAGATGCGCGATCTGCGCTTCCACAAGTCGGTCATCTATATCTGTGCCCACACGCCCGACGGCGCCATGGGCCTGGTGATCAACAAGACGCTCGACAGCCTGACCGTGCCCGAACTGATGGAGCATCTGTCGGTCGATACCGAGCTGGAGCTGAAGCCGACCAAGGTGCATTTCGGCGGACCGGTCGAGACGGCACGTGGCTTCGTCCTGCACAGCTGTGACTATGTCGAGGAAGGCACGCTCATCGTCGGGCACGACCTGGCCTTGACCGCGACACTCGACATCCTGCGGGCGATCGGCAAGGGCCGGGGTCCGCGCCAGACCTTGCTGGCACTGGGCTATGCCGGCTGGGGGCCGGGCCAGCTCGACGGCGAAATCCAGGCGAACAGCTGGCTTCATGCGCCGGCCGACGAATCGATCGTGTTCGACCATGTGCACGACACGAAATGGGAGCGCGCGATCGCCCGTCTCGGCATTGACGCCCGCATGCTCTCGATCGAGTCTGGACACGCCTAAGCCGTATCGGGATCCGAATACAGCTTTGCGCTGAACCGGCGAAGCCCTATTCTGATCGAAGATCGTTCGGCGTTCACCCAAGACCTTTTCATCTTCGGCCGAAAGAGGACCGATGGCTGATACAGCCTTAACGGACCAAGAGCTCCTGTCGCTGCTTCGAACCTTCATTGCGAAGTCGGGACAGACGATCCTCGTTACGGATGCCAACCTGGCCGCGCCTGGCGGCCCCATGATCCTCGACGCCAACGAACCAGCCGCGCACGTCTCGGGCTATGCCGTGCGCGATCTTCTCGGCCAGCGCATCGGCATCCTCTACCCGCCCGAATCCCTGCCGCGTGTGCTCGCCCAGATGCGCGAGGCCGCCGAGACCGGCGAGCCGGTGCAGCTCGAAGCGATCGCCGCGACCAAGAGCGGCAAACCCTATTGGATGGAGGTCAGCACCATCGCCGTGCTGTCGCCCGCGGGCACGCCGACGCATTTCTTCCGCCTGGGCCGCGACATCACGGCGCGCAAGCGCGCCGAAACCGAGCGGGAAACGACGCAGCGGCTGCTCGCCTCGGTGTTCGGCGTCATCGACCAGGCGCTGGGCGTGATCGACGACCACGGACGTTTCGCCATGGTCAACACCGCCGTCACGCGCCAATTCGGCTGGAGCGTGTTCGACCTGATCGGCAAGCCCTTCACCGAGATCATCGATCCGGCCGAACGGCCGATCGTCGAACGCCAGGTGACGACCAGCGACGAGATGACCTGCCGCATGTCCGCGCGTCTTCGGCGACGCAAGGGTGACATCGTGGCGGGCGACATTGCGGTGACGACGATCCCGCAGCCCGACGGCCGGCCCTATCGGGTCATGATGCTGACCGAACGCACCCAGAGAGCCGTCGACAAGAGCTTCGAGCAGGCGTTGCGCCGCGCGCTGCAGGGCGGCGGCCAGCACGGCACCGTCGTCGCCGGCAAGCTGCAGCTGGTCGGCCTCGCCGAGGTGCGCGCCGCGATCGGCGAGCGCTGGCCGGCACTCGCCGAGCGCTCGTTCCAGGTGGCCGAGAACATCCTGCGCGGCCATCTGGGGCCGACCGACGTGTTCAGCCGCACGTCAGACGACGGATTCCTCGTCTGCTTCGCCGAGCTCGACGAGAGCGAGGCCCAGTTCAAGGCGCGCACCATCGCGGCCGAGATCCGGGCGCGCCTGGTCGGCGAGTTCCCCGAGATGGCCGAAACCGACGTCACCGGCTTTGCCACCACGGTCGAGGTCGATGCCGACGACATGGTGCCGGAGAACGCGATCGTGAACGCGCTCGAAGCGCGCCTCACGCGCGAGCGCAAGCGCCTCGAGGAGGCTGCCGTCAAGGCGATGCGCGCGCGGCTCACGACGGCCGAGGTCTGGTTCCAGTCGGTCATGACCGACAGCCTGCAGGCAGCGCCCATCACAATGACCCGCCTGCCCGCCGAGCTCGAGGAGGCGCAGTCGACCCTGCTGGCGCTCGGCCGCACCGAATTCGTCTCGCAGACGGAGCTCCTGCTGCTGACCGGTGCCGCCGAACGGGTGCTGGCGGAGCTGAAGCAGAATCGCACGGACCTGCTGCTCACCCCCGTGCGGCTCGCCACCCTGACGCACCGCCGCGAGGCCGAGCACTGGCTGCAGGTGGCGCGCACGCTGGGCGGGCCCGGCAAGAAGCGGTTGGTCGTGGAGATCTGCGAGCTGGGCCGGGACACCGCCCGGGCGCGCCTGACCGATGTCACCATGATGGTGTCGTCGCTGTTCCGGGCCGTCGCCTTCGAGTTGCCGACCATCGACCCGAATTTCGTGAACCACCTGCCGATCACGGCGCCGCTGGTGACGATCGAGGCACGGCTGCTGGGCGACAATCCCACGGCCGCCGTCACGAAGCTGATCAAGGCCCTGCTGCCCCGGCGCTGCCGGCTCATCGTCAAGAACGCCGCCTCGCCGGCCGCCGCCGCGGCGCTCGCCAAGGCCGGCACGCCGCTGATCTCGCTGAGCGCACCGGACTAAGGCGCCCGATCCGACCGGGCGCGTCGGCCGGGCTCAGGCCGCCGGAGCGCCCTCTTCCGCCGGCCGCTTCATCCGGGCCATGAGGTCAGCCAGCGTCCGGCCCGGCTCGGCCCGGAACGTCTCCTCGAGCGGCTCGAAGCCGGTCATGAGGTCGAGCCGGAACGTCCGGAAATCGTTGCGGAGCTCGCACCAGGCGGCGAGCGTCCAGACGCCGCCCCAGAAATAGAGGCCGAGCGGCCGGATGCGGCGCCGGCTCTCGGCACCGTCCTTCGCCCGATAGGCGAGATCGACGAGCTTGCGGCCGTCGAGTGCCGCGCGCACCAGATCGAAGCGCCGGCGCTGGTCCGGCGGCATCTTGTAGCCGGGCGCATAGAGCAGGATCCGCTCGAACCGCTCAGCCAAGGCCGGCGGCGTCACGGCGGCGATCTTCTGCAGCGCCTCGCCCGCCGCCTCGGCAAGCCCGGCGCCGCCCCAGGCCTGGACCATGCGCGCCCCCAGCACCAGCGCCTCGATCTCGTGCCGCTCGAACATCAGGGGCGGCAGGTCGAAGCCGCGGCGCAGCACGTAGCCGACGCCGGCCTCGCCCTCGATCGGCACACCCGAGAGCATGAGGTCGCGCACGTCGCGGTAGATCGTGCGCTCCGACACCTCGAGCCGATGGGCCAGCTGCTGCGCGGTGACCAGCCGGCCACCGCGCAGGGCCTGGACGATGCGGAAGAGCCGGTCGGCCCTGCGCATGGGTGCCTCCGTCCCCGTCTCAGCCGCGCTCGTGCAGCCCGACGCGATTGCCCTCGCAATCGCGGATACGGGCGTAGCGGCCCATGGCGCCGGGCAGGGTCACGACCTCGCCCTCGATGCGGCCGCCCGCGGTCTCGACCCGGGCCAGCACCCGGTCGAGACCCTGGTCGCAATTCAGGAACACGATCGTGCCATTCGCCGCGGGCGCCATGTCGGGCGTCTTGACGATGGCGCCGCCCGATCCGGCCTCGCCGTAGGGCAGGATTGCGAGCTCGCTCTCGCCGATCTGCTCGCGGCGAAGCTCGGTCGCGAGGATCGTCCCGTAGAACCGGGCGGCGCGGTCGAGATCGTCGGCCGGAATCTCGATCCAGACGGCGGCATGCGGGCGGGCGGTGGCGGTGGACATGGTGTTGCTCCCTCTTGGGTTTGCGCCGCCGATCAGCAGCGCATGGGGAGAGACTAGCGAAGCGCTCCTGACAGCGTTCTGTCAGGATGGTTCAGGGGCAGGAGGGTTCGGCAGCAGAATGCGTCAGCGGCCGCCGCCGCGGTTCGAGAGCCATTCCTCGCGCAGCAGCGCGTAGAGCACATGATCCTGCCACAGGCCGTCGATGCAAAGGTATTTCCGGGCGTAGCCCTCTTCCCGGAAGCCGGACTTGATGAGCAGGCCCCGGCTCGGCGCGTTGCTCGGCAGGCAGGCGGCCTCGACCCGGTGCAGGTGCAGGCGATCGAAGGCGAAGCCCAGCATCAGCCTGAGCGCCTCGGTCATGTAGCCCTGGCGCGCAAAGCGCTCACCGATCCAATAGCCGAGGCTTGCCGACTCGGCGACGCCGCGCCGGACGTTCGAGAGGCCGATGCCGCCGACGAGCTCGTCGCCGTGGCTGTCGAACACGAAAAAGGCGTAGCCCTCGTCGTCGCGCCAATCGAGCGCATAGCGGGCGAGGCGCCGACGGAACGCGGCCTTGCCGACCGCATCGTCACTCCAGGCCGGCTCCCACGGCTGCAGGAAGGCGCGCGAAGCAGAGCGCAGCTCGCTCCATATCGCCCAGTCGCCGCGATCCGGCGGCCGCAGCATGACCCGTTCGCCCTCGAGCCGCACCGACGGCGGATGGACCGCGAAGAAGCCGGCGAGACGCGGTACGTCGGGCATGTCAGTGGCCGGTCCGAAGCGCCATGGCCGGCTCGCTCACGCCTTGAGGCGGTCCAGGATGCGGTCGAAGCTCTCGACCTTGCCGATAGGCCCGAGCGCCGTGAAGGTCGGGGCACCCGAGAATAGCCGCCGGGCGACGCGCCCGACCGCTGCCAGATCGACCTCGTCGATCTTGCGCACCAGCTCCGGCGTGTCGATCGGCCGGCCATAGATCAGCAGCTGGCTCGCCACATGCTCGCAGCGCGCCGACGTGCTCTCGAGCCCCATCAGGATGCTGGCCTTCAACTGCGCGCGGGCGCGGGCGACCTCCGCCTCGGTCATGGTGTCGGCGGCCTTCACGATCTCGTCGCACAGGACCGGCATCAGTTCCTCGACCTCGTCCTCGCCGGTCCCGGCATAGACGCCGAACACGCCGCCGTCGGCATAGGAGGACGCGAAGGAATAGACCGTATAGACGAGCCCGCGCTTCTCGCGGATCTCCTGGAACAGGCGCGAGGACATGCCGCCGCCGAGCACGGTCGAGAGCGTGGAGGCAGCGTAATAATCCTCGTCCGTGTAGGAGACGCCCGGGAAGCCCAGCACCAGATGGACCTGCTCCAGGTCCTTCTCGTCGCGCAGGTCGCCGCCCGCATAGCGTGCGGGCTCGGCCGGCGCGCCCTGATAGGGCGGCAACGCCACGAAGGCACGCTCGGCGAGCTCGACCAGCCGGCCGTGGTCGACAGCGCCGGCGGCCGACAGCACCATCCGGTCGGCTGAGTAATGCCGGTTCATGTAGCCGGCGACCGCGTCGCGGCCGATCGTGCGGATGATCTCGGCCTCGCCCAGCACCGGCCGGCCCATCGCCTGGCCGGGATAGGCCCGTTCCTGGAACCGGTCGAAGATCACATCGTCGGGCGTGTCCTGCGCCTGGCCGATCTCCTGGATGATGACGGTCCGCTCCCGCTCGAGCTCGTCCGGCTCGAAGGTCGAGTGCTGCAGGATGTCCGCCAGGATGTCGATGCCCAAGGCCGCATCCTGCTTCAGCACCTTGGCATAGAAGGCCGTGTGCTCGCGCGAGGTATAGGCGTTCAGGTGCCCGCCGACGTTCTCGATCTCCTCGGCGATCTGTCGGGCCGAGCGCCGCTCGGTGCCCTTGAACGCCATATGCTCCAAGAGATGGGCGACGCCGTTGATCTCGGCCGGTTCGTGGCGCGTGCCGACGTCGACCCAGACGCCGAGCGAGGCGGTCTCGACCCCGGGCATCGTGTCCGAGACGACGCGCAGGCCGTTCTTGAGCGTGGTGATGCGGGCACTCATGCCGACGCCTCGTTGGTCCCAACACCGTTGAACCCGGGTACGTTGGCCGCGACATAGGCCTCGACCGCGGCCAGATCGTTCGCGATCGGCGTCTCGCGCTCGGCCCGCGTCATGAGATCGGCCAGATGCGCCGGCAGCGACGGGTAGATGCCGGTCGCCTCCTCGACCACGTCGGGGAATTTCGCCGGATGCGCGCAGGCGAGCGCCACGCGCGGCGTGCCGTCCTTCAGGCCCTTGGCGCGCGAGGCGGCGACGGCGATGGCACTGTGCGGGTCCAGAAGCTCGCCAGTTTCGCGATGGATCTCGCGGATCATGGCGCGCGTTTCTTCGTCATCGACGCGGTGGGCGCGGATGAGCGCCCGGGTCTCAGCCCAGGCCTCCGGGCTCGCCGGCAGGCGGCCGGTCTTGCGGAAGCTCGCCATGATCGCGGCCAAGGCAGTGCCGTCGCGGCCCGAGACCTCGAACAACAGCCGCTCGAAATTGCTCGACACCTGGATGTCCATGCTCGGGCTCAGGCTCGGCTCGACCGCGCTGATCGTCATCTCGCCGGTCTCGACGAAGCGATAGAGGATGTCGTTGCGGTTCGTGCCGATAACGAGCTCGGCGACCGGCAGGCCCATTCGCCGCGCGACATGGCCGGCATAGACATTGCCGAAATTGCCGGTCGGCACGGCAAAGGAGACCGGCACGTCGGGTGCGCCCAGCGCCACGGCCGAGGCGAAGTAATAGACCACCTGGGCCGCGATGCGCGCCCAGTTGATCGAATTCACCGCCGAGAGGCGATGGCGCGCGCGGAATGGCGCGTCGGCGAACATCGCCTTCACCAGGTCCTGGCAATCGTCGAAGCTGCCCTCGACCGCGAGCGTGCGCACGTTGGGCGCTGCGACCGTCGTCATCTGGCGCCGCTGCACCGCCGAGGTCCGGCCGTGGGGATAGAGGATGAAGATGTCGAGATTGTCGCGGTCGCGGCACGCCTCGATCGCGGCCGAGCCGGTATCGCCGGAAGTGGCCCCCACGATGGTCGCCCGCTCGCCGCGGCGCGCGAGAACGGCATCGAACAGGCGGCCCAGCACCTGCAGCGCATAGTCCTTGAACGCGATCGTCGGCCCGTGGAACAGCTCGAGCAGGAATTCGCCCGAGCCCAGCTGCTTCAGGGGGGCGATCGCCCGATGGTCGAAGCCGGCATAGGCATCCTCGAGGATCGCCAGCAGCTCGTCGCGATGGAACGCGTCGCCCACGAACGGCGCCAGGATCTCGGCCGCCAGTTCCGGATAGGAGAGCCGCCGGAAGCGGCGGATCTCGGCCGCGGAGAATTGGGGAATCTCGGTCGGGACATAGAGCCCGCCGTCCGGCGCCAAGCCGGCGATCAGGACATCCTCGAAGCCCAGCGTGTGGCGATGATCGGCCGGTTGGCGGGTGCTGATGTAGCGCAAAGGCGGCATCCAAACGAAACGGGGGGTATGGATGAAACCCTATCGTTCGCCACACCCCGCCGCAACTGACGCGACCCGATGCCGCCCCTGCGCCTAAGGTGCGGCTCGGCCGGAGTTCATTCCTCTCCGCCCCCATGGGGCAGAGAGGAACTCGGCAATCACCAGGCCGGGATGGCCGACTTCTGGTACTTTTGGTCGATGAACGCCTTGACCGCGTCCGAGTGGTAGGCGGCGATCAGCTGCCGGACCCAGGGCTTGTCCTGGTCCTTCGCCTGCACCGCCAGCACGTTGACGTAAGCCGAGTCGGCGCCGTCGAGCACGAGCGCGTCCTTGGCCGGCGTCAGGCCACTGGTCAGCGCATAGTTCGTGTTGATCGCCGAGGCCGCGAGGTCGTCGAGCGTGCGCGGCAGCTGCGGCGCCTCGATCTCGACGATCTTCACCTTCTTCGGGTTCTCCGTAATGTCGAGCGGCGTCGACTTCAGGCCCTTCGACGGGTCGAGCTTGAACACGCCCGCCTGCTCCAGCAGCAGGAGCGCCCGGCCGCCGTTGGTCGGATCGTTCGGGATACCGATCTGAGCGCCGTTAGGCAGGTCGGCCAGGCTCTTGATCTTCTTGGAATAGATTCCCATCGGGAACACGACCGTCTTCGCGACCGAGACGATCTTGTAGCCGCGGTCGGCAACCTGCTGATCGAGGAACGGCTGATGCTGGTAGGAATTGGCGTCGAGGTCGCCCTGGGCCAGCGCCGCGTTCGGCTGGATGTAGTCGGCGAACTCGACGATCTTGATGTCGAGCCCGGCCTTGGCGGCCTCGGCCTTGACCGCCTCCATGATCTCGGCATGCGGGCCGCCGGTGACGCCGACCTTGATGGTTTCGGCGGAGGCGCCCCCACTTACCAACATAGTAGAGACGAGCGCCGCGGCAGCGAGCGCCAGGTACTTGAACTTCATCGCGGAAAGATCCCCCTATTTCTTCTGCAGGCGTCGGGCCGCGAAATCGCCCAGGCTCTGCACCAGTTGGACAAGCACGATCAGCACAGCCACGACCGCGACCATGACCGTCGGGTTGAAGCGCTGATAGCCGTAGCGGATGCCGAGATCACCCAAGCCGCCGCCGCCGACCGCACCGGCCATCGCGGAATAGCCGATCAGGCTGATGATGGTGAGCGTCAGGCCCCGGAGCAGCGCCGGCAGCGCCTCGGGCAGCAGCACTTTCCCTAGGATCTGGCGTGGGCTTGCACCCATGGCCTGCGCCGCTTCGATCAAGCCGCGGTCGACCTCGCGCAGCGCCGATTCGACGAGCCGCGCGAAAAATGGCACGGCCGCAACGGCGAGCGGCACGATCGCGGCGCCAGTGCCGATCGAGGTGCCGGCGATGAGGCGGGTGAACGGGATGATCGCGACCATCAGGATGATGAAGGGCGTCGAGCGCGTGGCGTTCACCAGCGCGCCCAGCACGCGGTTCACCGCCGGCTGGCGCCAGAGCCCGCGCTCGGTCGTGGCGAACAGCACGACGCCAAGCAGGGTGCCCAGGATCAGCGCCACCAGCGAGGCGGTGCCGACCATGAACAGCGTGTCGTTCAGGCTGTCAAAGAGCTGTTCTAAGAGCGCTGCGGACATGGCCCAGCACCTCCACACCGAGTTCGAGGGATTTGAGATAGGCCAGGACCGCCTCGACGGCGCCGGTCACCTCGACCTTCATCACGCCGTAGGGCCGGCCCTGGATATAGTCGATGGTGCCCGACAGGATGTTGAGGTCGACATTGAAGCGCCGCACCAGGTCGGCGATCACCGGCGCCTCGGCATTGGGCCCGGTGAAGGTGATGCGCAGGATGGTCGAGCCTCCGGGCATCGACTGAGTCACCGGCAGCGTCGAGAAGCGCTCGCCGAACAGCTGGTCGAGCTTCAATTCCGGCTCCAAGCCCCGCGCGATCTCGCGGGCGAGCGGATGGGCGGGCCGGGTCAGCACGTCGAAGGTCGAGCCCAGCTCGACGATGCGGCCCTGCTCCATGACGGCGACCCGGTCGCAGATCTCGCGCACCACCGACATCTCGTGGGTGATGAGCACGATGGTGAGGCCGAGCCGCTGGTTGATGTCCTTCAAGAGCGTCAGGATCGAGCGGGTCGTCTGCGGATCGAGCGCCGAGGTCGCCTCGTCGGACAACAGGATCTTCGGCTCGGCCGCGAGCGCGCGGGCGATGCCGACCCGCTGCTTCTGCCCGCCCGACAGCTTCGCCGGCACCTGCCCCGCCTTGTCGGCGAGGCCGACGAGCTCCAGGAGCGGTGTCACCCGTGCGCGGATCTCGCTTTTCGGCAGGCCGGCGAGCTCGAGCGGCAGGGCGACGTTGTCGAACACGCTGCGCCGGGCCAGGAGGTTGAAATGCTGGAAGATCATGCCGATGCCCCGACGCTCGTGCCGGAGGGCCTCTGCCGAGAGCGCCGTCAGGTCGGTGCCGCCGACGATGACGCGGCCGCGGTCCGGCCGTTCCAGGAGGTTGATAGCGCGCAGCAGGGTCGACTTGCCGGCGCCGGACCGGCCGATGACGCCGAAGATCTCGCCCTCGGCAATGTCGAGCGACACGTCGTCGAGCGCCGAGACCTCGCCTGAGGGCCCGAGGAACCGTTTGCCGAGCGCTTCGAGCTGGATCGCTCCGCCGTTGGCCATAGGTCATCCCCCGAAAACAAAAACCGCCACGGCAGCCAGCCGGGCGGTCCCATTTCGAGGTCCACCCCCGCTTTAGCCGTATTTGTAAGGCGCCCGCAAGCTGAGGAGCAAATCGGCGCCGATGCACAAGACCATATGGGAGAGCGGCCGATATTCACGAGCGGTGATTGTGCATTGCAGCACCGCGAACGGTGCAGACGATAACCGCTTAGCGGGCCGGCGGATGCAGCCGCGTGTCGAGCGCGAATGGTTCCTGTGTCTCGCGGCGATAGGCGCCATCCGCGACCGCCCGGTCGAAAATCAGGTTCCAGCTGTGCGTCGAGACGGCGCTCGGGATGACAACGAATTTGTGCTGTGCGATGAGGCTGTCACCGAAGCGCTGCTGGCCGGCGCTCGGGATGCCGGGGCGGAGCCAGTTGGGATTGGGCACGGTCGCGGGTTCGACGACATGGACCGCCGCCGGATCGAGCACGGTGAGCGACGTCAGCACATGGGCGACGGTATCGAGCGTCGCGAACCCCTTGTGCACCGCCACTTCCAGGATCGCAGTCGCGGGATCGAGCGAGCAATAGACCGCACGGACGCCAGCGCTGTTCCAGCGGCCGCCGACCTGGTAGGCGCCCTCGCCGCTGTCCCAGGTCTGGGCATGTTTCGCCTGGTCGAGGCGCCAGGCGACAAGGCTGGCGCCGCCAAGCGCCGCCGGCAGCGGCGTCAAGCGTAGACGCCGTACTCGAGGCGGCGCAGGAACGCCTCGACCAGCTCGACGCCCGCCGGCGTCTGCAGCAGATCGATCGGCCGTTCCTGGTTGAGCCCGACCGCCGGTCGCTCGAGCCACAGCTCGGCCTCGCGCTGCGAGCCGAACACGGCCGTCGCCTTGGCCAGGATCTCGGCGAACTTCCAGGCCCGGCCGCTCTGCTCGACGCTCAGATGCTTGGCCGGCGTGTCCTTGAGGCGCTGGAACGTGCGCAGGCTCATGCCGACCGCTTTCTCGAGCGATTCGGTCTTCGCCAGCACCAGGAGCTTGTCGACGAGATGCCGGAGCGCCGTTTCCGGCAGGCCGGCCAGCAGCAGCTGATGCGCATCGATCGTGTTCGCCGGCGCCTGGCGCAGCACCCGGTTGCCGCCAAGCAGGTTCACGACCTGCTGCAGCTCCGTCACCGGGCCCGGTGCCTCGCGATGCTTGACGGCCGACATGGCTCCTCCGACAGATGTCGTTTTTAAAATGACACCTGTCGCAGCTCGATTCAAGACCCCAGGGCCGGCCTTGGGGGATCAGTCCTTGAGGTAGCGGTTCTCAAGGTGCCGCTGGAACGCCGCCGTGTCGAGCGGCTTGCCGGTGGCGTCGGTCAGGAGCTCGCTGGCCGAGACCGAGGAGGCGCGGTTGTGGATATTGCGGCGCAGCCAACCCAAGAGCGGCGCGAAGTCGCCCTTGGCGAGGCCGGGCGCGATCGACGGATCCGCTGCCGTCGCCGCCTGGAACAGCTGGGCCGCGGTCATCGCGCCCAAGGTATAGGTCGGGAAATAGCCCCAGAGCCCGACATACCAGTGGATGTCCTGCAGGCAGCCGTCGCGGTCGTCCGGCGGCACGATGCCGACCAGCTCGCGCATGCCGTCGTTCCAGGCGCCGGGCAAATCCTTGAGCTGCAGCCGATCCTCGATCAGCGCACGCTCGAGGCGATAGCGCAGGATGACATGGGCCGGATATGTGGCCTCGTCGGCATCGACGCGAATCAGGCTGCGCTCGACCCGCGTGTTGAGCCGGTAGAGATTGTCGGCGTCCCACGCCGGCCCCCTGCCGCCAAACGTATCGCGCAGGATCGGTGCCGCGAACTCGAGGAACTCGCGGCTGCGGCAGGCCTGCATCTCCATCAGCAGCGACTGGCTCTCGTGCAGGCTCATGCCGCGGGCACGGCCGACCGGCTGGCGCCGCCAGTCAGCCGGCAGGCCGCGCTCGTAGAGCGCATGGCCGGTCTCGTGCAGCACGCCCATCATGGCACGGGCGAAGTCGTCCTCTTCGTAGCGCGTCGTGATGCGCACGTCGTCGGGCGTGCCGCCGCAGAACGGATGGGCCGAGACGTCGAGCCGGCCATGGTCGAAGTCGAAGCCCAGGGCCGCCATGAACTTCAGGCCCACCTCCTTCTGCCGTTCGATCGGGAACGGGCCTTCCGGCTGCACGGGCGCGGGATGCGACTGCTGGCGCTCGATCGCGGCACCGATCGTACCCGGCAGGAAGGCGGAAAGCGCGGCGAACTGCCGGTCGATTTCCGCCGCGGAGCCGTCCGGCTCGTAGGCGTCGAGCAGCGCGTCATAGAGCGGCTTGCCGAGCTTCGCCGCCTTGGCCGCCGCCGTCTCGCGCACGAGCCCGAGCACGGTCTCGAGCTTGGGCCGGATGCCGGCGAAATCATTGGCCGGGCGGGCCTGGCGCCAGGCCATCTCGCAGTCGAGGCTGGCCTTGGTCAGCGCCTCGACCAGGCGCGCCGGCACCGCGGTCGCGTGCAGCCAATCGCGCCGCATCTCCTTCAGGTTGGCGCGCTGCCACGGGTCGAGCTCGTTCTGGCCCTCGGCCGCGACGAACAGGTCCGGCAGCTCGGCCGCGGTCAGGATCTCGTGCGCCATCACCTCGAGCGTCGAGACCTGCTCGGCGCGGGCACCGGCGCCGCCCGACGGCATCATCGCGCTGTGGTCCCAGCCCAGCACGGCCAAGGCCTCCTGGAGCGTGCCGCGGCGGGCGAATCGGGTTTCGAGCTGCTGATAGGGCGTCATCGCATGCACCTTACTTCCCTTCCGGCTTACTTCCCTTCCGGCGCGGGGCCGGGCTTGCGGTAGTGATAGATGAAATAGATCGCGGCCAGGATGATCGCGAAGCTGTACCAGGTGATGGCATATTGCAGATGGTCGTTCGGCAGCGCGATGCGCGTCTGGCCGCCGACCGGGAAGCCGCCGGGGTTCTTCGCCGGGCCGGCCTCGATGTAGAACGGCAGCACTTGCGCTGGATCGAGGCCCACCTTGGCCACCATGCCGGGCACGTCCACGTAGAACCAGAAATTCTCGTTCGGCCGGTTGACCGGCGTCGGCACCAGCCAGCTGAAGATGCTCTTCGGCACGACCGGCACGCGCAGGATGCCGTCGAGCGTGGTCGACCCCTGGATCTCGCCCTCCGGCCGCTTCGCCGGGTCCTTGCGCGCCTCCGGCACCCAGCCGCGATTGACGAGCACGATCTTGCCGTCGGCGAGACGGAACGGCGTTACGACCTGGTAGCCCTCGACATCGCGCGTCGAGAAAGCGCCGATGTAGAGTTCCTTGTCGTTATCGAACGTGCCCTCGCCCGCGACTCGGTGAAAGTCCAGCGCTTGCGCCCCTTCGCCGCTGTCGGGAATCGCGGCCGGCGGGGCCGAGAGGGCGGCCTCGCGGTCGGCGATGAGCGCCGTCTTCCAGGCGAGCCGCTGGACCTGCCAGGTGCCGAGCCCGATCGTCAGCAGGATCGCCGGGATGGTGAAGACGGTCGGCCAGAAGGTGAAGCGGAAGCGGGTCTTCAGGAACTGGATCGTGGACATGCCGGGCACTCGGGCGGAGCCGGGCCGAAGCACGGGCTTCCAAGAAAAATGGCGGCACCGTCGCCGGCATCAGGCCCGGCAGACGGTCGCCGCCATGGAAATCGGGCCGGCCGGCAGGGCGCCGGCCGGTACCTTGACGCTGTTTACTCGGTCGGCGGAACGATGCCGTGGCCGCCCCAGACATAGACGCCGAGGAACAGGAAGAGCCACACCACGTCGACGAAGTGCCAGTACCAGGCCGCCGCCTCGAAGCCGAAGTGATGGTCCGGCTTGAACTGGCCCTTGTAGGCGCGGATCCAGCACACGGCGAGGAACAGCGTGCCGACGATGACATGGAAGCCGTGGAAGCCGGTCGCCATGAAGAAGGTGGCGCCGAAGATGTTGCCGTCGAAATGGAACAGCGCGTCGCTGTACTCGATCGCCTGCAGGCAGGTGAAGGTGAGACCGAGCAGCACGGTGATGCCGAGGCCTTGGAGCAGGCCCTTGCGGTCGCCCTCGATCAGCGAGTGATGCGCCCAGGTGACGGTCGTGCCCGAGAGCAAGAGGATGAGCGTGTTCAGGAACGGCAGGTGGAACGGGTCGAACGGGACGATGCCCTTGGGCGGCCAGACGCCGCCGACCGGATAGAGGCTCGACGAGAAGAACGCCCAGAAGAACGCGACGAAGAACATCACCTCGGACGAGATGAACAGCGTCATGCCATAGCGCAGGCCGAGCTGGACGATCGGCGTGTGATGATGCTGGACCACCGCTTCCTTGATGACGTCGCGCCACCAGTTGAACATGCAGAACAGCACGAGCAGGAAGCCGATGATCGCGACCCACCAGCCGTGCTCATGCATGCCCAGCACCGCGCCGCCCGCCAGCACGCCGGCCGACAGCGACGAGAACAGAGGCCAGGGGCTGGGATCGACCAGATGGAACTGGTGCTTGGGATGACCGGCGGTGGTTTCGCTCATCGGGAAGACTCTTTCGCGGGACGAGGTGAAGACGGAGCGGCGGCCGGTGCGACCGCGCCAACCTGAACAGGCGCCGACTGAGATCCCCCTGCCCGGTTCTCCGCCGTCGGCTTCGTCGGATTTTTGGCCTGAAAAAACGTGTAAGACAAGGTAATCGCGTCGATATCGCGCGTGTTCTTGTCCTTGAGGATCTCCGGCGAGACGAAGAACGTGACCGGCAGGTCGGCGGTCTCGCCCGGCCCGAGCGTCTGCTCGGTGAAGCAGAAGCACTCGATCTTGTCGAAATAGGCACCAACCGTGAGCGGCGTCACGTTGAAGGTCGCGGTCCCCGTGATCGGGTGGTCCGACTTGTTGGTGGCCCGGAACGCAACCAGCGTCTGCTCGCCCGGATGCACGCGCACGTAGGGCTGGAGCGGCTCGAAGCGCCACGGCAGATCGGGCGACACGTCGGCGTTGAAGCGGACGGTGTAGAGCTTGCCGCCGACCGCCCCCGGCGCCTGGGAAGCGCGCTGGGTCGTGCCCTCGAAGCCGGTCGCCTGGCAGAACACGCGGTAGAGTGGCACCGAGGCGAAGGCGAGCCCGGTCATGGCCGCGACCGCGCCGACCAGCACCAAGAGGGTGCGGGTGTTGCGGGAAGCCGAAGCGCGAGGGGAGGAGGGCGGACGCGGCATCGGTCTAATGGATCAGCCGGACGATGGTGATGAGGTAGAACAGCACGCAGAGCCCGACCAGGACTGCGAGCATCGCCCGGTTGCGCGCCTTGCGCCGCTTGAGGAACTCCTCGATCGAGATCGACATGGGCGCCATCAGCCGATGAACCTGCCGTGCACGCTGTCCAGGATCAGGACCGCGAACAACAGGAAGAGATAGAGGATCGAAAAGCCGAACATCCGCTTCGGCCATTTGTCGGTCCGGTCGAACCAGACCATGACGGCGAACGCGGTGAAGCAGGCCGACAGCACGGCCGCGAGCGCCAGGTAGACGAGCCCGGCGATGCCCATGAAATAGGGGGCGACCGCGATCGGCCAGAGCACGATCGTGTAGATCAGCATCTGCTTCTTGGTCTCGCGCGGGCCCGCCACGACCGGCAGCATGGGCACGCCCGCCTTCTGGTAGTCGCCCGAGCGGAAGAGCGCCAACGCCCAGAAATGCGGCGGCGTCCAGAAGAAGATGAGTGCGAACAGCACGACCGACGGCCAGCCGATGTCGCCGGTGACGGCGGTCCAGCCGACCATCGGCGGGAAGGCGCCGGCCGCCCCGCCGATCACGATGTTCTGCGGCGTGCGGCGCTTCAGCCACATGGTGTAGATGAAGACGTAGAAGCCGATGGTGCCGGCGAGCAGCAGCCCGGCAGGGATATTGACCGCAAGGCCCATCAGGATGACCGAGCCCGCGGCCAGCACCACGCCGAAGGCGAGCGCCTCGTTCGGCTGCATGCGGCCCGCCGGCAGCGGCCGGCCCAAGGTCCGGTTCATGACCGCGTCGATGTCGCGGTCGTACCACATGTTGATGGCGCCCGACGCGCCCGCGCCGACGGCGATGCACAGGATCGCGACCGCGGCCAGCACCGGATGGAGATGCCCGGGCGCCACCCACAGGCCGGCAAAGCCGGTGAAGACCACGAGCGACATCACCCGCGGCTTCAGGAGGGCCCAGTAATCGCCGACACCCGCCTCGCTCAGGGGAACGCTGCGGGAGCCGATCTCGGCGGAGGTCACGTCAGTCACAATCACATTCCGAAGCTCGTCCGGCCGCCGCTCGCGTTTCATGCGATCGGCGGCCGGATCGAAGGTCCCCGAGACCGCCGGTTACTTGATGACCGGCAGCTCGTTGAAGGTGTGGAACGGCGGCGGCGACGACACGGTCCATTCAAGCGTCGTAGCACCGGGGCCCCACGGGTTGGCCGCCACCTTCTTTCCGGCGGCGAGCGTGTAGATCACGATCGCGACGAAGAACAGCGTCGCGCCGTACGAGATATAAGAGCCGATCGACGCCACGTAATTCCAGCCCGCGAATGCCTCGGGATAGTCGACATACCGGCGCGGCATGCCGGCGAGGCCGAGGAAGTGCATCGGGAAGAACGTCAGGTTGACGCCGACGAAGGTCAGCCAGAAGTGCAGCTTGCCGGCCCATTCCGGATACTGCCGGCCCGACATCTTGCCGAACCAGTAGTAGAAGCCGGCAAACATCGCGAACACCGCGCCGAGGCTCAGCACATAGTGGAAGTGCGCGATGACGTAGTAGGTGTTGTGCAGCGCCACGTCGAGGCCGGCATTCGACAGCACGACGCCGGTGACACCGCCGACGGTGAACAGGAAGATGAAGCCGACCGCGAACAGCATCGGCGTCTTGAACTCGATGGAGCCGCCCCACATGGTCGCGATCCATGAGAAGATCTTGATGCCGGTCGGCACGGCGATGACCATGGTCGCGGCCGTGAAATAGGCGCGCGTGTCGGGGTCGAGGCCGACCGTGTACATGTGGTGCGCCCACACGACGAAGCCCACGACGCCGATGCCGACCATGGCATAGGCCATGCCGAGGTAGCCGAAGATCGGCTTCTTCGAGAAGGTCGAGATGATGTGGCTGATCATGCCGAAGCCCGGCAGGATCATGATGTACACCTCGGGGTGGCCGAAGAACCAGAAGAGGTGCAGGAACAGGATCGGGTCGCCACCGCCGGCCGGGTCGAAGAAGGTCGTGCCGAAGTTGCGGTCGGTCAGCAGCATGGTGATGGCGCCGCCCAGAACCGGCAGCGACAGGAGCAGCAGGAACGCGGTCACGAGCACCGACCAGGCAAAGAGCGGCATCTTGTGCAGCGTCATGCCCGGCGCGCGCATGTTCATGATCGTGGTGATGAAGTTGATGGCGCCCAGGATCGACGAGGCGCCGGCCAGATGCAGCGAGAAGATCGCCATGTCGACCGCCGCACCCGGATGGCCGGCCTTGCTCGACAAGGGCGGGTAGATCGTCCAGCCGGTGCCGGCGCCGCCGTCGACGAACGCCGAGCCCAGGAGCAGCGCGAAGGACGGGATCAGCAGCCAGAAGCTGATGTTGTTGAGCCGTGGGAACGCCATGTCGGGTGCCCCGATCATGAGCGGTACGAACCAGTTGCCGAAACCGCCGATCATGGCAGGCATGACCACGAAGAACACCATGATGAGACCGTGGGCGGTCGCGATCACGTTGTAGAGCTGGTGGTCGTCGTGGAACAGCGGCGCGCCCGGATGCTGCAGGTTGATGCGCATGATCACGGAGAAGGCGCCGCCGATGAGGCCGGCCACCACCGAGAAGATCAGGTAGAGCGTGCCGATGTCCTTGTGGTTCGTGGACATCAGCCAGCGCTGAACGAAACCGGGGTGGTGATGCCCGTGGTCGTCGTGAGCGTGGGTTGCTTCAGCCATGGTCTTGCCCTTCGGTCCTCTCCTAACGGGGGCTTGTTCCGGGCGCTGCAGAGGATCGCCGCGCGCCCGGGGCTTGCCAATTGATTATTGTGCCGCGGCCAGCTTCACCGCAGGCGGCGCACCGTCTTCGCGGGCGAATTTCTGCTTCGCCGTCTCGACCCACTTCTGGAACTCGTCCTTGGAGACGACGTGGATCTTGATCGGCATGTAGGAATGGTTGACGCCGCAGATCTGGTTGCACTCGCCGTAGTAGGTGCCTTCCTTCTCGACGTTGAGCCAGACCTCGTTCAGGCGGCCGACGACAGCGTATTTCTGCACGGCGAGCGAGGGCACGAACCAGCTGTGCATCACGTCGTTGCCGGCGATCTGCACGCGTACGTTCGTGTTGACCGGCAGGACCACCTCATTGTCGACGTCGAGCAGGCGCTCCTGGCCCGGCTTCAGGTCCTTGTCCTCGATGCCGTAGCTGTCGAAGCCGAAGTCGCCATTGTCCGGATAGGAATAGTGCCAGTACCACTGCAGGCCGGTGACCTTGAGGGTGAGCGGCGAATCGGGCACGCGCTCCTGGAAATAGAGCAGCTTGAACGACGGGAAGGCGATCACGACCAGGATCAGGATCGGAATGACCGTCCAGGCGATCTCGATCAGCGTGTTGTGCGAGGTCTTGGAGGCGACCGGGTTCTTCGACGCGCGGAACCGGATCGCGACGTAAAGCAGCAGGACGGCGACGAACAGCGTAATGGTGCCGATGATCCAGAGCAGCAAGTTGTGCAGCGAGGCAAGCCGGTCGCCGACCGGGGTCACCATTTGCTGCAGACCCATCTGCCAATCATGCGGCTGATCCGCCAGCGCCGCGCCCGAGAACAGCGCGAGGGCGATCATTGCCGCGAAACCCAGGAATTCCCGCCCGACAGTTCGCTTCATATTCTTCCTACCTGCCAATAGGTGCTCGGGCCGCCGCCCCTCATGAAAATCGCTAGCCGAAATCGGTCCGACGAGCATCCAACCGCATGAAGGATGAGGCCAATTCAAGGAATGGCGGGCACCCTACCGCAACTGCGCGTCCGGTCACAACACCCAGAACAAACGCACGAGCCCTGCTTCGTGGGGAGTGTGGCATCAATACGGCAGCGACGCGGCAATTCCGCTGTTCCCGGCGCGGAACCGTCGCTCTATCATGGGGGTTCGTCATGGTTTCGTCTTGCTGCCCCGGAGTTGCCGTCCGATGACCGATCTCGCCGCGACCGATTCGCTGTTCTTCGAGCGCGCGGGCATGGACCCCGCCCGCGTCGAGAAGCTGGTCGAACAAGCACTCGACGGCATGGATGACGGCGAGCTGTTCCTCGAATACAGCCAGTCCGAAGCGCTGTCGTTCGACGACGGCAAGCTCAAGAGCGCCAGCTTCGACACGTCCCAGGGCTTCGGGCTCCGCGCGATTTCGGGCGAGGCGACCGGCTATGCCCATTCCGGCGAATTGAGCGAGGCCGCGATCCGGCGCGCGGGCGAAACCGTGCGCGCGGTCAAGACCGGCCACGGCGGCACGCGGGCGGAGCCGCCGCGCGGTACGAACCAGGCGCTCTATACGGACCTGAACCCGCTGTCGGCCGTGCCGTTCGAGGCCAAGGTCAAGCTCCTGGCCGAGATCGACGCCTATGCCCGCGCCCGCGACCCGCGCGTGCGCCAGGTCATGTGCTCGCTCATGGGCGAATGGAGTGCTGTCCAGATCCTGCGCGCGGACGGCGTGCGCGTCGGCGACATCCGGCCGCTGGTGCGGCTCAATGTCTCGGTCGTGGTCGGCGACGGCGACCGCATGGAGACCGGCTCGGCCGGCGCCGGCGGCCGCACCGCCTATGACCTCTATCTCGACCCGAAGCAATGGCAGGCCCAGGTCGACGAGGCGCTCAGGACGGCCCTCGTCAATCTCGACTCGATCGCGGCCCCGGCCGGCGAGATGACCGTCGTGCTGGGCGCCGGCTGGCCCGGCATCATGCTGCACGAGGCGGTTGGCCACGGGCTCGAGGGCGATTTCAACCGCAAGGGCCTCTCGACCTTCACGAACCGTATCGGCCAGCGCATCGCAGCACCCGGCGTCACCGTCGTCGACGACGGCACGATCCCGAACCGGCGCGGCTCGATCACGGTCGACGACGAGGGCACGCCGTCGAGCCGGACCGTGCTGATCGAGGACGGCATCCTCGTCGGCTACATGCAGGACCGGCTGAACGCCCGCCTCATGGGCGTCGCCGCGACCGGCAACGGCCGGCGCCAGAGCTATGCCCACCATCCGATGCCGCGCATGACCAACACGCTGATGCTGGGCGGCAGTCACGCGCCGGACGAGATCATCCGCTCGGTCAAGCGCGGCCTCTATGCCGCCAATTTCGGCGGCGGGCAGGTCGACATCACCAACGGCAAGTTCGTGTTCTCCGCCTCCGAGGCCTATCTGATCGAGGACGGCCGGATCGGCGCCCCGGTCAAGGGGGCGACCTTGATCGGCAACGGGCCGGAGGCCCTCACCAAGATCACCATGATCGGCAACGACCTGAAGCTCGACGACGGCATCGGCACCTGCGGCAAGGACGGCCAGGGTGTACCGGTCGGCGTCGGCCAGCCGACGCTCCGCATGGACGGGCTCACCGTCGGCGGCACGGCGGCGTGAGCCTCGATCGATCTTCGCGTTCGTAACGATCCCGATGAAACGGCTTTCGTACCTTCTGGCCGCGTGCGGCCTCGCGCTTGCTGGCCCCGCGCTTGCTGGCCCCGCGCTTGCTGGCCCTGCGCTTGCTGGCCCTGCGCTCGCCGACTCCGCACCCCTCGGCTCTGCGCCCCTCCAGGCCCCGTGCGATCTCGACAATGCGCCGTCGAGCCGGTGGAGCGTCGCGCACGACCATGGCGCCGCCTGGCTCACCACGCCTTGCGGCGAGCGCTTCTTTTCGGCCGGCGTCAACGTGCTTGACGGTGGGGCACCCGCCCGCGAGGCGGACGGGCGGGTCTGGTACAGCTGGACCGCGTTTCAGCCCAGCCTAGAGGACTGGGTGCACGAGACGGTGACGCGCGTCACGTCCTGGGGCTTCAACTCGGCCGGCGGCTGGTCCCTGCCGCCCGACCAGCTGAAGCTGCCGCAGATCCCGGACCTGGAGCTCGGACGGCTTGCGCGCTTCCACTGGTTCGATCCGTTCGATCCCGCGACCGAGGCCGCCATGCGCGCGGAGGCGGCGGCGCTCGTCCGGCCCTACAAGGACAGCCCCTATCGGATCGGCTATTTCACGGACAACGAGGTCGGCTGGTGGAACGGTGCGCTGTTCGTGTTCTACAGCAAGGCGCCGGCCTCGAATTTCACCAAGCAGCGCTGGGTCGCGTTCCTCGAGGATTTCTACGGCCGCAACTGGAGCCGCTTCGCGGCGGATTTCGAGCCGCCGGCCGGTGTGAGCGACTGGGCGGAACTGCTCGCCGCGGAAAGCGTGACCAAGCTCCGCCCCGGCAGCAACGGCATCCAGGCGGTGCGCGCCTGGACCGGCATCGTGGCCGAGCGCTATTACGCGCTGGCGGAGCGCACGATCCGCGCGGCCGATCCCAGCGCGCTCATCTTCGGCGACCGGCTGCCGATCTATTACGACCCGATCGCGATTCGGGCCGAGGCCCGCCACGTCGACGTGATCGCGACCAACTACAACGTCGACAGCCCCGACGGCTGGATCGCGCGTTATTTCTTCGACGGCCTGCACCAGCTCACCGGCGGCAAGCCGGTGCTGGTCTCCGAATGGTTCTATGCCGCGAACGAGAACAGGACGGGCAACCGCAACAACGGCCATCTGATGACGGTCGCGACCCAGGCCGAGCGGGCCCAGGGGGCCGCGACCGCGATCGGCCAGTTCGCGCGCATCCCCGACCTCGTCGGCATGCACTGGTTCCAATATGCCGACCATCCGAAGGGCGGGCGCGCCGACGGCGAGGACTATGATTTCGGCCTGGTCGACATCAACAACCGGCCCTATGAGCGGCTGCTGGCCGCCGTGTCTGAGGTCAACGCCCGCCTGCCGGGGCTCCATGCCGCGGCCGGCCCGGATGGAGCGCGGCAGACCGACCGCAAGGAGATCTCGATCCCCTATGCCGAGGTCACGATCGGCGACCGGACCCTCGGCGACTGGCCGAAGGAGGCGGCGCTGCTGCCGCCCCTGGTCGCGGCCCCCGGCGAAGTGCCGTTCGGCGAAGCTTATCTCGCCTGGAACCGCGACGGGCTGGCACTCGGCACGATCGGCCAGGACTATTACGACCTCGACCTGCTCGCCTATGACGGCGCCTTTCCGCTGGCCGAGGCCTATCGGGTCGAGCTGGGCGTCGACGCCGGCAGCGGCATCAAGCATTTCACGCTCTATTTCATCCCACCCAAGACCAAGGTGCGCGACTATCCGCAGATGAAGGCTCTGCTGTGCGCCGGCATCGCCGCCGTGCCGGCCGACCCGCAGCCGCAATGCCGGCCGGTGCCGGGGGCGCTCACCAGCTATTTCGGCGCCGATCAACCGCGCATCACGTCGGAGAGCCTTTTGCCCTGGACGGCGCTCGGGCTCGACGGCCCGCCCGCCGGCGGGCAGCTGCGCGTCGAGGTCTCGGCCACGGCGTGGCATCGCTCGCGCTGGATGTCGCTCTCAGGCATGCCGCCGGAGCAGGGCTGGGCCCGGCCCAAGCGCTGGGCCGTGGCCCGGCTCGAGCCGGTCTCGTGAGGAAACTGGCCTCGTGAGCACGGCCGCACCCGCGGCGCCGGTGCCGCCGCTCACCCGGATCGAGACGCCGCGCCTGATCCTGACGCTGGCGCCGCTCGAGGCGGCACCGCGGGTCGTGGCCTACCAACGGGAGAATTGGGAGCATTTCGCCCGCTGGAGCGCGCCGCGCGGCAGCGAGGAACTGTCCGTCGCGAACTGGCGCCGCCGGCTCGAGCAGTTCGCCGCCGACGAGCGCGCCGGCATGGCGCTCCGGCTGATGCTGTTCCGCGACCGCGACCTTTCGGGTCCGGTCCTGGGCGTCATCAATTTCACCCAGATCTTCCGCGGCGCGTTCCAGGCCTGCTATCTGGGCTATGCGATCGACTATCGGCTCGAGGGCCGCGGGCTGATGCGCGAGGCGCTGGAGGCGGCCATCCGCCATGTGTTCGATGCCATGAAGCTGCACCGGATCATGGTGAACTACATGCCGTCGAACGAACGTAGCGCGGCGCTCGCCCGGCGCCTGGGCTTCATTCCCGAAGGCATCGCCCGTGACTATCTCTATATCGACGGCGCCTGGCGCGACCATGTGCTGACCGCGCTCACCAACCCGGCGGCGCCGAAGCTGGGCTAGGCAGGTCCCGCTGACGCGAGCATGACCCGTGACCGATCTCGAAACCCAACCCGCTGAAGCCGCGGCCCTCGAAGGGGCCTCGCTCGACGAGCGCGCCCTGCTCGGCCGCCTCGCGGCGCTCGAAGCGGCGGGTCGGATCCGGCTCGCGGCCGACCGCCGGAAACTGTCGCACATCGATTTCCCGCTGGCGCTCGAGGCCGACAGCAACCAGTGGGTCTATGCCGTCGTCATCGTGGCCGGACTCGTCTGGTGGCGCTTCGGCACGCCGCCAGGCCTTGCTGCCGCCGTGGCAGGCTTCCTCGTCTACCAGTCGGTCGGGCGGCGCGTCATCGCCCGCCGGCTCGAACGGCGCATCCGGACCCGCGGCCTCAGCGAACTCGAGACCTGGCGCAAGCTGTGGCGCTTCGGCGGCGTGATCCTGACCAATCCGGCGACCGGCGAAACCTGTCAGGGACCTGACGGGCGCTGGATGGGTTTCGTCCAGGGCGTCGAGCGGAGGGCACCACCATGAGGCAGGTTCAGACCCGCATCGCGATCGAGACCCAGGGCGGCGATCTCACCGACATCACCCGGGAAATTGCGGCCTGGCTTGCTGCGACCGGCCTCGCCGACGGGCTGGTGACGGTGTTCTGCCGCCACACCTCCGCCTCGCTCGTCATCCAGGAGAACGCCGACCCCGATGTTCAGCGCGACCTGATCGCGTTCTTCCGCCGGCTGGTGCCGGAGGGCGACCCGCTCTACCGCCACACGGCCGAAGGGCCGGACGACATGCCGGCCCACGTCAAGGCGGCGCTGACCCAGACTCAGCTCAATATCCCATTCGAGCGCGGCCGCCTGCTGCTCGGCACCTGGCAGGGCATCTACGTCTTCGAGCACCGCCGCCGGCCGCACCAGCGCGAGCTGGTGCTGCACGCGCTGGGCGACTGACACCTGACCTTCATCGCCCCGCCGGCGCCACGCGCCAGATCGTGCCGTTGCCGTCCTCGGTCAGGAGCAGCGCCCCGTCGTGGGCGACCGCGACGGCGACCGGGCGGCCCCACACGTCATCGTCGTCAGCGACGAAGCCGGTCAGAAAGTCGCGATAGCTGCCGTCGGGCCTGCCGTCCTTGAACGGCAGGCGCACGAGCTTGTAGCCGGTGCGCTTCGCCCGATTCCATGAGCCATGCAACGCGACGAAGGCGTCGCCGCGATATTCGGCGGGAAAGGCCGCCGGAGCGCCCTCGGGCGGATCATAGAACGCAATGCCGAGCGGTGCGGAGTGCGGCTGCAGCAGCACGTCCGGCACGGTCACGTGGGACGCCAGGTCCGGCCGCTCGCCCTTGTGCCGCGGGTCCTCGTGGTCGCCGATGTAATACCAGGGCCAGCCGTAGAAGCCGCCCTCGCGCACGGCAGTGACATAATCGGGCGGCAGATCGTCGCCGAGCCCGTCGCGCTCATTGGTGACGCACCAGGGCATGCCGCTCCGGGGTTCGAGCGCCAGGCTCACGCAATTGCGCAGCCCCGTGGCGTAGGGGTGCGGCGCGCCGCCGGTCGGCGCGAAAGCGAGCACCGCCGCCCGGTTCTCCTCGCCGTCCCAGGCGGCGCCCAGGCCGTGGGTAGCCTCCCAAGCCGCACGCTGGGCGGCGTCGAGCCGCGACAGCCCCTGGGCATCGTTCGAGCCGGAACCGACCGAGACCAGCATCCGGCTGCCGTCGGCCGAGAATTGCACGTCGCGCGTCCAATGCCCGCCCGCCGGCAGGTGCTGAACCACGATCTCGGCCCGGCCGAGCGGCTTCAACTCGCCCGGCCGATAGGGGAAGCGGACGACGGAACTATTGTTCGCGACATAGAGATACTGCGGCGCCGGCCCGGGCGGATAGAACGCGATGCCGAACGGCGCATTCAGCCCGTCGGCGAAGACCTGGTTGACCGACGGGCCAGTGGCTCCATCGGCGGCGTCGCGCAGCACGCGGATGCGGTCGGCGCCGCTTTCGGCCACGAAGATGTCGCCGTTGGGCGCCACCCGGATCTGGCGCGGGGCGGAGAGCCCATGCGCGAATTCCCGGACGGCGAAGCCCGGCGGCACGTGAAGCGTGGCACCGGCCGGACGATCGACGAGGCCGGGCGAATTGCTGGCCGACCGGCTGGCATAAGGCGGCGGCAATTCCTCCGGCCGGATAAGCCGCCCGACGCCGGGCGCATCGGCGCGCCAGTCGCCGTAGGCGGCCGCACCGGTCAGAGGCGGCGAGTCGGCCAGACCCGCGGTCGAGATCGCGGCGGCCGCCAGACCACTGACCGCGAGCCCGCCCAGCACTCCACTCAGCACCCCCCTCAGCACCAAGATCCGCAAGGCGCCCATCCGCATCCTCCCCAAAAGAGGAGCCTCAGCGAGGAGCGCCCCGGCAGATCAATACGCGTAATCGGTGAACACCGGATCAACCGATCCGTGCCATTTCGTCTCGTAGTCCTTGAGCAGTTCCTCGGCCGGCGTGCGGCCCGATCCCGCGATCTGGAACAGCGTGTCGAGGAAGAAGCCCTCGTCGTCGCCGACATTGTTGCGCCGGGCGCGGTGATGGAGCCCGTCGCGCGAGATCGCCAGCACGTCCAGCGCTACCTCGCGCAGCGTGCGGCCCCGGAACGGCACGGCCAGGCCCTGGCGCGGCACCTGGGCGCGCAGCGCCGTAATCTCTTCGACCGTCCAGTCCTTGACCAGCTCCGAGGCGGCATCGAGAGCGCGGGCATCGTAGAGCAGCCCGACCCAGAGCGCCGGCAGCGCGCAGAGCCGCCGCCACGGGCCGCCGTCGGCACCGCGCATCTCCAGGAATTTCTTGAGGCGCACCTCAGGGAACGCCGTCGTCAGATGGTCGGACCAGTCGCCCATGTGCGGCAACTCGCCCGGCAGCGCCGGCAGGCGGCCGGCCATGAAGTCGCGGAACGACTGGCCGGCAGCGTCGATATACTTGCCGTCGCGGTAGACGAAGTACATCGGCACGTCGAGCAGATAGTCGACATAGCGCTCGAAGCCGAAGCCGTCCTCGAACACGAAGGGCAGCATGCCGGAGCGGTCGTTGTCCGTGTCGGTCCAGACGTTGCTGCGATACGAGAGGAAGCCGTTCGGCTTGCCCTCGCTGAACGGCGAGTTCGCGAAGAGGGCGGTCGCGACCGGCTGCAGCGCCAGGCTGGTGCGGAACTTCCGCACCATGTCCGCCTCGGACGAGAAATCGAGATTGACCTGGACCGTACAGGTCCGGTGCATCATGTCGAGGCCGAGCGAGCCCACCTTGGGCATGTAGCGGCGCATGATGTCGCTGCGCGCCTTGGGCATCAGCTGCATCTCGGCCCGCGACCATTTCGGCTCGAAGCCGAGACCGATCATGCCGATGCCGAGCTCGCCCGCGACCTCGCGGACCTGGCGCAAATGGCCATTCACCTCGGCGCAAGTTTCATGAATCGTCTCGAGCGGAGCGCCGGACAGTTCGAACTGGCCGCCCGGCTCGAGCGTGATCGAACATTGGCCCTGCAGCAGCGCCACCGGCCTGTCGTTCTCGTAGACCGGCTCCCAGCCGAAGCGTTGCATGCCTTCCAGGAGCGCGCGGATGCCCTGCGGGCCGTCGTAGCCGACCGGGCGGTGGTCGGCCAGGCGGAAGACGAATTTCTCGTGCTCGGTGCCGATGCGCCAGGCGGCCTCGGGCTTGCAGCCCTGGGCGAGATATTCCACCAGCTGGCTCTTGCCGGTGATATCGGCGCCGCGCTCGTTCGGAGGTGCAGACATGCGGTATGGGCCTCTGGCGAAGATGCGACCCGGAGGTCGGGCGGGCATCGTTCAGATGGGGACGGCGTCCGTCGTTTGAAGAGCACCGCGCACGGTATCCCAATCGCCGGCGAGCGCCTGGAACACCGCGAGCGCGGCAAGCGCCGCGGTGTCGGCGCGAAGCACGCGGGGCCCCAGGCCGACGGCGGTAACAAATGGAAGTTTGCGAAGCGCGTCAAGCTCTTCAGGCGCAAAACCGCCTTCAGGCCCGATCAGCAGGGCCCAAGGGGCGGCGCGCGGCGCACCGTCGGCGAGCGCGCGGGCGATCGACGGCGCCCGGCCGGTCTCGTCGCAGACCATGAGGCGCCGGCCGACCGGGAAGCCATCCAGGAAACGATCGAGCGGCTGCAGCGCCTCGACCGCGGGCACGGTGAGCCGCTCCGTCTGCTCCGCCGCCTCGCGCGCGTTCGCCTGGAGCCGCTCGACATTGACGCGGGCCATGTTGGTGCGCCGGGTCATGACCGGCAGGAGGCGGGTGACGCCGAGTTCGGTCGCCTTCTCGGCGATATAATCGATGCGCGCGCGCTTCACCGGCGCGAAGGCGAGCCACAGGTCGCGCTCTGCCGTCTGGGCCCGGGTCTGGACCTCGAGTGCCACGAGGCCACGGTTCTTCCCAAGCTCGACGATCCGGCCCCGCCATTCGCCGTCGCGCCCGTTGAACAGGCTGAGGCCGTCGCCGGGGCCGAGCCGCAGCACCGCACGCAGGTAATGCGCCTGGTCCGCGTCGAGCGGCACCGCGAGCCCGGCGCCGAGCGGTGGCGTCACATAGAGGCGGGCCGAGACATTGAGATCCTCGTCTTCCATGGCGAGCGGCATAGCATCGTGCCGCCCGAGGGGAAAGCGCCGTGCTGCGGCTCGGCCCTTGCGTCCGGACCCCCGTACGCTATATCTCCGGGTCGCACGTCGCCCAAGGGCGAGACCGTCGAGAGGCACCAGACCCTCCCTATGCGCAATTTGCTGCATGCCGCCGCCGTCCTGGTGATGTCGGCCTTTCTGGTGCTGAATCCGACCATCGCGGACGCCAAGGCCACGGGTTCGTCCTCGTCGGGCCGGTCATCCAACGGCTACAGCCGCCCGATGACGCCACCCTCGCCTCCTGTTACCGCAGCCCCATCCGCGCCCAGCCCATCCGCACCAAGCAGCGGCACCTCGTCGCGCGGCTACAGCCTGCCCGGCCAATCCGCGTCACCTTCGACCGCCGCACCTTCGACAACAGCACCCCGCGTCCAGTCGGGCAGCGACGCGGCGCTGTCGCGCCAGGCGTCGGGCAGCGCGCTCAAGAGTTACACGGCGCAGCAGGAGCGTGCGGCCTATGCCCGCTCCGCCCCGCCGCCGACGCCGGTGACGCCGGCCTTCAGCCGCTATTCCGGCCACTATTCGAGCTACGATTCCTGGTATTCGAGCCGCAGCGCCTGGTACGGCGGCATGGGCTGGGGCCCGCCGGTCTATGCCTACCGCTCCTACCCGTCGTTCGGCATGTGGGACGCGCTGTTCCTGTGGTTCATGCTCGATTCGATCAGCAACGCGAGCCACGCCGCCTGGTTCTACAACCACCAGCAGGATCCGGGCTATGTCGACTGGCGGCGCGAGGCCGACCGGCTCGCCGCCGACAATGCCGACCTGCGCCAGAAGCTCGACGATCTCGACGGCCGGACGAAGGCGCTCGAAGGCCAGCCGCGCGACCCGAACTACATGCCAGCCGACACCAAGCCGGAGCTGGCGTTGGCCTCGGAGCACGCGGTCACGCAGGCGCCCCCCTCGACCGGCCATCCGACGCTCTATTTCGTGCTCGGCATGGCCGTCGTCCTGGGCGGGCTCCTGGTGCTGCGCCGGTCCCGCCTGGTCTGACCGTCCCCCAAGAGGAGACTTCTCGCCGATGTCCTCGTTCCAGGCGCTCGCGAACCTGATCAAATTCAAGCTCGCCGGCCGGCCCTATCACGCGAGCCTGTTCCGCGTCGGCATGGTGCTGGAGCCCGATCCGACACCGTTCATCCTCGCGGCCGGCGCCATCAAGGTCGCCGACCCGACCGGCGGCGAGAAGCTGGTGGTGAGTGCCGTCGTGTCGCTCAAGGCCGGCGACGTGAACCTTACCCGCCTGCATCTGGGCGACAGCGGCAAGTTCCTGCAGCTCGCCGTCTCGGACGATGGCCGGGTCGAGGAATGCCGCTATTTCTCGCTCGTCGACCGCGAGACGCCGCCGGACGAGGATACCTGGGACGTCTGGCTCAACCCGGACCAGGGCCTGATCGGCTGGCCGCAGTTCCAGACGCTCGACGGCCAGCTCTACGACCGGGTCTGGTCGCCCGGCCTCTCGCGCATCGAGCCGATCGCGTTCGAGGCGAAAGTCACCGCCGCCGACGGCAGCCATACGCTCGACACCCGCGCCATGCTCTACGTGCGGACGACCGGCCTCGCCGAGCCGGCGCCGCAAGCCGAATATCTGATGGTCGCCGTCGTGGAGAACGGCGAGGAGGCATGGGTCGATCTCCATGCCGGCATCGATCTCAATCCGGCCGCGCTCACGCTCGCCTGATCGGCGGGTAATTCCCAAGTACGGAGATTTCCGATGGGTCTGTCCTTCTTCAAGAATCTGCTCGGCGTCAAGGCCGACCAGGCCGTGCAGAACGGCATCGAGCTCTATGTCAAATGGGACCCGACCGGCGCCTCCGAAGCCGAGCTCAAGACCATGGAAGGCAAGCTCGACGAGCTCGGCCTCAACGTCGCCAAGGCGCGCGCCCGCTTCACCGACGCGCAGAAGGCGCTCGACACGGCGAACGCGCTCCTGCATCAGCGCATGACCGCGGCCGACAGCCTGCAGGCGCAGATCGAGGCTGCTGCCGCCGACCCGGCGCGCAAGGCGTCCTTGGAAAGGAGCCTCGGCACGCTTGTCGAGCTGCTCGAGCACATGACGCCGGAGGTCGAGCAGGCCAAGAAGGATGCGGCCGACGCCCATGATTTCCTGATCCAGCTCGAGGAGGCCTACGAGGGGCTCGGCCAGAAGCTGAAGAGCGCGCGCGGCGATCTCGAGCGCGCCCAGCGCGAGATGGAGCGCGCGCGCCTCGCCAAGGAGGCCGCGGCCGAGCGGGCCGACATCGCGAAGAGCGCCGCCGGCCTGTCGTCGAACGGGTCGAGCGTCAATATCGCGCTGAAGGCCATGCATGACGCGGCCGAGAAGGACCGGCAGGCGGCCGAGGCGCAGAATGCCAAGGCGGCGCTTCTGAAGCCGAGCTCGCCCGAGACGGACGACCCGAACATCGCCGCCGCCCTCGCTGCGGCCGAGGGCAAGCCCACCCAGCCGCAGAGCCTGAGCGAGCGGCTGGCCGCGCTCAAGAAAAGCGCCAGCTGATCACCGGACGCGGCGCCGGCCCCTTCCCGGCGCCGCCGATCCGGGCTAGAGCTAGCCGATGCGCACGACGACGGGTGGCTTCACCGATATTCGCACCGGCGGCTGGCTCGACCGGGCCCTGCCCGGTTGGGCGATCCCCTATGCCCAGCTGGCCCGCTGGGACCGGCCGATCGGCTGGTGGCTGCTGCTGCTGCCCGGCTGGTGGAGCCTGGCGCTGGCGCCGGCCGCCGGCCCCCCCGCCAGTCCGCCCATCGGGCTGTTCTTCCTGTTCTGGCTGGGTGCCGTCGCCATGCGCGGCGCCGGCTGCACGCTGAACGACATCGTCGACCGCAAATACGACGGAGCCGTCGAGCGCACCCGCGGCAGGCCGATCCCGTCGGGCCGCGTCGCGGTCTGGCAGGCGATCCTTTTCCTGGTGCTGCAACTCGGCGTCGGCGCCGCCGTGTTGCTCAGCATGAACTGGCTCGCGGTGGCCCTGGGCGTCTCGATCCTGGTGATCGTCGCCGCCTATCCGTTCATGAAGCGCATCACCTACTGGCCGCAGCTGTTCCTGGGGCTCAATTTCAATTGGGGGGCGCTCGTCGCCTGGGCGGCGGTGACCGGGCGGGTCGACTGGCCGGCGATCCTGCTCTACCTGGCCGGCATCGCCTGGACGCTGCACTACGACACGATCTATGCGCACCAGGACAAGGCGGACGATATCCAGATCGGCGTCAAGTCGACCGCACTCCGCTTCGGCGAGCGAAGCAAGCTCTGGATCACGGGCTTCGTGCTCGTGACCTTGGCCGGCATCGGCCTCGCCTTCCTCACCGCCGGCGCCGGCTGGCCAGCCTATGCGGCGCTGGCCGCCCTCGCCGGGCATTTCATCTGGCAGATCGCGACCTGGCGCATGGACGACCAGGCCGATTGCCTGGCCAAGTTCAAATCCAACCGCGACGCCGGGTTGATCGTGCTGCTGGGCTGCCTGTTGGCGGCGATCCATTGAGGCCGCTCAAGGGCGCGGCAGCCGCCGCCTTCATCCGCGAACACACCGCGATCGCTCCGCCGTCACTGCTGCCGGAGCTGAAGCTCCATCTCGCAACTGAGATCACGCCGATCTGGCAGGCGACCGAGGAGGCACTCGAACAGGCGAACGTGCCGCCGCCGTTCTGGGCCTTCGCCTGGGCCGGCGGCCAGGCCTTGGCGCGCCACGTGCTGGACAGTCCGCGCGAGCGCTGGTCGAACCGCCGCGTGCTCGATTTCGGTGCGGGCTCGGGCCTGGTCGGCATCGCCGCCATGAAAGCCGGCGCGCGCCTCGTCCGCGCGGCCGAGATTGACCCGGTTGCGTGCGAAGCGATCCGGCTCAATGCCGAATTGAACGGTGTTGAGATCGAGGTCGCCGCGGACGACGTGATCGGCCGTGACCCGGGCGCCGACGTCATCCTGGTCGGCGACATGTGCTACGAGAAGCCGCTGGCCGAGCGGCTGGTCGCCTGGCTCCGCCCCTTGGCCGGGTGCGGCATCGACGTGCTGATGGGCGACCCGGGCCGGACCTACCGGCCGACCCAAGGCTTGGCCGAGATCGCACGCTACACGGTGCCGACCAGCCTGGAGCTGGAAGACCGCGAAACGCGCGAAGGGATCGTCTGGCGCTTGCTGCCGTAACGATCCGCCGTTCCCGCGCAGGCGGGAACGGCGATGATGAGGAACCGCTTACTGCCGCGGCGGCACGCCCTCAGCGAGCGCCGGGCCGTCGCCGGGTGCCG
This sequence comes from Aliidongia dinghuensis, assembly GCF_014643535.1. Classification (NCBI taxonomy): domain Bacteria; kingdom Pseudomonadati; phylum Pseudomonadota; class Alphaproteobacteria; order Rhodospirillales; family Dongiaceae; genus Aliidongia; species Aliidongia dinghuensis. Next base: position 154,339 of record NZ_BMJQ01000005.1, on the reverse strand, counting down.
TCTCCGTACCCTCGACGATGCGGAAGCGCGACTGGCAATCGTCGACCGTCGCCCAGGCGCGCGATGCCCAGACGTCGTGCGCCTGCTTGTATTCGTTGAACGGACCGTGCTTCTCGAGCGCCTTGCCCGGCGCGATCGTGGTGAAATCCGTGCCGGTATATTCACCGCCGACGACCCAGAAAGCCATTGGGTGCCTCATAATTCACGTTGGGGGGCGTGCGTGGCGCGAAGATGCGTCAGGCCATGCCGCACTGCAAGAAGACAGTGTTCAGCCCTGCCCTGTTTGCAAACCCTGGTTCCCCTGGTGATGCTCCTGCTTCGCGCTATAGTCGGCGCCGCTCTTTTGGATATATCCTATCGAGGCGTTTTCAATGCCCTATGCCAGTCTGCGCGACTTCATCGACCGGCTCGAAGCCCAAGGACGGCTGGTGCGCGTCAAGACCCCGGTCTCGACCGCGCTCGAGATGACCGAGATCCAGACGCGGCTCCTGGCCGAGCAGGGTCCGGCCGTGCTGTTCGAGAATGTCACCATGGCGGACGGCACCCGCTCCGCCATGCCGGTACTGGTCAACCTGTTCGGCACGGTCGAGCGCGTCGCCTGGGGCATGGAGCGCGAGCCCCATCAGCTGCGCGAGGTCGGCGAGACGCTGGCGTTCCTGAAGCAGCCCGAGCCGCCGGGCGGCTGGCGCGAGGCGCTGGAGCTGCTGCCGCTCTTGAAGACCGTACTCGCCATGAAGCCGAAGTCGGTCGGCTCGGCACCATGCCAGGAGGTGGTACTGCGCGGGGACGAGATCGATCTTAACGCCCTGCCGATCCAGGGCTGCTGGCCGGGCGAGCCGGCGCCGCTCATCACCTGGCCGCTGGTCGTGACCAAGGGGCCGGGGGCGGCGCGCGAGGATGCGTTCAACCTCGGCATCTACCGCATGCAGGTGACGGGCAAGAACACGACCTTGATGCGCTGGCTGAAGCACCGCGGCGGCGCGCAGCATTATCGGCGCTGGGGTGCCGAGAAGCGCGAGCCGCTGCCGGCCGCCGCCGTGATCGGCGCCGACCCGGGCACGATCCTCGCCGCCGTGACGCCGGTGCCGGACACGCTGTCGGAATATCAGTTCGCGGGCCTCTTGCGCGGCAAGCGGGTCGAGCTCGTCGATTGCGTCTCGGTGCCCCTGAAAGTGCCGGCGCAGGCCGAGATCGTGATCGAAGGCCATGTCATGCTGGATGAGTTCGGCGACGAAGGCCCGTACGGCGACCACACCGGCTATTACAACAATGTCGAGCCGTTCCCGGTGTTCCGCGTCTCGGCCATCACCATGCGGAAGAACCCGATCTATCTCTCGACCTTCACCGGCCGGCCGCCCGACGAGCCCTCGGTGCTGGGCGAGGCCCTGAACGAGGTGTTCATCCCGCTCCTGACCCAGCAGTTCCCGGAGATCGTCGATTTCTGGCTGCCGCCCGAGGGCTGCTCGTACCGGATCGCCGTCGTCTCGATGAAGAAGGCCTATCCGGGCCACGCCAAGCGCGTGATGATGGCCGTCTGGTCGTTCCTGCGCCAGTTCATGTACACGAAGTTCGTCATCGTCGTGGACGACGACATCGACGCGCGCGACTGGAAGGACGTGATGTGGGCTGTATCCACGAGAATGGATCCAGCCAGAGATATCACCGTGATCGAAGGCACGCCCATCGACTACATGGACTTCGCCTCGCCCGAGAGCGGCCTCGGCGGCAAGATCGGGCTCGACGCCACCAACAAATGGCCGCCCGAGACCCATCGCGAATGGGGCACCAAGATCCGCATGAGCGACGAGATCATCGACCGCGTGACGCAGAAATGGGCGAGCTACGGCCTGCCGGGTTCAGGCAAGCCGATCTGGAAATAGCGGAGGGAGGCTCAGATGACGCCCAGAGAGCGCATGTCGATCATCGAGGGCGACATCACCAAGCTCGCGGTCGACGCCATCGTCAATGCCGCGAATAGCTCGCTCTTGGGCGGCGGCGGGGTCGACGGCGCCATCCATCGCGCGGCTGGGCCGGAGCTGGTCCACGAATGCCGGCTCTTGGGCGGCTGCAAGACCGGCCAGGCGAAGCTGACCCGCGGCTATCGGCTGCCGGCGAAATACATCATCCACACGGTCGGCCCGGTCTGGCAGGGCGGCAGTGAGGGCGAGCCCGAGCTCCTCGCGAGCTGCTATCGCGAGAGCCTGAAGCTCGCGACCAAGCACGCAATCAAGACGATCGCCTTCCCGGCGATCAGTTGCGGCGTCTATGGCTACCCGGTCAAGGCAGCGACGGAGATTGCGGTCCGCGAAGTCTCGGACTATCTCGCCGCCGACGCCTCGATCGAGCAGGTGCTGTTCGCCTGTTTCGGCGCCGCCGTCACCGCCGCCTATCGCGCAGCCCTCGGCTGAGTCGACGTCACTGAGCCGACGTCACTCTGGCACCAACGGGTTCTTCCCGTTCGGCGGCGGCTTGATGATCGGCGTGCTGTCCGGACCCGGGTTCGGCGGGGGCTTGGTCATGTTCGGATCGATCCCGGGCTCTGGCGCGATTACCGACCCATGCGGGCCGTCGACGCTGCCCGTCGCGTTCTTGTCGAGCGGCATCGGATGCGGCTTGATGGGCGCGCCATATTTCTCCGGCGGCGCCTTGTCGGGATCGATCTGTCCATTAGGATCAGTCTGGGGCGTCACCTGAGCGGCCGCGGCGCCAGCCAGCGCCAGCGCGGCCGCAACGGCGAGCGCCTTTGGCGTCAGGTGTAGAACTCGCATGGCATTCCTCCTTTGGAGGGCGGCCGTCAGCTACCCGGAAGGCGTCGTTTTGGGCCGCCTCACCCAGTAAAAGGCGCGCGGACGCCAACTCGTTCCGTCCCGGCCGCACTTTGCCGCGGATTGACCGAGCGAACGCGCGCCGCCTTGCACCAGCCGGGGCGCCTCGCCGGCTAAACGCCCGAGCGGAGCAGATCGACGGCAGCACCGATTTCCATGGACCGGTCGCCGAGATTGACGATCGATTTGCCCAGATCCCGGCGATAAACCGCTGCCAGCCGGTGCGTCAGCAGAACGTGTGCGCGACCTTCGATCAGAAATATCGGATGCAGGGTTTCGGACACGCGCTTGAACAAGTCTGCCGGCACAAGCGGAACGACGACCCGGGTATCGAGGTCACGCAACAGGTCATGCTGGATGTCGAGCAAATAACGCGCCGCCGAGCCGCCGCGCGGGTTCAGATGCACGTCGTACTGCATCAGAAGGGCCGCTGGTCGGGCTCGAAAATTTCGTTCTCCCGGTCCCACGCCGCCATTTCCAGCAGCGCTTCCCTGTTCGTCGCCAACCAAGCCTCGGCAGAGGGCTGCAGGCGCACGAGGCTCACCCGACCGTCCTCGATCCGGTATCCGAGCAGATCACCGGGCCCGATGCCGAGCACGGCCCGGACCTCCTGCGGCACCGTTGTCTGCGCCTTGCTGGTCAACTTGCTGGCAACGAGCTTGGGCACGGCCATGAGTTCTCTCCTTCGAGGAGAAGGGTAAGGATTTTTCCTTACGATGTGAAGCCCGGTCGGCTCAGCTCAGCCCGATGATGTGCCCGCCGGCGTCGACGCCGATTCGTTCGGCGGCGGAGTGGCGCGGCAGGCCGGGCATGGTCAGGATGTCGCCGCACAGCACGACGACGAAGCCGGCGCCGGCCGACAGGCGGATGTCGCGCACCGGCACGACATGGCCCTCGGGCGCGCCCAGCCGCCCGGGATCGGTCGAGAAGCTGTACTGGGTCTTGGCCATGCAGACCGGCAGATAGCCGAAGCCGTCGGCCTCGAGCACCGCGAGCTTCCGGGCCGCGGCCGGCGCCACGTCGATGTCGTGGGCGCCGTAGATCTCGCGCGCGATCGTCCGGATCTTGTCGGTGAGCGGCATTTCGCTCGGATAGAGCGGCTTGAAGCGGGCGGTGCCGCCGTCGGCCAGGCGCACGACTTCCTCCGCCAGGTCCGTGGCACCGATGCTGCCCTCGGCCCAATGGCGGCAGAGATGGACCGCGACGCCGAGCTCGGCGCAGATCGCGCGCACCGCCTCGACCTCGGCCGCCGTGTCCGAGGTGAAATGGTTGAGCGCCACCACGACCGGCAGGCCGAACTTGCCGAGATTGACGATATGGCGCCGGAGGTTGGCCGCCCCCGCGCGGACGGCCGCGACATTCTCGGCCGCGAGATCGGCCTTGGCGACGCCGCCGTGCATCTTGAGCGCGCGGACCGTCGCGACCACGACCGAGGCCGCCGGCGCAAGACCGGCCATGCGGCACTTGATGTCGAGGAACTTCTCGGCACCCAGATCGGCGCCGAAGCCGGCCTCGGTCACGACATAGTCGGCGAGACCCAGCGCCGTCTCGGTTGCGAGCACCGTGTTGCAGCCATGGGCGATGTTGGCAAACGGCCCGCCATGGACGAAGGCAGGCGTATGCTCGATCGTCTGCACCAGGTTCGGCTGCAGCGCGTCCTTCAAGAGCGCCGCCATGGCGCCGTGTGCGTTCAGCTCCGACGCCAGCACGCGCCGGCGGCTCTTCGTCTCGCCGATCACGATGCGGCCCAAGCGTTCCTTGAGGTCATCGAGCGAGGTCGCGAGGCAGAAGATCGCCATGACCTCGCTCGCGACCGTGATGTCGAACCCGTCCTCGCGCGCAGCACCATTGTTGCCGAGGCCGACCACGATCTGCCGGAGCGCCCGGTCGTTCAGGTCCATCGCGCGCTTCCAGGTGACGCGGCGCGGATCGATGTCGATCAGGTTGCCCCAATAGACATGGTTGTCGATCATCGCAGCCAAGAGGTTGTTCGCGGCGCCGATCGCGTGGAAATCACCGGTGAAATGCAGGTTGATCTCGTCCATCGGCACGACCTGCGCCCAGCCGCCGCCGGCCGCCCCGCCCTTGGCGCCGAAGCAGGGGCCGAGCGACGGCTCACGCAAGCAGATCGCCGCGCGCTTGCCGATACGTTGCAAGGCATCGCCCAGGCCGACCGTCGTCGTGGTCTTGCCCTCGCCGGCCGGCGTCGGGCTGATCGCCGTCACCAGGATCAGCTTGCCGCGCCGTTCGGCCCGGGCTGTCGTGACGAAATCCATGGCGAGCTTCGCCTTGTGCGGCCCGTGGCGATAGACGGCTTCCGCCGGGATGTCGAGCGCCGCCGCGATCTGCTCGATCGGTTTCGGGTGGGCGGCGCGGGCGATCTCGATGTCGGTGAGCGGCGTGGGTTGGATCTGGTTCACCGGCAGACTCTTCGCGGCAATCAGTGCAGAGGTGGAGGCGATCGCTGATGTGCAAACGATCGATCCCTGCCATCTACACCAGCCGGCCGCGAAGCGGAAGCCGACTCGGCAACGCAGCCCATGTTGCCGACGCGTCACCCTTCCACTGGCCGGAGCCCCGTGAGCCGGCCTAGAATGGCCACAAAACCATCCTCGAAGGAAACCCGATGACCGCGACCGACCAAGCCCTCGACCTGCTGACCGACCTGATCGCCCGCGCCAAGCGCGCCGGCGCCGATCACGCCGACGGCGTGCTGTTCGAGGGCATCTCGATCGCCCATGCCCAACGCCTGGGCGAGATCGAGAAGCTCGAGCGGTCGGAGGGCTACGACCTGGGCCTGCGTGTGCTGGTCGGCAAGCGCCAGGCGATCGTGTCGTCGAACGACCGGTCGGCCACGGCACTCGACGCGCTGGTCGAGCGCGCCATCGCCATGGCGCGCGTCGTGCCGGAGGATGAATTCTGCGGCATCGCCGCACCAGACGAGATCGCGCGCGACTGGCCCAAGCTCGACATGGTCGATCCGGACGAGCCCGCGACCTCGGTGCTGATCGAGCGGGCGGCACGTGCCGAGGCGGCGGCGCGCGCGGTTGCGGGCGTCACCAATTCCGACGGTGCCGAAGCAAGCTGGAGCATGAGCCGCGTGGCGCTCGTCGCCTCGAACGGCTTCGCCGGCGGCTACGCCGGCTCGGGCCACGGCGTCTCGGTCTCGGTCATCGCCGGCACGGGCGACGGCATGGAGCGCGAATCGGACTGGTCGAGCGCCGTCTATGGCGCCGATCTCGAGGATGCCGAGCTGGTCGGCCGGCGCGCGGGCGAGCGGGCCGTGCGCCGCGTCGGCGCGCGCAAGATGCCGACGGCCAGGGTGCCGGTCGTCTATGATCCGCGCGTCGCCTCCGGCCTCATCGGCCATCTGGCCGGCGCCATCTCCGGCCCGTCAATCGCGCGCAAGACCAGCTTCCTCAAGGACAAGCTTGGCCAACAGCTGTTCTCGTCGGCGATCAACATCATCGACGACCCGCATCGGCAACGCGGCCATCGCTCGAAGCCGTTCGACGGCGAGGGCATCGCGAATCGGCGGCGCGCGCTGATCGAGAACGGCGTGCTCACGACCTGGCTGCTCGATCTGCGCTCTGCCCGCCAGCTGGGCCTGAAAAGCACCGGCCACGCCGCGCGCGGGACGTCCAGCCCGCCGGGCCCGTCCACGACCAATCTCTATCTCGAGCCGGGCAGCCTCAGCCCCACAGCGCTCATGGCCGACATCGAGAGCGGCCTCTACATCACGTCGCTCATGGGCCAGGGCGTCAACGGCGTCAACGGCGACTATAGCCGCGGCGCCTCGGGCTTCTGGATCGAGAAGGGCGAAATCACCTTTCCGGTCAACGAGATCACCGTCGCCGGCAACCTCATTGAGATGTTCCGCAACTTGACCGCCGCGAACGATCTCGAGTTCCGCGGCGGCACCAATGCGCCGACCGTTCGCATCGACGGCATGACCGTCGCCGGCGCGTGATTTGAGCCTATGTCGAGTAATTCGAGCGAGATAGAGTATGAATACTTTATGACAAGTCTGTGAATCGGGCATCTCAACAATATGACATTTAGTAGTCAGAGCTTATTGCTTGACACTATATATAGAATCACTATGTTCTGCGGGCAGACAGTCGACTGCGAGCGCGGACCATGACGTTTCTCGGCCCGGATAGAGAGTATCGCGCAATCTGGATTTCCGACGTGCATTTGGGCACGCGGGGATGCCAGGCGGAATTCCTCCTCGATTTCCTGCGCTACAACGATTCGGAATATCTTTACCTGGTCGGCGACATCTTCGACGGCTGGCGGCTGAAGAAGTCGTGGTTCTGGGCACAGAGCCACAACGACGTGATCCAGAAGATCCTGCGCAAGGTGCGCAAGGGCACCAAGGTCGTCTATATCCCGGGCAACCACGACGAATGCCTGCGCGACTTCTCGGGCGCGCAGCTCCAGTTCGGCGGCATCCAGCTGCAGGACGAGGCGATCCATGAGACCGCCGACGGCAAGCGCCTCCTGGTGATCCACGGCGACGCGTTCGACGGCGTCGTGAAATACGCCAAGTGGCTGGCCCATCTCGGCGACTGGGCCTATTCGACCGTGCTGGGCCTGAACGTCGTGTTCAACCTCATCCGCCGGCGCCTTGGCTACGGCTACTGGTCGCTGTCGGCCTACCTCAAGGCCAAGGTCAAGAACGCGGTCGAGTTCATCGGCGACTACGAGAAGGCGGTCGCCGAGGAAGCGCGCCGGCGCGGCGTCGACGGCATCGTGTGCGGCCATATCCATAAGGCCGAGATGCGCATGATCGACGGCGTGCTCTACTGCAACGACGGCGACTGGGTCGAAAGCTGCACCGCGCTCGTCGAGCATTTCGACGGCCGGCTCGAGATCGTTCATTGGATGGAACAGCGGGCGTTCGACCCGCTGACGCGCGAGCTCAGGCCCGCGGTGGCCTGAGCGCAGTTGCTTGGCGGCAGCCGCTTGACAACGAGGACAGTGACGATGGATGGCGGCATGATCAGCGCCGGCGCGCCTCTTCCCGTGGCCGGGCTGTTGCCGGAGACGCCCATGCGCATCGCGATCGTGACCGACGCCTGGCTGCCGCAGACCAACGGCGTCGTCAGCACGCTGATCGCGCTCAAGCGCGAGCTCGAACTCGTCGGCCATGACGTGCTGATGGTGACGCCGGAGCAATTCACCACCATCCCCTGCCCGACCTATCACGAGATCCGCCTGGCGCTCGTCCCCGGCTTCGAGGTCGAGCGGATCCTGACCCGGGCGAAGCCGGACTCGATCCATATCGTGACCGAGGGGCCGCTCGGCATCGCGGCGCGGCGCTTCTGCCGGCGCCACGGCCTGCCGTTCACCACCTCGTTCCACACCAAGTTCCCGGATTATATCGAGGCGCGCTTCGGCATTCCGCCGAGCTGGACCTACGAGCTCTTGCGCCGCTTCCATGCGCCGGCCGCCTCGGTCATGGTCGCGACCGAATCGATCCGGCAGGAGCTCGCGGCGCACGGCTTCACCCAGCTCTCACGCTGGACCCGCGGCGTCGATCTCTCCCAGTTCCGTCCGCTGGCCACCAAACCCGCGACCGACTGGCCGCGGCCGATCTTCACCTATGTCGGCCGCGTCGCGGTCGAGAAGAACCTGCCGGCCTTCCTCGACCTGGACCTGCCCGGCACCAAGCTGATCGTCGGCGACGGGCCGGCGCGCGAGACGCTCGAGCGCCGCTATCCGCACATCCGCTTCGTCGGCCGGCAGGTCGGCGAGGACCTGGCCAATTTCTACGCCATGAGCGACGTGTTCGTGTTCCCGAGCCGGACCGACACGTTCGGCCTCGTCATGCTGGAGGCCTTGGCCTCGGGCGTGCCGATCGCGGCATTGCCGGTGCCGGGCCCGATCGACCTCATCGAGGATTCGGGCGTGGGCGCGCTCGACTGGGACCTGAAGCGGGCGGCGCTCGCCTGTCTTGACATCGATCCGGATGCCTGCCGGGCGCGTGCGCTCGAATTCTCCTGGGCCACTTCGGCGCAGCAGTTCCTGTCGAACCTGCATCGGCTCGGCTAGGTTCAAGAAGTCCCGGGTCGCGCGGCGTGCAGGGGCGCCCGACTCGGGTCCTGATTGCCAGCGGGCCTGTCGGGGCGGTACAAGCGCGCTCATCCCTCGATGAAAAGGCGCATCCTTGACCGAACCGGCCCCCGACAAGGCCAATATTGCTGAAGCACCGCCGCAGCCCCAGGCGAAACGGGCGCGCGGCGCTGGCAGCGTCCGGCTGATGCGCCGGCTGATGCGCGAATTCGCGCGGCCTCATTGGGGCAGGATGGCGCTCTCGGTCGTGTGCGGCGCGCTCGCAGCGCTCGCGACCTCGGCCAACGCCATGCTGGTGAAATACGTGCTTGACGATGCGTTCAAGGAGAACGCCGCGTTCGAGACGCTCTATCTCATCGCCGGCGCCGCCATGGCGCTCGCCGTCCTGAAGGGCATCGCCGGCTATTTCCAGACCGTGCTCATGACCACGGTCGGCCAGCGGGTGATCGCCGACATCCAGAACCGGCTGTTCGGCCGGCTCATCCATGCCGATCTCGCCTTCTTCCAGGCGACACCGTCGGGCCAGCTGATCTCGCGCTTCACGACCGACGCCAACCAGCTGCGCTTCGCGTCCACCCAGGTCTTCACCGTGCTGGGCCAGCAGGCGCTGACGCTCGCGGGCCTGCTCGCCACGATGTTCTATCAGGACTGGCTGTTGGCGATCATCGCCTTCGTCGTCTTCCCGCTGGCGATCGCGCCGGTCCGGCGCATGAGCCGGCGCATGCGCAAGGTCTCGCTCAATTTCCAGGACGAGATGGGCCATTTCAACGCGCTTCTGTCCCAGGTTTTCCAGGGCGCGCGGCACGTGAAGGCCTATGGCATGGAAGCGCATGAGACCGCACGCGCGGTGGCGCTGACCGAGCGGATCTATCGCCTGTTCGAGCGCGCGTCCCGCGTGCGCGCCGCGGCCTCGCCGCTCATGGAGAGCCTGGGCGGCGTCGGCATCGCGCTCGTCATCCTCTATGGCGGCTGGCAAGTGACGCATGGCGCGCGTACGGCCGGCGACTTCCTGTCCTTCGTGACCGCGTTGATGCTGGCCTATCAGCCGTTCAAGCAGCTGAGCGGCCTCAACGTCACGGTCCAGGAAGGCATGGCGGCGGCCGAGCGCATCTTCGAGATGATCGACGTGGTGCCGGCGATCCGCGATCGCGCCGACGCCCGGCCGCTCGTCGTGACCGAGGGCGCCATCCGGCTCGACAAGGTCAGCTTCGCCTACCGGACCGGCGACAGCGTGCTGAACGAGATCGACCTCGACATCCCGGCCGGCCGCAAGGTGGCGCTGGTCGGGCCGTCCGGCGCCGGCAAGTCGACTGTGCTCAACCTGATCCCGCGCTTCTATGACGTCGCCGGCGGGCGCGTGACAATCGACGGCCAGGACGTGCGCGACGTGACGCTCGCCTCGCTCCGCGGCGCCATCGGCCTCGTCAGCCAGGAAGTGAGCCTGTTCGACGACACGGTGCGCGCCAACATCGCCTATGGCCGGCCGGAGGCGAGCGAGGCGGACATCGTCGCGGCCGCCACGGCGGCGGCGGCACACGACTTCATCATGGACCTGCCCCAGGGCTACGACACGGTGGTGGGCGAGCTCGGCACGCGGCTCTCCGGCGGCCAGCGCCAGCGCCTGTCGATCGCCCGCGCCATGCTGAAGAACGCGCCGATCCTGCTCCTGGACGAGGCGACCTCGGCGCTCGACACCGAATCCGAGCGGCAGGTGCAGGACGCCTTGAAGCGGCTGATGGCCGGCCGCACCTCGGTCGTCATCGCCCATCGACTGTCGACCGTCATCGACGCCGACCTGATCTATGCCATCGACGGCGGCCGGGTCGTCGAAGTCGGCCGGCACCAGGAGCTGCTGCAGCGCCAGGGGGTCTATGCCCGGCTCTGGGCCCTGCAGTTCGCCGACCAGGGCGAGCCGCAGGAAGATCGATTGGCGGACGGGCGACTGGCCGGGGTGCGCGGCTGATCGATGGCCTGGACCAAACGGCTTCTTCGCGCGGACCGGACCCGGCAGATCCTCTGCTGGTTCGTCGCCGTCTATATCCGGCTGGTGCATCGGACGAGCCGCTTCTCGACCGAGGCCGCCGACATCCCCCATGCCTTCTGGCGCGAGCGGAAGCCGTTCATCCTGGCATTCTGGCACGGCCGCCTGCTGATGGCGCCGATGGCCTGGCCCAGCGACGCCAGCATGAACATGCTGATCTCCGGTCATAATGACGGGCGAATCATCGCGGACGCCATAGGTCATTTCGGCCTCGGAACGATCGTCGGCTCGAAGTCGAAAGGCGGATCGAGCGCGCTCCGGGCGATCGTGCGCGCCTTGAACGACGGCCAGAACGTGGGCTTCACGCCGGACGGGCCGCGCGGGCCGCACATGCGGGCGAGCGCCGGCGTGATCGCGGCGGCGCGGCTCGGCCGCGTGCCGATCATTCCCTTGAGCTACGCCACGACGCGCCGGCGGATCCTCAGCAGCTGGGATCGGTTCCACCTGGCGCTGCCGTTCAGTCGCGGCCTGTTCCTGTGGGGCGAGCCGATCGAAGTGCCGGCCGACGCTGACGCGGCGGAGCAGGAGCGGCTGCGTCAGCTCCTCGAGACGCGCATGAATGCGCTCACGGCCGAAGCCGATCGCCGCTGCGGCCATCCGCCGGTCGAGCCCGCGCCGATCGAGCCGGCGCCCCTCGAACGGACGCCGGCCGAACCGGCCGCAGCCCGATGAGCTGGCTCGCGGCATATCGCACGGCAACATGGGCGGCGCTGCCGGCCGTGAAGCTGCTGCTCGCCCGGCGCACCCGGCGCGGCAAGGAGGATCCGGCACGCCGGCGCGAGCGCCTTGGCTTCGCCGCGCGGCCGCGGTCGGCTGGCCCGCTCATCTGGGCCCATGCCGCGAGCGTCGGCGAATCGCTCTCGCTGCTGCCGTTGATCGACCGGCTCTTGGCGCGGCTGCCGACGGCGGAGATCCTGGTCACCTCGGGCACGGTGACGTCCGCCGGCCTGCTCGCACAGCGGCTGCCGCCGCGCGCGTTTCACCAATATGTGCCGATCGACCATCCGGGTGCGGTCGAGCGTTTCCTCGATCATTGGCGGCCAAATCTCGCGATCTGGGTCGAATCGGAGCTCTGGCCGAACCTGATCGCGGCAACAAGCCGGCGCCGCGTGCCGATGGTGCTGCTCAATGCCAAGATGTCGGAGCGCGCCATGCGCGGCTGGCGTCGCTTTCCCGGCCTCATCCGTACCTTGCTCGGCGCGTTCGACCTGGTCCTGGCCCAGGACGAGACCCAGGCGGCGCGGCTCAACCGGCTGGGTGCCCGATCGGCCGTGACGGTCGGCGACCTCAAGTCCTCCGCCGCCCCGCTGCCGGCCGATGCCGCGGAGCTCGCGGCGCTGACCCAGGCGATCGGCGACCGGCCGGTCTGGCTTGCGGCGCAGACCCATGACGGCGAGGAGGCGATCGTGGCCGACGCCCATCGCCGGATCGCGGCCGGGCGACCGGGGCTCCTGACCCTGCTGGCGCCGCGCCACCCGAACCGGGCGCCCGCCATCGCGGCGCTCCTGGCCGAGCGCGGCCTGACCGTCGCCCGCCGCTCGGCCGCGGCACCGATCGAGCCCGCGACCGATCTCTATCTGGCCGACACGCTGGGCGAAATGGGCCTGTTCTATCGCCTGGGTGGCATCGTGCTCGTCGCGGGCTCGCTCTTGGCACCCGGCACGATCGGCGGCCACAACCCGATCGAGCCGGCGCTCCTGGGGGCCGCGATCCTGCACGGGCCTGACATGGTCAATTGCGCCGCCAATGCCGCAGCGCTCGACGCGGCTGGCGGCGCGTGGCCGGTCGTGGGAGCGGCCGGTATCGCCGAGGCGGTCGGCGCCCTGCTGGACGATCCAGCCCGGCGCACGGCGATGGGCCGCGCGGCCGAGGCGGCAGCGGCCGCCGAGGCCGGCGTCGTCGACCGGGCGCTCGAGCGCCTGGAGCCGCTGATCGCGCCGCTCGCGGCCGGAACTTCCCATGCACGCGCCTGAATTCTGGCGCCGCCGCGGCTGGCCGTCGCTGGCGCTGACGCCCGCAGCACTGGCATTCGGTGCGGCCGGTCGGCTGCGGCATGCGCTCGCCCACCCGGCAACGGCGCCGGTGCCGGTCCTGTGCGTCGGCAACCTGGTGGTCGGCGGCGCCGGCAAGACGCCGCTCGTCATCGAGCTCGCCCGCCTGCTTGGCGAGCGCGGCCATCGCCCGCATATCCTGACCCGCGGCTATGGCGGCGCGCTCGCAGGCCCGGTCCGAGTCGATCCGGCCGAGCAGGATTTCCGCGCGGTTGGCGATGAGGCGCTGCTACTTGCGGCGGCGGCGCCAACCTGGGTCGCGCGCGACCGCCCCGCCGGCGCCCGCGCCGCCGCCGCGGCCGGGGCGGAACTGATCCTGATGGACGACGGGCTGCAGAACCCGTCGCTCGCGAAGAACCTGGCGTTCATTGCGGTCGACGCCGGCTATGGCTTCGGCAACGGCCGGGTCATGCCCGCCGGCCCCTTGCGCGAGCCGCAGCGGCGCGGCCTCGAGCGGGTGCAGGCGGCCGTGCTGATCGGCGAAGACCGCGAGGGGCTCGGTGCCATTCTTGCCCGCCGCCTGCCGGTTGCGCGCGCGCGGCTGGTGCCGGACGGCGATGCGGCCCCTTGGCGCGGCCGGCGCGCCGTCGCCTTCGCCGGCATCGGCCGGCCGCAGAAATTCTTCGACAGCCTGACGGATCTCGGCGTCGACCTCGTCGCCGGCATCGGCTTCCCGGACCATCACGCCTATCGCCGGGACGAGCTCGCCGACCTGATCGCCCAGGCAGAGCGCGCCGAGGCGGCCGTGGTCACGACGGCCAAGGACTGGGTCCGGCTGCCGGCCGACCTCCGCCCGCGCGTCGAGACCCTGCCGGTGCGCCTCGCCTGGGCCGGCGCGGAGGACCAGGCGCTCATCGAACGGCTCGTCCTGTCGCTCTTGAGCCCGTCGTGAGCGACGAGATCATCGTGACGCGCGGCCAGCGCATCGAGGCAACGTTCGCCGGGCTCGCTTTGCGTCTCTTCATGGCCTTGCCGCGCGCCCGCGCCTCGGCCGTGGGTGGCTGGCTCGCGCGCCTGATCGGGCCGCGCCTCGGCATCACCAAGCGCGCCCGGCGCAATCTCGCGCAGGCGCTGCCGGGACTCGACCGCACGGCCCAGGATCGGGTCATCACCGAGATGTGGGACAATCTCGGCCGGGTCGTGGGCGAATTCCCGCACTTGAAGACCATGGACGCCTTCACGCCCGGCGCCGCCATCGAGGCCGAGGGGCTCGAGCACGTCGATGCCGCGATCGCTCGCGGCAAGCCGCTCATCTTCTATTCCGGCCATTTCGGCAATTGGGAAGTCGCGGCCTTGGCGGCGGCGCTTTATGGCATGAAGCTCGCCGCGGTCTATCGGGCGGCCAACAACCCGCTGGTTGACCGCATGATGATCGCGCTCCGCCGCGATCTCGGCGCCGATCCGATCCCCAAGGGACCGCAGGGTGCCCGCAAGATCCTGAGCGCCATTCGCGCCGGCCAGTCTCTTTGCATGCTGGTCGACCAGAAGATGAACGACGGCATCGCCGTGCCGTTCTTCGGCCGCGACGCCATGACGGCACCGGCGATCGCGGAGCTGGCGCTGCGCTTCGATGCGACGGTGCTGCCGGCCCGGGTCGAGCGCCTGCCGGGCGCCCGCTTCCGCGTCACCGTCTTTCCGCCGCACGCCTTGCCGGCAAGCGGCGACCGGGCGGCCGATGTGCTGACGCTGATGACGGCGATCAACCGCACGCTCGAAGAGTGGATCCGGGCCAAGCCCGGCCATTGGTTCTGGCTGCACCGGCGCTGGCCAGACAGTTAAAAGACCGGGCAACTGAAAGGGGAGACGGCAGGGATGGAATTGTTCGAAGTGACGCGCGACGGCTTCACGGTCAGCACCGATCCCGGCCGGCTCGACCTGGCGCTCGTCCACCGGGTGATGTCGACCGAGGCCTACTGGGCCGAAGGCCGGCCGTTCGAGGTGGTCGCCCGCTCCTTCGCCCATTCTCTGCCGTTCGGCGTCTATGCGCCCGACGGGGCACTCGCTGGCTGGGCGCGCGTCATCACCGACTTCGCGGTCCACGCCTACATCGCCGACGTCTGGGTGATGGCGAGCCATCGCGGCCGAGGCCTGTCGAAATTCCTCGTCGAGACCATGCTGGCCCATCCGGATCTCCAGGGCCTCAAGCGCTGGCGCCTCAACACGCGCGACGCCCATGGACTCTACGCCCAGTTCGGCTTCACGCCGCTCGAGGATCCGACCCGGTCGATGGAGCGGCGTTAGCCGCCGATATCCTCGCCGTACCAATAGTCCCGGGTTTCCGACTTCACGTAGATCTCGCCGGTCTGCGGCACCAGGACCTTGTTCGAGTCGGGATAGACGCACACGTCGTTCGGCTTGCTCTCGCCAATCATCAGGAAGCGGCACACCGCGTCGCTCTCGTTGATGAGGCAGTGGCCGAGCTTCTGCCCGGCCGGGAACACGACATAGTCGCCGGCCTTGACCTTGTAGCGCTCGTCACCCAGCCGGAGCGTCGCCTCGCCGGCCAGGATCATCATCTGCTCCTCCTCCTCGGCGTGATAGTGCAGCGGGCAGGATTGCTTGCCGGGCAGCAGCTCCTCGATGAGCACGCCGACATGGCTGGCGCCGCCGAACTTGCCGATCCGGCGCACCCGGCTGCCGAAGCGCGCGCCCTTGGACCATTCTTCCCAGGGGACACTCTCGATCGAAAAGGGCTTGGTCGCTTGGGGCTCGCTCACTTCGGTCCTCCCGGGTCAGAACAGGCTCTGTTGGCGGTCTTCGGCCGGTGGTTTCGGCTTTTTCGCGGGTTTCTGCGCCGCGGGCGGTGGGTTGCCCAGCGCGGCCGGCCCGTCCTCGGCGCGGGCCGGCACGGTCGCGTCGTGGAAGCGCAGCGTCAGCGCCATGCCGGGCGTGATCGCGGGGGCGGTCAGCGGCTGGCCAGCCCGGTCCTCGACCACGGCATAGCCGCGCTCCAGCACCTTGAACGGCGACAACGATTCCAGCACCTGGGCGAGCCGCTCCAGCCGCTCGCCGCGCTGCGCCGTGTCGCGCCGGGCCGCGGCGTCGAGCCGTTCCCCCAAGCCCGCCAGGTCCTGGCCGCGCCGGTCGAGCGCCGGCAGCAGCGGCACGGCCGCGAGCCGCATCCCTGCTTGATCGAGCCGTTCCGTCGCGCGCTCGAGCAGGCGCTCCAGCGCTGGCGCGAGACGCGCCGCGGTGCCGACCAGATGGCGCTCGTGCTCGGCGATCTGCTGGCGCGGATGCTTCAGCTGTGCTGCTGCGGTCGCGACGCGCGCCGCGCGGTCGCGCAGCAGGGCCGCAATCGAAAGCTTGAGCCGCTCGGCCCGATCGTCGAGCCGCTGTTCCGCCGTCTCGATGAGGCGCACCGGGTCGGGCAGGCCGCGCGCCAGGCCCTCGAGCCGCATGCGCCGGTCGTCGACCAGGCGGGCCGAGGCGGCGTCGAGCCGGCTGCCGAGGCTGCGAACCTCGGTCAAGAGGTCAAGCCGCACCGGCACCGCCATCTCGGCCGCAGCGGTCGGCGTCGGCGCGCGCCGGTCGCTCGCGAAATCGATGAGCGTCGTGTCGGTCTCGTGGCCGACCGCGGAAATGAGCGGAATGCGGCTCGCCGCCGCCGCGCGCACCACGATCTCTTCGTTGAAGGCCATCAGGTCTTCAAGGCTGCCGCCGCCGCGCGCCACGATCAGCACGTCCGGCCGCGGCACCGGGCCGCCGGGTGCGATGCGGTTGAAGCCGTCGATGGCGCGCGCCACCTGCTCGGCCGCCCCCTCGCCCTGGACCGCGACCGGCCACAGCAGCACATGGCGCGGGAAGCGCTCGTTCAAGCGATGCAGGATGTCGCGGATGACGGCGCCGGTCGGCGAGGTCACGACGCCGATCACGTGGGGCAGATAGGGCAGCGGCCGCTTGCGCTCGGTCGCGAACAGGCCCTCGGCCGCGAGCTTGCGCTTGCGCTCTTCCAGCAGCTTCAAGAGCGCGCCCTCGCCGGCCAGCTCCATCTGCTCGATCACCATCTGGTATTTCGAGCGACCGGGGAAGGTCGTGAGCCGGCCGGTCGCGATCACCTCGACGCCGTCGGCCGGCTCGACCTTGAGCCGCCCGGCCGTGCCGCGCCAGCACACGGCGTCCATGACCGCGTCCATGTCCTTGAGCGCCAGGTAAATATGCCCGGAGCTGTGGCGTTTGCAGCCGCTGATCTCGCCGCGCACCCGGACATAGCCGTAGGCCTGCTCGATCGTGCGCTTCAAGGCGCCCGACAGCTCGCTGACGGAATAGACCGGGACATTGGTAGGCCGGGCGCCCGCTGCGGGGGTGCCGGGCTCTGAGGAGGGGGTATCCGAAACCATGGGCTATGATATGAAGCGCCAGCCGGCCGGCCCGCAAGCCCGCCGATGCTGCCGGACGGTTCGGGACGAGGGGGTGAGGAATGCGGATTCTGGTCGTGGGCTCGGGCGGGCGCGAGCATGCCCTGTGCTGGGCGTTGCGGTCCTCGCCCCAGTGCGATGCGCTTCTCTGCGCGCCCGGCAATGCCGGCATCGCGGCGATTGCCGACTGCCGCGCGGTCGCCGCCACCGATCTCGACGGCATCCTCAAGCTTGCCAAGGCCGAACGCATCGATTTCGTCGTGGTCGGGCCGGAGGCACCGCTCGTCCTGGGGCTGGTCGACCACCTGGAAGCGCACGGCATCAAATGCTTCGGCCCGACGAAGGCCGCGGCCGAGCTCGAAGGCTCCAAGGGCTTCACCAAGGATCTCTGCGCCAAATACGGCGTGCCGACCGGCACGTACTTGCGGACGCGCGATCCGATTGCTGCCAAGGCCGAGATCCGCCGGCGGGGTGCCCCCATCGTGGTCAAGGCCGACGGGCTCGCCGCCGGCAAGGGCGTCGTCGTGGCGCATGAATTGGACGAAGCGCTGGAAGCAGTCGATGCCATGATGCTCGACCGGCGCTTCGGCGATGCCGGCGTCGAGATCGTGATCGAGGAATTTCTTGCCGGCGAGGAGGTGAGCTTCTTCGCGCTCGTCGACGGCACGACCGCGGTGCCGCTCGCCTCGGCACAGGATCACAAGGCGGTCGGCGACGGCGATACCGGCCCCAACACCGGCGGCATGGGCGCCTATTCGCCGGCGCCGGCGCTGACGCCGGAGGTCGAATCTCAGGTGATGGATCGCATCATCCGCCCGTCCTTGGCCGGCATGGCGGCCGAGGGCAAGCCGTTCAAGGGCGTGCTGTTCGCAGGATTGATGCTGACCGACAAGGGGCCGCAGCTCATCGAATACAACGTCCGCTTCGGCGATCCGGAATGCGAGGTGCTGCTCCGGCGCCTGAAGTCGGACCTGCTGCCGGCGCTGCTCGCGGCGCGCGACGGCACGCTCGACCAGGTGACGCTCGCCTGGCGGGCGGAAGCGGCGCTGGGCGTCGTGATCGCGGCCGAGGGCTATCCCGGGACACCGCGCAAGGGCACGGTCATCGCGGGGCTCGACGCCGCCGGGGGCGCCGCCCCCTCGGTCGAAGTCTTCCATGCCGGCACGGCCGCCAAGAACGGCGCGATCGTCGCCGACGGGGGGCGCGTGCTGGTCGTGACCGCGCTCGGTGCCTCGGTCGGCGAGGCGCAGAGCCGCGCCTACCAGGCGGTCGACGCAATCCGCTGGCCGGAGGGCTTCTGCCGGCGCGACATCGGCTGGCGCGCCGTCGCGCGCGAGCGGCACGGCGGCTGATCCCGGTGCCGGGATCGGTGCAGCGAGCATCGGCCGGCCTGCTGGCGGGCCTGCTCGCCATCGTTCCGGCAGCATCCGCGCACGCGGCGGAGGCACGGGTTCCCGTAGGCTACGCCATGCACCAGAGCTTGCCGCTCGATCGGGCAACGAACGGTGTCGACGGGGCCTTGCAGATTCTGGAGGACGCCCGCCTTACCCCGGCGCTACGCCGGAACATGTGGGGCCAGACGGCCGACACCGATCTGGTCCTGGCTGAGAAGAACCCGCTGCGCAAGAGCTTCGCCAAGATGCCGCTCAAGCCCGCGCATCTCCGGCTCGTCGACAATGCCGGCAAGGTGGTGGAAGACCAGGCGTTCGAGGTGCCGCTCGCCGAGCTCGACCGTCAGCAGCTCCACGACGGCCCGGCCACGGTCCTGCTGACGACGGACCACAGCATCGGCACGGGCTCCTATGCCGGGCTCGAGACCAGCCTGTGGGCAGTCGTCCAGGGCGAGCTCATGCCCGAGCCGCTGCCCGGCCGGAAGGTCCTGGTGGGCTCACTCAAGAACGCCTGGAAGATCGTCGAGGAGAAGACGCCCCAAGGTGCGGCGGCCAAGGCGGTCCAGGTGGTCGCCTGCCATCCGAATTTCGCCAATCCGAACTGGGCGGCGACCGAGGAGTTCGTCGTCGAGCTCACGACCTATCGCTTCGCCGGTGGCGCCTGGCAGGCGGCGACGAACAGCTTGACCGGCTATTGGGAGAACGACGGCGCCTGGCCGGACGATTTCCCTTGAGAGGGTTCAGGCCCATGGGGTTCAGGCCGAAACCCGCGCCACGGCCGGGCGCGCGCTCACCACATGGATCACGGCGGCGATGAGCGCCAGGGCGAGCCCCAGCCCCGAGACCGCAAGCCAGCCGCCGAGACCCCAGGCGAGCGCCCCCAGCGCCGAACCGGCCGAGCCGCCGACGAAATAGAGCACCATGTAGACCGTGTTGATGCGGCTGCGCGATTCCGGCTGCAGCGCATAGACGCGCGACTGGTTCGAGACCTGGGCGCCCTGGACGCCGAGATCGAGCAGCAGCACGCCCACGACCAGGCCCACGAGCCATTTGCCGGCGAGCGCGAACACCACGAAGGCTGCGAGGGTCGTCACGATGCCGATGCCGACCGTGCGGCGCGGTCCGCCGCGGTCGGCGAGCCGCCCGGTCAACGGGGCTGCGAGCGCGCCGGCGATGCCGACCAGGCCGAACAGGCCCGCGACCTGCGGCCCCAGGTGATAGGCCGGGCTCGCCAGATAGAGCGTCAAGGTCGCCCAGAAGGCGCTGAACGCGGCGAACAGCAGGGCACCCACGATCGCCGCCTCGCGCAGCACCGGCTCGGCGCGGAACAGGTGCCAGAGCGAACGCATCAGCGCCGGATATTTGAGGCGCGAGGTCGGTGCCGTACGGGGCAGCAGGCGCACCAGCACCAGGAACATCGCGACCATCAATCCGGCGGCGATCCAGAACATGGTGCGCCAGCCCAGATATTCGGCAACAACGCCCGACAGGACGCGCCCGCCCAGGATGCCGATCAGCAAGCCGCTCATGACCGTGCCGACGACCTGACCGCGCCGCTCCGGAACGGCGAGATGCGCCGCCATCGGCACGATCTGCTGGACGAGCGTGGTAAGCACGCCAACCGCCAGGCTCGCCCCGGCCAGCACCGCAAGACTGGGCGCAGTGGCGGCCACGGCGAGCGCCGCCACCAGGCCGATGAGTTCGATCAGGATCAGCTTCTTGCGGTCGAACCGGTCGCCGAGCGGTGCCAGCAGCAACAGGCCCAGCGCATAGCCGACCTGGGTCACGGTCGGCACGACGCCGGCGACGGCCGGATCCTTGAGGCTAGCCGCCATCTCGGCCAGCATCGGCTGGTTGTAATAGATATTGGCGACGCCGAAGCCGCAGGCGCCGGCCATCACCAGCACGGCATTGCGGGTCAGCGGCTTTTCGGTCGCAGCAGCGGACGACATGGGCAGGGGCAGCCTGTCTCGAACGGGACGGACCGGTCATATTTGCACGCGCAACGATCGCGTCCAGGGCGTGCAGCCTTTGAGCTCCCTTGCCGAATCAGCAGGGCTCAGCGCCGCGCCTGGAAAAAATCCCGTAACAAAACCGCCGACTCGGTCTCGCCGATGCCGCCATAGACCTCGGGCCGATGATGGCAGGTCGGCTGGTCGAACAGGCGGACGCCATGGTCGACCGCCCCGCCCTTGGGATCGCCCGCACCGTAATAGACCCGGCGCAGCCGCGCGAAGGCGATGGCGCCGGCACACATCGGGCAGGGCTCGAGCGTCACGTAGAGATCGCAGTCCGGCAGCCGCGGGCTTTCCATGAGCGCCGCCGCGGCGCGGATCGCCAGCAGCTCCGCATGGGCGGAGGGGTCGTTCAGTTCCTCGGTCCGGTTGCGCGCCTCGGCCAGGATCCGGCCGGTCGCAGCCTCGACCACGACCGCACCGACGGGCACCTCGCCGGCCGCCGCCGCCGCGCGCGCCTGCTCCAGCGCCCGATCCATGAAGCGGGGTTGGCGGCGCGAGGTCATGAGCCCGTCTCTGTTATCCCCTCTCCGCCCCCGGGGGCGGAGAGGTCGGGTGAGGTGGGGGATTCCAGCGCCGTTCCCGAGAGAAGCGCGGTGAATGGTTCCTGGCCGCGGCAGGAGCGGCGCGTTCCCCACCTCACCCAGCCTCTCCGCCCCAATGGGGCGGAGAGGGGAAAGCGAGTGGCTACCGCCACGCGGGCCCGGCCCATGCGCGGCCTGCCGTTGCGCCCTTTTGCCCGGACGCCTATGGTCGGCGCTCGACCAGAAGGATCGTTCATGTCCCGCCCCGTCATCATCGGCCTTACTCTCGATTCAGAGCAGCCCGGTGGCTACTCCAAATTTCCGTGGTACGCGATCCGCGAGAATTATTGCGGCGCCGTCGTGCGCGCCGGCGGCCTGCCGATCCTGCTGCCGCACGAGCCGGATCATGCGGCCGAGTATCTGGACCTGATCGACGGGCTGATCGTGACCGGCGGCGCGTTCGACGTCGACCCGGCGCTGTTCGGATCCCAGGATCGGCACGACACGGTCACGACCAAGGACCGGCGCACCGCGTTCGAGCTCGCGATCACGCGCCTGGCGCTCGCCGCCGACAAGCCGGTCCTCGGCATCTGTGGCGGCCAGCAGCTCCTGAACGTGGCCTTGGGCGGCACGCTCGTCCAGCACATCCCGGACGAAGTCGCGGACGCGCTCGCCCACGAGCAGCCCAATCCACGCAACGAGCCCGGCCACGAGGTCGCGATCACCGAGGGCTCGATACTGCACCGCATCACCGGCACCGCGCGCGTCGCGGTCAATTCGGCCCATCACCAGGCGGTCAAGACCGTCGGCCCCGGCGTCATCATCGATGCGGTGGCACCCGACGGCGTCATCGAGGGGATCGAGATGCCGGGCCGGCGCTTCTGCCTCGGCGTGCAGTGGCACCCGGAATTCGAGATCAGCCCGCCGGACGAGGCGATCTTCCGCGCCTTCGTCGCGGCGGCGCGAGGCTAGCGCCATGAGCGACGACGCGATCGAGCCGACCGAGGACAACGGCGCCCCCGCTGCCGAGAAGGGCGATCGCATCGCCAAGGTGCTGGCGCGTGCCGGCCTCTGCTCGCGCCGCGATGCCGAGCGCTGGATCGAGGAGGGCCGGGTCGCGGTCGACGGCCAGGTGCTGACCACGCCCGCCGTGGTCGTGACGCCGGGCTCGATCATCCTGGTCGACGGCAAGCCGATCAAGGAGCCGGAACCGTCGCGGCTCTGGCGCTATCACAAGCCGGCCGGCCTCGTCACCTCGCACAGGGACGAGAAGGGCCGGCCGACCCTGTTCGAGAGCCTGCCGCCGGAGCTGGGCCGCGTCATCTCGGTCGGCCGCCTCGACCTCAATTCCGAGGGCCTGCTGCTGCTCACCAATGACGGCGAGCTCGCGCGCAAGCTGGAACTGCCGGCAACCGGCTGGGTCCGGCGCTACAAGGTGCGCGTCCACGGCGCGGTCGATCCGGAGCGCTTCCTGCCGCTGGCGCAAGGCATTGTGATCGACGGCGTGCGCTATGGCGAGATCAAGGTCGAGTTCGAACGGCAGAAGGGCTCGAACGCCTGGGTGACCGTGGCGCTGACCGAGGGCAAGAACCGCGAGATTCGCCGGGTGTTCGAGCATCTGGGCTATGTCGTGACCCGATTGATCCGCCTGTCCTATGGGCCGTTCCAGCTGGGCCTCCTGCCGCGTGGCGCCATCGAAGAAGTGCCGCGGCGCGTGCTGCGCGACCAGCTGGGCCTGGGGGCGGCCAAGGACAAGGGGGCGACGACGCGCAAGATGCTCTCGCTCAAGGACAAGCCCGCGGCCGAGCCGGCCAAGGCGCGCGTCCGCCCGCCCAAGCCCCATCGCGCGGTCGAGCCGCCGCCGAAGCGCGGCCGGCGAGCCGAGGGACGCGCCCAGGGCGATCCACATCCGGCAGCGGTAGCCAAGCCGGTCGGCGCCCGCGCCACGCGCGCCGCCGGCAAGACGGAGAGCACCCGGAAGCCCGGAGGCCCGCGCGGTGCGGATCGTCGGCGGTAGCCTGCGCGGCCGGCCGCTCGCGGCACCCGAAGGGGCCGCCGTCCGGCCAACCAGCGACCGGGCGCGCGAGGCGCTGTTCAACATCCTGGAGCACGGACGCTGGGCCGCCGACGGCTCGCCGGTCGCGGGCGCGCGCGTGCTCGACGCCTTCGCCGGCACCGGTGCCTTGGGCCTTGAAGCACTGTCGCGCGGAGCAGCCCACGTAACGTTCCTGGAGCAGGCATCGAGCGCCTTCGCCGTGCTCAAGGACAATGTCACGCGCCTCAACGCGGGCGATCGCGCCGTGCTGCTGCGCGGCGACGCGACGGCGCCGACCCGCGCGCCGGCCGCTTGCTCGCTGGTGTTCCTGGACCCGCCCTATGGCAAGGATCTGGGGCCGTCGGCTCTCGCAGCCTTGGCGGCCGCCGGCTGGATCGCCGAGGATGCGGTGGTCGTGCTGGAAGTGGGGGCCAGGGAAGCGCTCGCGGCACCCGATGGCTTCACGATCGAGGACGAGCGCCGTTACGGTGCCGCGCGCCTCGTCCTGATGCGGTACGGCAGCGCCACGCGGACATAGTCCATGACGACGGCCGGATCGCCGAGCTTGTCGAGCCCGCTCGCGACCAGGATCACGCCGAAGAGCACCTGACCGAAGAGCGGCAGCGCGTTCGCCATCTTCTCCTCCACCCGCCGGTCCGGCCGCCCCGATGACGGCATGGTCTGGCCCTGAAGGAGAGATACGTCGCGGCGGTTTCCGGGATAATTGCGGAAAGACCAGAAGGACTATCCGCCCGGGCTGGACAATCGGGCGAGGGACATTAGATCACCGCCGGCCGAACAGCCGTTCGATGTCGCCGAGCTTCAGCTCGACATAGGTCGGCCGGCCATGGTTGCACTGGCCGGAGTGGGGCGTCGCCTCCATCTGGCGCAGGAGCGCGTTCATCTCGGCCGGGTTCAGCCGGCGGCCGGCGCGTACGCTGCCGTGGCAGGCGAGCGTGCCGCACACCGCCTCGAGCCGTTCCTTGAGCGAGAGCGCGGCGCCGAACTCGGCCAGTTCCTCGGCGAGATCGCGCACCAGGCCCTTGACGTCGCAGTCGCCCAAGAGCGCCGGCACCTCGCGCACCACGACGGCGCCGGTGCCGAACGGCTCCAGCATCAGGCCGAGCTCGGCCAGTTCCTCGGCGCGGGCGCCCAGCCGGTCGGCCGACGCCTCGTCGAGCTCGACCACCTCGGGCAAGAGCAGCGCCTGGCGCTTGACGCCGCTCTCGGCCAATGCCGCCTTCATGCGCTCATAGACCAGCCGCTCGTGGGCGGCATGCTGGTCGACGATGACGATGCCCTCCGCCGTCTGCGCCACGATGTAGGTATCGTGCAGCTGCGCGCGGGCGGCGCCCAGCGGGAACTGCTCGAGGCCAGGCGCGGGCTCGGCGCCGACCGGCGCCTGCGGCAGTGCGCCCGGCGCGGCCTCCCTGGGCAGGGCGCCGCCGTCGAACAGGCTCGGCGCCGGCGCGTAAGCCGCGGCCACCGCCTCGGCGAGGCCGCTCGGATAGCTGGGCGCGCGGTAGGTGCCATAGGCGCCGTTCCAGGCGGGCGCCGGCATGGCCGGGGCGAAAGCCGGCCTGAGCGCGTCCAGCGTCGCGGCGGCGACCGTGGTCGACGCGCGATGGCCGGCGGCGTTGAGCGCATGCTTCAAGGCGCCGACGATGAGGCCGCGCACTAGCGCCGGGTCGCGGAAGCGCACCTCGGCCTTGGCCGGGTGCACGTTGACGTCGACCTCGCTCGAGGCCAAATCGACGAAGAGGGCCACCATCGGATGACGGTCGCCGGCGAGGAAATCCTGGTAGGCGCCGCGCACGGCGCCGGTCAGCAGCTTGTCGCGCACCGGCCGGCCGTTGACGAACAGATACTGCTCGCGCGCCGTCGCCCGGTTGAGCGTCGGCAATCCTGCAAAGCCGGTGAGCCTGACACCCTCGCGCAAGGATTCGATCGGCAGCGCATTGTCGGCGAAATCGCGGCCGAGCACGGCCGAGAGCCGGGCCAGCCGCTCCTCGACCGGATCGGCGAGCGGGGCGGCGGAAAGGCGCAGCATGGCGCGATCGTCGTCGGCCGTGACGGTGAAGGCAATCTCCGGATGCGCCATGGCGAGGCGCTTCACCGTATCGACCGCCTGGTCGCGCTCGGTGCGCGCGGTCTTCATGAACTTGAGCCGGGCCGGCGTCGCGTAAAACAGGTCGCGCACCTCGACCCGCGTGCCCTGGCCGAACGCCGCCGGCACCGGCCGGCCCTTGAGGCCGCCGTCGACCGTCAGGCTCCAGGCCTCGGCCGCCCCGCGCACCCGGCTGGTGAGTGTCAACCGCGCCACGGCGCCGATCGACGGCAGCGCTTCGCCGCGGAAGCCCAGGGTCTGGATCGCCATCAGGTCATCGTCCGGCAGCTTCGACGTGCAATGGCGGTCGACCGCCAGCACCAGGCCGTCCGGGTCCATGCCGATGCCGTCGTCGCTCACGACGATCAGGCTCTGCCCACCCTCGCGCAGGTTGACCTCGATATGGCCGGCGCCGGCGTCGATCGCGTTCTCGACCAGTTCCTTGACGGCTGACGCCGGGCGCTCGACCACCTCGCCCGCCGCGATGCGGTTGACGAGCACGGTTGGCAGCTGGCGGATCGGGTTCGACATGGCACTCGGCGGCTGGGCTTGCTAGAAACGGAAAGCTCGAACGAAGGGACACTATATATCGTGGCTGCGGCCCCCTCTACCCTCATCATCTTCGATTGCGACGGTGTGCTGGTCGATAGCGAGGTTCTGGCCTGCCAGGTCGAGATAGAAGTTCTGCACGGGCTCGGCCATCCGATTTCGCTCGCCGAATTCGCCCGGCGCGCCGTCGGCCGCAGCCGCAAGGACAATTGGGCGATGCTCGAGGCCCATTGGGGCCGGCCTCTGCCGGGAGATTACACCGAACAGGTGCAGGCGCGCCTGTTCGAACGGTTCCGCGCCGAATTGACGCCGGTCGCGGGCATGCCGGAGCTCGTCCGGCGGATCACGGGCAGCCGCTGCGTCGCGTCCTCGAGCCCGCCCGACCGGCTGGCGCTCACCTTGGCGCTGTGCGGCTACGCGCCGCTGTTCGAGGGCGCCGCCTTCAGCGCGGCCGAGGTCCGGGCCGGCAAGCCGGCGCCCGACCTGTTCCTGCACGCGGCGGCGCGGCGCGGCGCCGAGCCCCGGCACTGCGTCGTCGTCGAGGACAGCGTGCCGGGCATCCTCGCGGCCAAGGCCGCCGGCATGAGGGCGATCGGCTTCTGCGGCGGTGGCCATTGCGCGCCCGACCATGCGGCGAGCCTCCGCGCGGCTGGGGCGGACGAGATCGCGGCCGATGCGGCGGCGCTGGCCCGCCTGCTGGCGCTCAGCGCGTCTTGAGGTAGATCGTCCGGCTGCCTTGGTCGGTCGAAGGCACTTGGCGGAACCCCGCCGCCTCGAACATCGACGGCAGGCCCGTATAGGCGAAGGTGTCGACGGCCGGCCCGCCGCCGACCGGCCCCGCACCGACCGGATAGCCTTCGATCTCGCCGGCACCAAGCGTCCAGGCATGCTCGACCGCGGCCCCAAGCAGGCGAGAGGCGACGCCCTGCTTGCGATAGCCGCGCTTGATGAAGAAGCAGGGGATCGACCAGGTGGCGCCGCGGTTCAAGCGCTGCAGCTTGCGGGCACGCGCGAGCCGGCCGTAGTCGCCGTAAGGCGCCAGGTCGCACCAGCCGACCGGCTCAGCCCCATCGAACGCGAGCAGCCCATGGACCCGGCCGGCCTCGACCAGGGCCTGGAACCGCGCCCGGTTCACCGGCCCCTGCGCCGCCTTCCAGTCCTTGCCGCCCTTCTCGGCGCGCCACCACATGCACCAGCAGCCGGCACAGGCGCCGCGGGGCCCAAACAATTGCTCGATCAGCGGGAGGTCGTCGGGCCCGACCGGCCGGATCTCGAGCGCATCCATGGCTGTCAGTCCGTCGGATCGACGATCTGGTCCGGCGTGACACCTTGTGGATCGCCGACCACGACGAAGCCGAGCTTGGCCGGATCGATCACCGCCTTGGCGACGCGCTTGGCGTCGGCGAGCGTCACCTTCTCGATCAGGCCCTTGCGCCGATCGAAATAGTCGATCGGCAGGCCGTGGGTCTGGAAGAACAGCAGCCGCTCGGCGATCGACAGGGTCGAGTCGAGGCCGAGCGCGTACGCCCCCTCGAGATAGGTCTTGGCGTCCTTCAATTCCTGCTCGGTCGGCCCTTCGGCGGCGAAGCGCGCCCATTCCTGGCGGATGATCGCGACGGTCTCGCCGACCTTGGCGTTCTGGGTGCCGGCCTGGCCGAACAGCAGGGCGGTGTGATCGTAGTTCGAGAGGCCGGTGCCGATCGAATAGGCAAGCCCGCGCGTCTCGCGCACCGCATGCTCGAGGCGGGTCGAGAAAGTGCCGCCGCCCAGCACGTTGTTCAGCACCAGCAGCGTGTAATAGTCTTTGTCCGCAACAGCCAAGCCCGGCTGAGCGAACAGTACGGTCGACTGCGGCACCGGCTTCTTGACCAACAGCACCTGGCCGCCGGCGGTCGGCACCGCATCGGGCGGGCTCGCGGTTTCGGCCGAGGTCGCGGTTTCGGCCGAGGTCGCGGGCAGCGGGCCGAAGGTCTGGTCGAGCAGCGGCTTCAGCTCGTCGGGCGTCAGGTCGCCCACCACCGCGACCTTGAGCCGGTCGCGGCCGAAACGGTGCTCAACATAGGCATGGAGATCGTCCGCCATGATGCCGGCGACGGTCTTCGCCGTGCCCAGCACCGGCCGGCCGTAAGGATGGTCCGGGAAATTGCTGTGCCACCAGATCTTGGACGCGAGCGGGTTCGGTTCCTCGGCCCGGGCCGCGATCGCCTTCACGATCTGGTCGCGCACGCGGGCGATCGCCGGCGCATCGAAGCGCGGCCGGGTCAGCGACAGCCGCAGCAGGCCGAACACCTCGTCGCGATAGGGCGCCACGGTGCGCACCTGGCCCTGGAAGAAGTCCTGCGTCGGCTGGAACGAGATCGTGGACGACAGGTCCTCGAGCCGGCCCTGGAATGCCGCGGAATCGAGATCGCCGGCGCCCTCGTCCAGGGTCGAGGCGACGAATTCGGTCAAGCCTGTCTTGTCGGCCGGGTCGTTCGCGGCACCGGTGTGGAAGGCGTAGCTGAGGCTGATCACCTTCTGGCTATGATCCTCGACCAGCCACGCCTCGATGCCGCCCGGGCTCACGACCCGTTCGACCGTGACGGCCTGCGCCGGCCGAGCTGCGATGAGGGCGGCGAGCGCAAGCCCCGCGAGCGACCGGCCGATGAAGGCAAGACGGCGGCTCATCGGATCTGCTCCGGCAGGCTCTGGGGCGGCAGCGGCTTCTCCGGTCCGCCGGCACCCGGCTTCGCCGGCAGCAGGCGGGCGGTCACCGACGTCTTGCCCTCGAGCACCGCATGGGCGGCGGCATTGACCTCGTCGACCGTGACGGCGCCGATCCGGTCCGGCCAGGCGTCGAGATCGGCGAGGCTCGACCCGGTGGCGAGCGCCCGGCCGATGACGTTCGCCGGCTGCGACAGGCTGTCGTTGGCATAGAGGACTTCGTTCTTGAGCCGAGTCTTGGCGCGCTCGACCTCGTCGGCGGTGACGCCCTCGGCGACCGTCTTCGCGACGACCGCCTCGGCTGCTTCGGCCGCGGCATCGATCGGCGTGCCGACGCGCGGGCTCACATAGTAGCTGAACTTGCCGAGATCGAGCCGCTGCGGGTCATAGCTGGCGCCGGCGCCGGTCGCGATCTGCTGGTCGATGACCAGTGCCTTGTGCAGCCGGCTGTTGGCGCCGCCGCCCAGCACCTCGGCCAGCACCTCGAGCGCGTAGGCATATTGCGTCTCGCCGCTGTGGTAGCTCGGCGCCAGGTAGACCCGGCTCCACACCGGATTGCGCACCCGGGCACTCTTGAGCTCCACCGTCGTGTTGGCCTCGCGCTGCGGCTCGACCGGGCGGAGGCGCGCCGGCACCGCCTTGCGCGGGATGGGCCCGTAATATTGCTGGGCGAGCTTCTTCGCCGCCTCGACCGTGACATCCCCGGCGATGACCAGCACCGCATTGTTGGGCGCGTACCAGGTGTCGTAGAAGCGCCTCTCGTGGGCGAGGTCGAGCTTCGCCATCTCCTCGCTCCAGCCCAGCACCGGGATGCGGTAGGGATGGTTCAGGTAGAGCGCCGCCTCGATCTGCTGGTCGAGCGTGGCTGACGGCACATTGCCGATGCGCATGCGCCATTCCTCGAGGATGACCTGGCGCTCCGGCAGCAATTGCTCGTTGGTGATGACCAGATCGTGCATCCGGTCGGCCTCGAGCTTCATGACGAGCGGCAGGCGGTCGGACGCGACGGTCTGGTAGTAGGCGGTATAGTCCCAGCTGGTGAAGGCGTTCTCCTGGCCGCCGTTGCGCGCGACGATCTCGGAGAACTCCTTGGGCTTGAGATTCTTGGTGCCCTTGAACATGAGATGTTCGAGGAAATGCGCGACACCCGACCAGCCGCGCTCCTCGTCGGCGGATCCCACCTTGTACCAGACCATCTGGGTGACGTTGGGCGCGCGGTGGTTCGGCACGACCACGACCTCGAGCCCGTTCGGCAGCGCGAACTCGCTCTCGCCGAACAGCGGTGCGGCCTGACCGGCGCGCGGAAACATGCCGAGCAGGGCGACGGCTACGGCCGTCGCGAGGATGGAGCCTGCGGTGCGGCGCATCGGGACCTGCCTTTCGACGGCGTGCACCCGGCGGACGCATGTCGTCCGCCGGCCGCCCCGCCCCGGTATTGAACGATCCAGGCTTAGAAAAGGCCTTCGAGCCAAGCGCGCTGCTTGCGCTCGATCTGCGGCGTGTCGCCGACCGAGGCCGGCTTGCCAAGCGCCGCGTTCTCGCGCAGGCGCTGCGATTCACGCTGCGCATCGACCGCTTCGCCGGGCGGCGTCGGGTCGCGCCAGAACAGCAGGCTGTCGACGAAGCCCGGGCCGTTGTCGGCGTTGAGCTGGGCGGTTTCCTTGTCGACCTGCTGGCGGATCGACGGATCGACGCTGCCGGCGCCGGCCTTGGCGACCAGGGCCTGCTCGCCAGCGCTGAGCGGTACGCCGTTCGCGCCGGTCGTGGCAGCCACAGCGAGCGACGCCGTCGACGGCTTCGTATCCGCGAGGCGGAACACCGTCTGGCGACCGGCCTGGGCCGCGGTCTCCGACGGCGGCTTGTCCGACGGGCTGCGCGGCGGGCGCAGATTGAAATCGGGCGGCATGGTGAGCGGCGATCCCGCCACGACGGCGAATTCGTCAGGCGGGGCCTTGTCGATGCCGAGCGCCTTGCGCGTGTCACTGCAGCCGCTGAGCCCGATCACGAGGAGGGCGAGCGTGGTGCCAAGATATGCCGTTCTTTTCATGCCGATCCAACCTGAGGGACGCGTTTATTTACGCGACTTGCGCAGCCGCGGCAAGCTGTCGCCGCGCCGCACGCCGCATGATGATGTCCGCAGGGTTCCGCGTTCGGCGCAAGCCGCTGGCATCGCACGCTCTTCCCCTCTCCGCCCCATTGGGGCGGAGAGGCAGGGCGAGAGGTGGGGAACGCCCGAATACGCCGGTCAGGCGTGGTGATGATCGACCGCGTCGGCGCAGCGATGGCACAGGTCCGGGTGCGCCGCGACCGTCGTCACTTCCGGCAGCACCCGCCAGCAGCGCTGGCATTTCTCGCCCGGCGCCAGGCCGACCGTGACCGCGATGCCGGGCACGTCGGCCATGGTGAAGGCGCCGTCGGGTACCGGCGCCAGGCTCAGTGTTGCCTCGGACACGATGCAGATCTCGGCGAGATCGAGACCGCTCAGCACCTCGTCGCTGTCGACGAACAGCGTGACGGAGGCCTGCAGGCTCGAGCCCAGGCGCTTTGCCGCGCGTTCGAGCTCGATCGCGCCGGTCACGACGCGGCGCAGGTCGCGGATCCTCGACCAGCGCTCAGCGAGGTCCGGCGCGATCCAGGCGTCCGGCAGGGTCGGGAAGACCTCGAGATGCACGCTCGTGTCGGGTGCTGAACCATGGCGCGCGAGCCAGGCCTCCTCGGCCGTGAAGCACAGGATCGGCGCCAGCCATTTCGCCAGGCAGTCGAACACCAGGTCCATGACCGTGCGCACGGCGCGGCGGCGCGGATCGTCCGGCCGGTCGCAATAGAGCGCGTCCTTGCGGATGTCGAAATAGAACGCCGAGAGATCGACCGAGCAGAACTGGTGCAGCTCGACATACATGCGATGGAAGTCGAAGGCGTCCGTCGCCTCGCGCATGACGATGTCGAGTTCTTTCAGGCGATGCAGCACCCAGCGCTCGAGCTCCGGCATCTTCGCGGGGTCGATCCGCTCCTCGGCCGAGAAGCCCGAGAGCGCACCCAGGAGATAGCGCAGCGTGTTGCGGAGCCGCCGATAGACGTCGACCTGATATCCCAGGATCTGCTTGCCGATCCGGAGATCCTCGTAATAGTCCGACGCCACGACCCAGAGCCGGAGGATGTCGGCGCCCGAGCCCTCGATCACGTCCTGGGGGGCGGTGATGTTGCCCAAGGACTTCGACATCTTGCGGCCCTGCTCGTCGAGCACGAAGCCATGGGTCAGGACCGCGTCGTAGGGCGCCCGGCCGCGCGTGCCGCAGCTCTCGAGCAGGGACGAATGGAACCAGCCGCGATGCTGGTCCGAGCCCTCGAGATAGAGCGAGGCCGGCCACATGAGGTCGGGTCGCTGCTCCAGCACGAAGGAATGGGTCGAGCCCGAGTCGAACCAGACGTCGACGATGTCGGTGACCTTTTCGTAGTCGCCCGGATTGTAGTCGTTGCCGAGGAAGCGCGCGGCCGGCGCCGTGAACCAGACGTCCGCCCCCTCGTCCTCGACCGCGGCGGCGATCCGGTCGACCACGCGCTGGTCGCGCAGCGGCTGGCGCGTCTTCTTGTCGACGAAGATCGCGATCGGCACGCCCCAGGCGCGCTGGCGCGAGATACACCAGTCCGGCCGGCTCTCGATCATGGAGCGGATGCGGTTCTCGCCCTGCGGCGGGACCCAGCGCGTGTCCGAGATCGCCTGGAGGGCGACCTGGCGCAGGTCGTTCGTCTCCATCGAGATGAACCACTGCGGCGTGGTGCGGAAGATGAGCGGCGCCTTGGACCGCCAGGAGTGCGGATAGGAATGCACGAGCGAGCCAGCCGCGAGCAGGCCGCCCGCGGCGTCGAGCGCCTCGATCACCGCCGGGTTGGCGTCGCCCGGCTTGCCGTAGGGCGTATAGACGCGCTTGCCGGCGAACAGCGGCACACGATCGACGTAGCTGCCGTCGGCGGCAACCGTCTCCGTCACGCCGATGCCGTGGGCCTGGCTCAGGAGGAAGTCGTCCTCGCCATGGCCCGGCGCGATATGGACGAAGCCGGTGCCGGCGTCGGTCGTGACGAACCCGCCCGGCAGGAGCGGCACGTCGAAGTCATAGCCCTGGCCGCGCAGCGGATGGGCCGTGAGCGTGCCGGCAAGCTCGCTGCCCGGCAAGGTCGCGAGCACGGTCCAGCCGGTGATGCCGACTTCCTTCGCGACCGGCTCGACGAGGGCGGCGCCCAGCACCAGCGTCTCGCCGACCCCGGCTTTGCTGCCGTCCGCCACCGCGTCGACGCGCACGACCGCATAGTCGAAGTCGGCGCCATAGGCCACCGCCCGGTTGCCCGGCATGGTCCACGGCGTCGTCGTCCAGATCACGACCGAGGCGCCGGCCAAGGCCGGCACCGACGGCGTCACGACCTTGAAGCGGACATGGATCGTGCGCGAGGTATGGTCCTGGTACTCGACCTCGGCCTCGGCCAGGGCCGTCTGCTCGACGACCGACCAGAGCACGGGCTTCGCCCCCTGGAACAACCCGCCGTTCATCAGGAACTTGCCGATCTCGCGCACGATCTGCGCCTCGGCGGCATAGGCCATGGTGAGGTAGGGATTGTCCCAGTCGCCCATGACGCCCAGGCGCTTGAACTCGGTGCGCTGCACGTCGACCCAGTGCTCGGCGAACGCACGGCATTCGCGGCGGAACTGGTCGATCGGCACGTCGTCCTTGTTCTGCTTGGCCGCCCGGTATTTCTCCTCAATCTTCCATTCGATCGGCAGGCCATGGCAGTCCCAGCCCGGGACATAGACCGAATCCTTGCCCAGCATCTGCTGGCTGCGCACGACGATGTCCTTGAGGATCTTGTTGAGCGCGTGGCCCATGTGCAGGTTGCCGTTGGCATAGGGCGGGCCGTCGTGCAGCACGAATTTCTCGCGGCCCTTGGACTTGGCGCGGATCCGCTCGTAGAGCCCGGTCCGGGCCCAGCGCTCGAGCAGGCCCGGCTCGCGCTTCGGCAGCTCGGCCTTCATCGGGAAATCGGTCTGCGGCAGGAAGACGGTCGGTCGGTAATCGACGGCCATAGCAATAATCATCCGGATGCTTGGGCCGCCCGCTTCGTCGCGCTCGAGGGCGCAGCACCTAGTCGAACGGCCAGAATAGAATTACGCGAGCCGGCAAAGGCACCGGCGCGAGACGAACGTTCCCGGCCCCTCGGGTCAAGGAGCCGGGCGGATAATTCGCGCGGAAAACGCGGCCGATTTCATCGTCATCGCCATGGCCGAGACCATAGGGGAGCGCCGCCCGCGCCGTCAACTCGCCGGACGTGCCCGCCGGGCTGGTCTGCAGCAGCCGGTGTGATATCGTTTACAACGAGGTGCCGCCGGGCTCGGCTGCTCCTGATTGCGACAACGCGCCTACCTATCCAATTGCGATTATTGGCGGCGGCCAGATCAGGCCGAAGCTGTCACGCCACGGTCATATCGAAAGACTAGTGTGCCGGCTCTGCTGTTGGGAGGGACCGAACATGTCGATCAAGAAGCTTGCCGCCGTCGGGCTGGGGCTCGCGGTTCTTGCTGCCGCGCCGGCCTGGGCCGCGGACGTCGTGACGATCTATAGCGCCGACGGCCTGCATGACGGCACGCCGAACTGGTACCAGAACCAGTTCGACGCCTTCACCAAGGCGACCGGCGTCAAGGTGCAGTATGTCGAGGGCGGCTCGGGCGGCGTCGTCGAGCGCGTCGCCAAGGAAGCGACCAATCCGCAGGCCGACGTGCTGGTCACCCTGCCGCCGTTCATCCAGAAGGCCGCGGCCGACGGGCTGCTGCAGCCCTATACGCCGGCCGGTGCCGACCAGGTGGCGCCCGAGCAGAAGGACCCGAAGGGCCTCTATCTGGCGCTCGTGAACAACTACATGAACTTCATCTATAACCAAGCGGTCCTCAAGAACCCGCCGGTGTTCTTCACCGACCTCACGGACCCGAAGTTCAAGGGCAAGATCCAATACTCGACGCCCGGCCAGGCCGGCGACGGCACCGCCGTCATGATCGAGGTGTTCCACGCGTTCGGCAGCAAGGACGCGGGCTTCGAGTTCCTGCAGAAGCTGCAGGAGAACAACGTCGGCCCGTCGGCGTCGACCGGCAAGCTGACGGCGCTCGTCAACAAGGGCGAGCTGCATGTCGCCAACGGCGACCTGCAGATGAACATCGCGCAGATGAAGCAGAACCCGAACATCCGCGTGTTCTTCCCGACCGGCCCGAACGGCAAGCGCTCGACCTTCGCGCTGCCCTACTATGTCGGCCTGGTCAAGGGCGCGCCCAACGCCGCCGCCGGCAAGAAGCTCATCGACTTCCTCTTGTCGAAGGAGGCGCAGTCGACGGTGACCTCGGTCGCCCAAGGCCTGCCGGTGCGCAAGGACGTGACGCCGACCGACGAGTCCTACAAGAACCTGCACAAGACGCTGGAAGGCGTCGAGGTCTGGACGCCGGACTGGGCGCAGGTGCTGGCCGACCTGCCGACCGACGTCGCCAAGTGGCACCAGGTCACGGGCAGCTAAAACCATGAGCGACGCGGCCATGAACACCGAGGCATCCCGCAACGGCGCCATGGCCGCGTCATCCCCCTCGCCGACGGCCCCCTCGTCAGGCGTCCGAGCGGTCGGCGGCGAGGGCATCACGTTCGAGGGCGTCACCGTCGCCTACAAGGGCACGGTGGTGCTCGAGAATTTCTCGCTGCAGGTCCGGCAAGGCGAGATCATGGCGCTGATCGGGCCGTCGGGCTCGGGCAAGACCACCGCGTTGCGCGCGGTCGCGGGCTTCGTCCGGCCGGCCGCCGGCCGGGTGCGGATCGGCGAGACCGATGTTACGAACCTGGCCCCCTATGCCCGCGGCATCGGCATGGTCGTGCAGAACTACGCGCTCTTCCCGCATATGCGGATCGAGGACAATGTCGCCTTCGGCCTCAAGGCCCAGAGGGCATCGGCCGCCCTCATCGCCGAGCGGGTCGAGGAATGCTTGCGCCTCGTCGGCATGAGCGGCTATCGCGGCCGCTTCCCGCGCGAGCTCTCGGGCGGGCAACAGCAGCGCGTTGCGATCGCGCGGGCACTCGCCATCCAGCCGCGCGTGCTGCTGCTGGACGAGCCCTTGTCGGCGCTCGACGCGCAGATCCGCCGCTCGATGGTCGAGGAGCTGGCGAAGCTGCACCGCGACCTGCCGAACCTGACCGTGCTCTATGTGACGCACGATCAGAGCGAAGCGCTGACGCTCGCCGACCGCATCGCCATCATGAAGGACGGGCGGCTCTCGGCCTTCGGCCCGTCGACCGAGCTTTACGGCCGGCCGCCCAACCGGTTCACCGCCGAGTTCCTGGGCCGTGCCAACCTGCTGCCGGTCAGGATCGAGGGCCCGGCCGACGCCGGACCGATGGGCGATGACCTGGTGCGCGTGCGCTTCTGCTCGAGCGAGTGGCTGGTGCCGGCCCATCCGAGCCTGGCCTCGGGATCCCAGTGCCTGGTGTGCATCCGCCCGCACCACCTCAAACCTGCCGAAGACCATCACGGCGGCAACCGGCTCCAGGCCGCGGTCACCGCCGTGCAATGGCAGGGCGACCATCATGCGATCACGCTCGAGTGCGCGGGCAACGCGCTGCGCCTCGTCTCGCCGCCGCTCAGGGAGCCGCCGGTCCCAGGCATGCCGCTCGACCTGGGCTTCGCCGCGATCGATGCGACCTTGATCGCCGACGAGGCGGGTGTCGGCCATGGCTGAGACAGTCCAGGCGGCGGCCCGTCCGATGGACACCGGCCGGCTCTGGGTGCTGCCGCCGCTCCTGGTACTGGCCGGGCTGTTCTTCTATCCCCTGTCGCTCATCGCTAGCCAGGCGCTGACCGGCGACGCCGGCCCCGCCTCCTTCGCGCATTTCGCCGAAGTGTTCCGCTCGCAGCTGTTCCTGGGCGCCCTCTGGCACACGGTCGAGATCGCGGTCGCAGCGAGCGCCGGCTGCCTCGTCCTGGGTTTCGCGGTGGCACTCGTCATCGCCTTCGTGCCGTTCCCGGGTGCGCGCGAGGTGGCGCGCGCCATCGACACGTTCATCGCACTGCCGACCTTCCTCGCCGCCCTCGCCTTCACCTTCATCTACGGCTCGGCCGGCGTGGTGAACGGCGCGCTCATCGATCTCTTCCACCTCGAGACGCCGCCGGTCGATTTCCTCTATTCGCCCTGGGGCGTGATATTGGCCGAGGTCACGGTCTACACGCCCTTCGTGCTGCGCCCGCTCCTGGCCGCCTTCTCGCTCATCGACATCGCGCAGATCGAAGTGGCGAGCAGCCTCGGCGCCCGGGCGCCGCGCATCATCCGCGAGATCATCCTGCCGGCGGCACTGCCGGCGTTGCTCGCGGGCGGCAGCCTGTGCCTGCTCTTGACGGTCAACGAGTTCGGCATCGTGCTGTTCATCGGCGCCAAGGGCGTCATCACCTTGCCGCTCCTGGTCTACGACAAGGCGATCCAGGAGTTCGACTATACCGCCGCCTGCGTCATCGCCATCATTAACGTCGCGCTGTCGCTGTCGCTCTACATGCTTTACCGCACGACCATCGCCCGCTTCGGAGGCCGCAATGCTGGTGTGGTCTAAGTCCGGCCGCTGGTTCGCCTGGGGCGTCGCGGCGGCGCTCATCGGCATGGTCTATGTGGCGCCGCTCGCCGTCATCCTGGCCGCAAGCTTTGCCGGTCAATGGAACGACGTGCTGCCGAGCCAGCCCACGGTCGAGCATTACCTGGAGGCGGTCACCGGTGCCTCGGGCGAGGCGCTTTGGACCAGCATCGTCACCGGCTTCGTCGCAAGCGCGCTCGCCTTGCTCACCGGTACTTGGGCGGCCTTGGCGCTCCGCCAATTCTCGGGCGTGCCGCGCCGCCTGCTCGACCTGCTGTTCTTCGTGCCGAGCGCCGTGCCGTCGGTCTCGGTCGGCCTGGGATTGCTTGTCGCGTTCAGCCGTCCGCCGATCCTGCTGAACGGCACCAGCACGATCGTGTTCGTGGCCCACCTGATCCTGGTCTCAGCCTTCACCTACGGCAATGTCTCGGCGGGCTTGGCGCGCCTCTCGCCCGACCTGGAGCAGGTGGCGGAGAGCCTGGGCGCCCGGCCGTTCTACCGCCTGCGCCACGTGACCCTGCCCCTGCTCATGCCGCACTTGATCGCCGCGTTCTCCTTAAGCTTCGCCCTGTCGATGGGTGAATTGGGTGCCACGGTGATGATCTATCCGCCCGGCTGGGTGACACTGCCGGTCAATATTTTCGCGCTCACCGACCGCGGCGACGTGTTCGAGGGTGCCGCCCTCACCATGCTGCTGATCCTGACCACGCTCGCCGTGCTGATCGGCCTGTCGCGCATTCCGACCAAGGCCGCGCCGCGCTGAAGCCGCGGCGTCGGGCACGGTTCAGCGCGGGCTCAACTCGAGCGCAAACGGTGGCGGCGCCAGTGCCGCGCCGATGAACGGGCGGTCGCCGGTCGCGTGCACCGCGAACCGGAAATCCGCCATCAGCGGTGCCAGGAAGGCGTCGACGATCTGCAGGGTAAGCGCGGTCGCGACGCAGCCGTGCGGGCCTGCGCCGAACGGCAGCCAGGCGAACCAGTCCTGGTTCGCCGCCCAACGCTCCGGCAGGAACCGGTTCGGATCCGTCCAATATTGCGGATTGCGGTGAATGGCGTAGGGCGAGACGACGACCCAGTCCTCGGGCGTCACCGCAACGCCGGCGAGCCGGTGCGCGTGCGCCGGACGCTTCGCCAGCATCCAGGCGATCGGGAACAGCCTCAACGCCTCGCTCACGATCCACGCCGGCGGCGTTCCTTGTTCGCCATGCCGGCCGAGCAGATAGACCGACCAGCCGAGCGCGAAGCCGACGGAACCGACGATCGCGAAGACGAACGAGACGAACACCTCGAGCAACTGGGCCGTGGGCGTCGCCGCCGGGGCCGAGGTCACGACGACGTCGAAAATGTCCTGCGCCTCGTCGGCGGCCCGGTCGCGCGCCTCCGTTCTCTCACGCTCGAACGCGCGCAGCAGCCTGTACCGGAACCAGGCACGCCCGAGCTTCGAATGCCGGCCCTTGGCGCCGGCCAGGACCGCCCGGTCCACGATCGCCCGTACGATGCCCCTGAATCGCTCGGACCGGGCGGGACCGGCGATCATGCCGGCCATCAGGCGATAGACCAGCTCGTTGCCGGCATCGGGCCAGAGGCTCCGCGGTGCCGCAACGCTCTCCAGGAGCTCGCGCGTCGACGGGATCGACTTCAGATGCGCCTTGAGCAGCGAACGCGCCTTGCTGCCGACCTGGATCTGCGCCGCGCGCGGCCCGAAGGTGCCCGCCTTGGTATCGAAGAAGTCGGCGCTCTCCCGATAGAGGCCTTGCTTGTTGCCAAGAATATCCCGACCCAAGCCGGCATCCGCGATGCAGAGCTGTCGCCGCGGCAGCCACGCCACGTTGTTCGCAGTCGGAAACAGCGTGTCCAGATACGCCAGCGGATCCAGCCCGAAGCTGGCGGCGTCGACTACACCGGACAAGGCAGGCCCCTTGGGCGCATGGCGAGCTCCTTCCTCTTGGGCCTCAGCGCCTCATGCATCGGGGCCGACGTATCGGAACCTCCATACAACGCAAGGGTGTTAAATCAATACAAGAAAAGTAATTTTTCTTAAATTTTATGGTTGCGACGAGTCTCGTGGTTGTGATCGAGTTTTCGCACCACCATAGGGAGGTACAGATGACGAAGCTCTATCGCGCGATCAAGGCTGCTCTGGCTGTCCGTACGACCGATGAGCCCTATCACTGGTACCAATACTCCAACCTCTGATTGCCAAAGGCGGGGCGGGCGGCCAGTACGCCCGCCTCGTCGCTGACCCTCCAGGTCATCGCGGAAGAATGGCGGAAGAAGCCCATATCATCGAGCAGCTAAGGGCGAGGATCGGCACGGAGGGCCGTACGTTCTGGGTCGCGCCCGACAAGTTCGGGGTGTTCGATCCGCAGGCGGTCGTCGAAGTAAACGCCAAGAATTTCGCGAACCGCATGTTGCCGGACAAGCTGTCGGACGTTGTGCGACGCCGATCCGGAACCCCGGTTTCCTGGGACAGCGTGAGGGCCGCGTTTCTTGGCCGGATGCGGCACCTGGCCGGCGCCGACGGTCTCGCCGCGCTCTACGACGAGATGGCCCGCCTGATCGACGAGCGGTCTGGACGGACCATCGATCTGACCTGGGCGGCGCAGGAAATCTTCTCTCAGTCGCTCATTCCGACCGTCACGGCCGGCCTTCGCCCCGCCGATCGCCGCGCGGTGCTCCGCGACCAGCGGATGAAGCTCGTCAAGCTGCTTGCCGCCAAGCCGACCGACCAGTCGCTCGCCGGCCGCCTGCGCGAAGCCTGGATCCAGATCGTCGCCGGCTCGGCGATCCGCCGCGAGCTGCGCGCCCGGGCGATGAAGCGCGCGGCGCGGCAGTCGGATCTGGCCGATGCCGTCGTCGACCTGCTGCCGGCATTGGGCATCGACCGGGCGGTCGACGCCGTCACCACCGTGCTGACGGCGATCGCCGGCCCGCCTGGGTCGGTCGCCGCCTGCCTGCTGTTCGAGCTGCTGCGGCGCCCCGATTGGTCGGCGCGGATCGGCCAGGAACTGCAGGCGGTCGAGCTGGCGCAGCTCTGGGCCTCGCCCAGCCGGGCGGCGCCGCTGACCTACCGCTTCGTCAAGGAATGCCTGCGGATGTGGAGCCCGCCGCTGCTGATGACGCGGCCGGTCCGCACGAAATTCTCGTACGGCGAGGCGGTGCTCGATCTCGGCCAGTCCTATCTGCTCAGCCCCTATCTCATTCATCACGACCCGACGATCTGGCAGGATCCCGAGCGCTTCGATCCGGACCGCTGGCTTGCCTCGGACGAGGCGGCCGCAGCAGGCTACGTGCCGTTCGGCTGGGCCCCGCGCGGCTGCATCGGCGCGAATTTGGGCCTGTCCCAGCTCATCCTGTTCTGCCACCTGATCAACACCCGCTACCGCGTCGATCCGGCCGCGCCGGATCGCGCCGTGATGGCGTTCGGCGCTGTCGCCATTCCGGAGAACTTCCGCGGCGCGATAACCCGGCGGGCCTAGCCGAGCGCATCCGGCGAATACCGCCGGCATGGCGGATGTGGTATGGGTCGGGCGCGAAGGGCCGCCTCGGCCCGAAAGGAGCCGGACCATGGCGCGATCCTACAGCGGCAAGATCGAGGCGGTGGTGTTCGACTGGGCCGGCACGATCGTCGACTATGGCAGCCGGGCGCCGATGGGCGTGTTCGTCGAGGTGTTCAAGCGCTTCGGCGTCGAGATCTCGGTCGCCGAAGCCAGAGCACCGATGGGCCTGCCGAAATGGCATCATATCCAGGCGGTCGGCCAGCAGCCCGCCGTGGCCGAGCGCTGGCGCCAGGCGCATGGGCGCGACTTCACGGATGCCGATGTCGACCGGATCTACGAAGTGTTCACGCCCATGAACGTCGAGGTCGTACCGCAATTCGCCGACATCATTCCGGGGGCGATCGAGACCGTCGCAGCACTCCGGGCGCGCGGGCTCAAGATCGGCTCCACGACCGGCTACAACCGGCCGATCATGGACGTGCTGGCGCCGCTCGCGGCCACGGCCGGCTATGTGCCGGACAACATGGTTTGCGCCGGCGACCTCAAGGAGGGCCGGCCGAGCCCGCTTATGATGTATCGCTGCTTCGCCGAGCTCGGCATCTGGTCGCCGGCCGCCGTGGTCAAGGTCGACGACACGCTGCCCGGCATCGAGGAGGGCCTGAACGCTGGCACCTGGACGGTCGGGCTCTCGGTCAGCGGCAATGCCCTGGGCCTGTCGGCGGCCGAGGTCGCAGCCCTGCCGCCTGAGGAATTCGCCCGGCGCCGGGCCGCGGCCGCGCGCGAGCTTGCCCATGGCGGTGCCCATTACGTGATCGACAGCGTCGCCGACCTTCTGCCGGTGCTCGACATGATCGAGGGCCGCATGACGCGCGGCGAGCAGCCCTAATCAGGCCCCCTTAATCCGATAGGCCACGGTCGTTCGGTGCCACCTGCCATTTGGCGGCGCTGACCGAGGGCTCGAGGCTGGCGCGGCTCACGATCGCCTCCATCTTGGCATCCTCGCGGTGCGGCGCGATCACGGTCGCCGCGATCTCGATCTCGCCCGTATCGAGTGCCGTGCTCTTCACCTGCTGCAGGCCCAGGTGGCCCTGGCCCAGCGCATCGATCAGGCCGGCCCGGAGCCGCGCCTCGTCCGCCTTGGCCGCCACCACCTTGATGACGTAGCGCTGCTCGACCTCCCAGCCTGGGCCGGTGTAGCGGTTGATGACGCCGACCAGCGGCCGCATGATCAGGTTGGTGACGGTGACGAACACGGCGAAGACCACCGATTCGACCATCATGCCGCCGCCGGCGAACATGCCGACGGCCGCCGAGCACCAGAGGGTCGCGGCCGTGTTGAGGCCGTGGACGGTGATGCCCTCGTGCATGATCACGCCGGCGCCAAGGAAGCCGATGCCGGTCACGACCTGGCCGGCCATGCGCGTCGCGTCGCCCATCGGCGTCAGCCGATAGGCGAACATCACGAAGGCGGACGCCCCGATCGAGACCAGCACGTTGGTGCGCAGGCCCGCCATCTTCTGGCGCCATTGCCGCTCGAAACCGATGAGCCCGCCGCACAGCAGCGCCACCAGCAGGCGAAAGAACGCGTCGTCGAGGTTCATGATGGGAGATTCATGCCGGATCCGCTTGGGAACGACTGCTCATTCCCTAGCGCGCTGCCCGGCCGCCGCCAAGAGGTCTCGCACCGTATTCAACCCTAAGGGCTCAACCGCAGAGATCGGCGATCACTTCCTCGGCGAAGGCGAAGCCCGTGCTCATGCCGGCGCCGCAGGTCACCATGGCGACGCGCACGTCCGGCGCCGGCGTGTCGAAGAAGGCCGGCGTGTCGTTGTCCGCCGACGGATAGACGCCGGTCCAGCGCTCGATCACCTGAT
Organism: Aliidongia dinghuensis; assembly: GCF_014643535.1. Classification (NCBI taxonomy): domain Bacteria; kingdom Pseudomonadati; phylum Pseudomonadota; class Alphaproteobacteria; order Rhodospirillales; family Dongiaceae; genus Aliidongia; species Aliidongia dinghuensis. The sequence continues at coordinate 111,655 of NZ_BMJQ01000005.1, read as the reverse complement.
CGGAGGCTAGGGCCAGCGTTTCCCGGGCATGGCGCACGATCAGCTCGTCGACGTGGGTCGGCGCGAACGGATCGGGCGTTGCCGCGTAGTGGTGCGAATCGCCGACCACGAGCGAGCCGTCGGCGCTCTCGACCACGATCAGATGGATGCCGTTCGCCAGCGTCTCGGGCTCGCGCTCGGCGATCCGCGCACGCAGTGCCGCGACACTGGGGCAACCGTCGAAGCCCAGATAACGGCCGAAGCTCAGGTCCATCATGACCGAGGCGCCGAGCCGCCAGCCCGGCCCCTGCGGCGCCAGGCGCAGCATGTGCAGCTTGCAGAGCGTCGGTCGGTACTTAGCGATCGTCTCCGGGAACAAGGTCACGAGATCGGGGCCGGGGCAGACGACGGCGCGGGCAGCGCGCACGGTGCCGCGGCTGGTCTCGATCGCCGGCGGCGCCACCCCGTGGACCGCGGCATTGCGCAGGAAGGTGACGCCGTGCGCCGTCTCGAGCCAGCGTGCGATCGCCGGCACCGCCGTGCGCGGCTCGACGCGGAGCTCGTGCGGACTCCAGAGGAAGCCCCGGACGCCGTCGCGGCGGGCGACCGGCAGCTTGTCGTCGAGGGCGGACGGCGGCAGCAGCGCGCAGCCCTCGCCCATCTCGCCCTGGGCGAACTCGCGCGCAACGGCCAATGCCTCGTCGCTGCGCGCGATGAGTGCCGTGCCGCGATGAATGACGGGGATGCCGGCGGGGCCGACGATCTCGTCCCACACGTCGCGCGCCCGGCGTGCCCGCTGCCACATGGCGCCCGCCTGCTGGCCGGTCACGGTGATGAAGCCGAAATTGCGCACCGAGGCGCCGTTCGCCTGGGCATCGCGGTCGATGACGACGACCCTGAGGCCGCGCCGGGCTGCCGCCAGTGCATGGCCGAGGCCGATGATGCCGGCGCCGACGATGGCGAGGTCGAAGGACGGATCGGACGGCAGGGCGGCAGGCATGGCGGAGGCCTTGAGGATCGGAGATGCGCCCATCTGTCTAGCACGAATCCGATGTCGCTTTTACCAGCCGCGTGGCACTCGCCTGCCGGATCGCTAGACCAATCGCTTGATTGATCCGTCTTGCGACGCGAGCCCGCTCCGACCCTACTAACCCCAGGACGAGTTCGACCCTTGGAGGCCTCGCGATGAGCGATCCGATCGACCGGCTCTATGCCGCCGTGCACGCGCTCAAAGGGGCTGCCGCCGGCGCGTCGCGGACCGCCAAGCTGCTTGCGACCGGCACGCCCAAGATCGCCCAGAAGCTGGGCGAGGAGGCCGTGGAGGTGGCGATCGACGCCGCCCTCGGCAACCGCCACGGCGTCGTCATGGAGAGCTGCGACCTGCTCTATCACCTGGCCGTGCTCTGGGCCCATCTCGACATCGAGCCCGCGGTTATCTGGGCCGAGCTCGAGCGGCGTGAGCGGATGATGGGCATCGCCGAAAAGCTGCCGAAGCCGCCGGCGGTTTGAGCGGCGCCGGCCCTGGGCCCCTTACCCTCTCCCGCTTGCGCGGTAGAGCGTACTTACGGCCGCGGAATGGCGAAGAAATCGAGCACGAACGGCGCCTGGTAGTCGAGCATGCGCTCGCCCAGCACGACCGGGTTGCCCTGGGCCCGGGCGAGCGTGAGAAGCCGCGTCTCGCGCGGCTTCATGATGACTTCGGCAACGAGTGCCTCGGGATCGACGCGCGTCACATCGAACGGCAGCGGATCGTCCGGCCGCATGCCGAGCGGCGTCGCGTTGATCGCGATCGGAAAGCCCGCCGGATCGGACGAGGCTGCGACGCGGGCCGGCCGGCCGTCGGTGCGGAGCCGGGCGACGAGCGCTTCCGCCCGCGCCGGGTCAACGTCGAACACCGTGATCTCGCCGCAGCGGTGCTCCGCCAGCGCAAACGCGATCGCCGCCCCGGCGCCGCCGGCGCCGACCAGCAGCACATGCTGATCGGCGACATCGTGGCCGGCCGTGCGCAGACCCTCGGCGAAGCCCAGGCCGTCGACCATCTCGCCGATCCAGCCGCCTTCCGCCCGGCGCTTGATGAGGTTGACGGCACCCGAGCGCGCCGCCATCGGGGCCAATTCCGCCAGGAGCGGCAGGATCGCGATCTTGTGCGGCACGGTCACGATCAGCCCGTCGAGATTGGCCAGGCGATGGAAACCGTCGAGCGCCGCCGCGAGATCGGCCGGGCCGACCTGGAACGCGACCATGCGCGCATCGAGCCCGGCCTCGGCGAACAGCCGGTTGAACACCATGGGTGCGCGCACCTGGGCGACCGGTTCGCCCATGATGGCGTAAAGCCGGGTCTGGCCGGTGATCTCCGACAATTGTTAACTCCGCTAAGTTGGTGATCAGACCGCGTCGCGTACCATGGTCCGGTAGCGCTCGCGGCTCGCTTCGAGATGGGCGCGGGCGGCACGCCGGGCGGCCTCCGGATCGCCGACAGCGATCGCGGCGAAGATCGCCCGGTGCTCAGCCTGGACCTGGGCCAGGTAGTCGCGCCGGGCGCGTGGATCGTCCATGCCGGCCCGCACGGTCTGGCGCGGGATCAGTACGGTGCCGAGAAAGCGCATGAAGCGCTCGAAATAGGGATTGCCGGTCGCGCGCGCGATCGCCAGGTGGAACTCATAGTCGACCTCGATCGCGAAGCTGCCGGCCTCGACCGCTTCGTCGATCCGATCGAGGCATCGGCTCATGTCCTCGAGCATGACACCCGTCCGCGCGGTCGCCGCCAGACCCGCTGCCTCGACCTCGACCGCCAGGCGCAGCTGCAGGACGTTCAGGATTTCGGTGATCGAACGCAAATCGTCGGACACGATGCGGAACGGCTTGCCGGTCGGGTTCTGCGCCACGAAGGCGCCGGAGCCCTGGCGCGTCACGACCAGCCCTTCGGCCTTGAGGCTCGCGACCGCCTCGCGCACGACGGTCCGGCTCACCTCGAAGCGGGCCATCAGTTCCTGCTCGGTCGGCAGCCGTTCCGCCGGCTTGTAGCGGCCGGCCCGGATGTCGCCGCCCAGTTGCTCGACCAGTTGGGCCGTGCGGCTCTGCGGCATGGTCAACGGGGTGAAGGCCGGTGGACTCTTGGTCATTATGTCCTCGTTGTTCCATCAGCCGGAACGAGATCCTCATCTTGTATGATAACATGGCAAATTGCCATCCCCCGTCCGCTGCTGTTACCTGTTCGGCGCTTCCACCGTTCGCCGAGGATGCCCGCCCATGTCCGATCTCGTTGCCCGCCTCGTCCTCGACGCCCATGCCCTGGTTGGCGAGAGCCCGGTCTGGTGCGAGCGCGAGCAGGTATTGTGGTGGGTCGACATCGACGGCTTCCTGCTGCATCGCTTCGACCCGGCCAGCGGCGCGGACCGGCAGTGGAACCTGGGCGAGGAGATCGGCTGCCTGGCGCTGCGCGCAACCGGCGGCCTGGTGCTGGCGCTCAAGACCGGCTTCGCCTTCTTCGATCCCGTGACCGGCACGCTCGACCGGCTCATCGATCCGGAGGGGGACATTCCGGAGAACCGCTTCAACGACGGCACGTGCGATACGCGCGGCCGGTTCTGGGCCGGCACCATGCGCATGCACAAGCACGGCATCCAGCCGACCGGCGCCGTCTACCGACTCGACCCGGACGGCACCTGCACGAAGCAGATGGACGGGTTTTGGACGATCAACGGCATGGCGTTCAGCCCGGACGGAAGGCGCTTCTATTTCTCCGATTCGACGGCGGCGGTGCGCACCATCTGGGTCGCTGACTATGACCCGGAGACCGGGACGCCGGGCCCTCGCCGGCTGTTCTGCGACACGCGCAGCCTGGCCGGCCGGCCCGACGGCGGTGCGGTCGACGCCGAGGGCTGCTACTGGATGGCTGGCATCACCGGCGGCGAACTGGTGCGCTTCACGCCCGACGGCGCCATCGACCGGGTCGTGCGCATGCCGGTCAAGCGGCCGACCAAGCTCGCGTTCGGCGGGCCGGAGTTTGCGACCGGCTATGTCACCTCGCTCGGCAGCAACAATTGGCGCGAGACCGGCGACGCGGCCGAAGCCGGCGGCCTGTTCTCGCTCGATCTCCGCGTCCGCGGCCTGCCGGCCAACCGCTTCGGCGGTTGAATTCGCCGAGGCCATTGACGCGCTCCTCGCCCTGTGGTCGAATAGTTGTACGATAACCATACAAATCCCGAGCACCGGGACGATTCCAGGGAGGGTTCGATGGGTGACACCCGCTTCACGCGCCGCCGGTTCGGCCTCGGCGCGGCCGCGCTCGCCGGCACAGGTCTCGCCATGCCGATGCTGTCGCGCCCGGCCTTTGCAGCACCGGTCACGTTGCGCATGTCGTCGTCGCTGCCGTCGGACCCCAATTCGGCCCACTGGGTCTGGTACGACCAATTCGCCAAGAACCTGAAGGCCAAGGTCGGCGACCAGATCATGGTCAATTATTTCCCGGACAATCAGCTGGGCAAGGAGGCCGACATCGTTGGCCAGGTGAAGCTCGGCATCGTCGACATGATGATCTCGGGCTCGTCGATCTGGGCGACGGTTGCGCCCGAGGTCGGCGTGCTCGACCTGGGCTTCCTGTTCCCGACGCTCGAGGCGAGCGGCACCAAGCTCGACGGGCCAGCCGGCCAGGCGCTCAACAAGATCTTCGCCGACAAGGCCGGCGTCGAGGTGCTCGCCTGGGCCGTCAGCTTCGGCGGCCGCAACGTGACGGCGCGGGCACCAGCGCCCACGCCCGCCGAGCTCAAGGGCATGAAGATCCGCGTGCTGCCGGTGCCGAACTTCGTCGCGACCTTGAAGGCGATGGGAGCCGCGCCAACGCCCATGTCGCTGGGCGAGGTCTATACCGGGCTGCAGACCGGCGTCATCGACGGTGCCGAGCACGACGCACCGACCGTGCTCGCCTTGAAATGGTACGAGGTCGCGAAGCAGATCACGCTCACCCGGCACATCTACAACCCGCAGACCGCGATCATCAGCCAGCGCGCGCTGAAGAAGATCCCGGCCAATCTGCAGGGCCCGTTCAAGGAGGCGGCCGCCGAAGCGACCAGGTATCAGCGCGGCAAGGCGGCCGAGATCGAGACCGCCGCGTTCGCGACGCTCAAGAACAATGGTGTTGCGACGGTCGAGGCCGACCGCGCCGCCTACCGCGCGCTGGTGCTGCCGCTGTGGAACGAGTTCGCCACGCAATACCCCAGCACCAAGCCGATCCTCGACGCGATCGGCGAGAGCTGAGCGGCGGCGCGGACATGCTGGTGGAAACCGATGCGCGGGTGGTGGCGACGACGCCGGCCTCCCCGGCTGTGCAGTTCGTGCAGACCGGCCTTCTGGCCCTGCGACGGCTGGTCGAGGCGATCGCCGCCCTCACGCTCTTCGCCGACCTGGTCGTGGTCTGCCTGTCGGTGATCTATCGCTACGTGTTCCACGACCCGCTGCAATGGGGCGACGAGGTGGCGCGCGGGCTCCTGGTCCTGCTCGCCTTCACCGGCGGGGCCGCCGCCTTGGCCGAGCGCCGTCACGTCGGCATCCAGGCCCTCTTGTCGCGCTTGAGCCCCGACGGGCGTGCGCTGGTCGAGGCGGCCGGGCTCTGGGTGATTTTCGCGGTGGCCCTGGCGCTCACCTGGTACGCCTGGGACTACAGCCGCACCGCCTTGGGCCAGATCACGCCCTACGGCTTGCCGCAGAACCTGTTCATCTATCCGATGGTATTGGGCGGCGCGGCCATGAGCCTGTTCGCGGCCGGCCATCTCTTCGAGTGCCCGAACCGGCCGCGCGCGCTGGCGCTGGCCGGCCTGATCCTGCTCGTGGCTGGGCTCCTCGCCTGGGAAGTCTATCTGCCGGACTTCGCACCGAGCCCGCTTGCGGTGCTGCTCATCGCGTTCGCGCTGTGCCTCGCCGGCGGGGTGCCGATCGCCTTCGCGCTGTGCCTGGGCGCGCTCGCCTTCCTTGCGACCGACGGCACCATTCCGCTCGCCGTCTTCGCCCAGCAGGCGGCGGCCGGCATCGACAATTTCGTGCTGCTGGCGATCCCGTTCTTCGTCCTGACCGGCCTCGCCATGGAAGTGAACGGCATGTCGGTCCGCCTGATCGAGCTCTTGCGCCGCATGGTCGGCGAGCGGCCGGGCGGTCTCGGCATCGTGACCGTCTTGAGCATGGTGCTGTTCTCCGGCATCTCCGGCTCGAAGCTCGCCGACGTGACGGCGGTCGGCACGGTCATGATCCCGGCCATGCGCCGGTCGAACCAGGACCCGGCCGACGGGGTGGCATTGCTGGCCGCGAGCGCCATCATGGCCGAGACCATCCCGCCCTGCATCAACATGATCATCCTCGGCTATGTCGCGAACATCTCGATCGGCGGGCTGTTCGCGGCCGGCCTGGTGCCGGCGGCCTTCATGGCGGCCGCCCTCATCGGCGGCGTGCTCGTCATGTCGTCGAAGGCGAAGCCGGCGCCGCTCGAACCCACGGGCCGCACGCTCCGGCAACTCGTCTGGAGCGGCATTGTCAGCCTGGGCGTGATCGTCATCATTTTCGGCGGTTATCGTTCGGGCTTCGCGACGGCGACCGAGGTCGCCGCCTTCGCCGTCTTCTATGCGATCGCCGTCGGCGCGCTGATGTTCCGCGAGCTGACGCTCGCCAAGATTGCGCACCTGTTCGTCGGTGCCGCGACCTTGAGCGGCATGATCCTGTTCGTGGTCGCCGCGTCCCAGACCGTGGCCTTCGTGCTGACCATCGATCAGGTGCCGCAGGGCCTGGCCCACGTGCTGATCGCGCTCAGCCACGGCGGCGGCGGCTGGGTCTTCATGCTGGTGACGATCGCACTCTTGATCGTCATGGGGGCGGCGCTCGAAGGCGCGCCGGCGCTCATCATCTTCGGTCCGCTCTTGCTGCCGGTCGCGCAGAAGTTCGGCTTCGACCCGCTGCACTACGGCATCGTGCTTATCGTCGCCATGGGCATCGGCCTCTTCGCCCCGCCGCTCGGCCTCGGGCTCTACACGAGCTGCGCCGTCGGCGGCGTGCCGATCGAGCAGACCGCGCGGCCGATCGCGAAATACCTGCTGTTGATGCTCGCCTGCCTGCTTGTGCTGGCCTTCGTGCCGGACATGACGCTCGCCCTGCCGCGCGCCATGGGCTTCATCAAGTAGCCTCGATCGCCCGCCGCCGCCGGACGGTGGCGCCGGCGAGCCCGAGGGCTGCGACGAGGCACAGGGCGGCGATCAGATAGGGCAGGCCCGGCTGGTGCCAATCGGCACCGGCGCCGATGGCATAGGCGAAGGCAAGCGTGTAGAGCCCAGGACCGATCAGGCCGGCGATGCCGCGGACGCTTTGCAGGGCGCCCTGCAGCTGCCCCTGTTCCGTCGGGTCGACCTCGGTGCTGGCGATGCCCTGGAGGGCAGCACCCGCGACGCCCCAGAACGCCATGACCGGCATGCCGACCCAGAACAGAGGACCGGTCTCCGCAAGCCCGTAGATCGCGAAGCCGACGGCGCCTGCGACAAGTCCCAGGACCAGGGCACGCGGCGCGCCCAACCGGCCGACGATCGGGCCGATAAGGCCGCCCTGGACGACCGCCGAGCAGACGCCGACCCCGGCGAGTGTCAGCCCGATCATGCCCTTGTCCCAGTGATAGCGGTAGGTCGCATAGAGCACGAAGGCGGCTGGCAGCGATTCGTGCGCGAGATTGAACAGGAAACTGATCCCGGCCAAGCCCAGGAGCCCCGGCCGGCTCCGGAGCAGGGCGAGCGCCCCCACCGGATTGGCGCGCCGCCAGGAGAAGCCGGCGCGGCGGTCGCGCGGCAGCGATTCGGGCAGCACGAACCAGCCATAGGCCGCGTTCAAGAGGCTGAAGCCGGCGGCGCACCAGAACGGCAGGCGCGGGTCGAAATTGCCGAGCAGCCCGCCGATCGCCGGTCCCACGATGAAGCCGATGCCGAAGGCCGCGCCCAGCATGCCGTATGCCTTGGGCCGCCCTTCGGCCGGCGTCACGTCGGCGATATAGGCGAAGCTGGTCGTGATGCTGGCGCCCGTGATGCCGGAGATGATCCGGCCGACGAACAGCCACGACAAGTTCGGCGCCAGCGCCATCAGCACATAATCGAGGCCGAGACCGACATTCGAAAGCAGGATGACCGGCCGCCGTCCGACCCGATCGGAGAGCGAGCCCAGCACCGGCCCGGCCAGGAACTGCATGAGCGCCCAGACCGTGCCGAACAGGCCGAGGATCTCCGCCCCCTGCTCCGTGTCGCCGCCGAGGAAATCGACGACCAGGCGCGGCAGGACCGGGATGATGAGGCCGAGCGCCAGCACGTCGAGGCCGACCGTCACCATGATGAAGGCCGGCGCCGGTGCGCGCGCGCCGCGGCGCGCTGTCCGGTCTTCACTGTCGGTTGTCATGCCCTCCCCCGGCCGTTGTGTGCGGGGCAGAATAGGGCCGCCATGGGTCGCCGTCTTGGACGGAATTTACCCTTGTCGCCGATTAAGCCGCCCCCGCCCGGGCCTCGCTGCGCCGTTCGACGATCGCGATGAGCTCACCTGGATCGAACGGCTTGGACAGGAAGTCGGTCATGCCCGCCGCCAGGCATTTCTCCCGTTCGTTGGCGAGCGCATGGGCGGTGACGGCGATGATCGGCAGGTCACCGGCCGCGCCGTGGGCCGCACCATGGGCACGGATGCGCCGCGTCGCCTCGTACCCGTCCATCACCGGCATCTGAAGGTCCATCAGCACGGCGACGAAATCGGCGCCGGCGCGCGTCGCCGCGTCAAAGGCCTCCTGGCCGTTGGCGGCGATCTCGACCGTGAAGCCGGCCCGGCGCAACGTCTCGCCCGCGACCAGTTGGTTGATCTCGTTGTCTTCGACCAGCAGGACGCGGCCGCGCTCGGGCGCCGCCGCCGCGACCGGCTCGGGTACTGCCACCGGCACCGGCGCCAGGCGCCGGGTCAGCGCCTGGGCGACCTGCAGCGCCAAGGCTGCACGGTCAACCGGCTTCACCAGCAGCCCGTCGATAAGCCCGCTCTGCAAGGCCGCCTGATACAGGTCGCGGCCGAAGGCTGTGGACAATACCAGGATGCGGGTCGACGCGATCTCCGGCCGGGCGCGGATCCAGCCTGCCGCTTCCAACCCGTCTATCCGCGGCGCCAGCCCGTCGATGATCAGGAGATCATGGGGCCGGCCGGCCGACGCCGCGTCGATGAGCGCTTCGACCGCGGTGAAACCGTCCTCGACACTGCGGACGGGGAGCCCCAGGGTTGCGAGCGTCCGACCGAGAATGCTGCGGGCTGTCGGCTGGGCCACCGCGACAAGCGCGCTTGCCCGGTACTTGGGCCGGGCCGGTGCCGCCGCCTCGTCGGCCCGGCCGAACTCGGCCGTGAACCAGAACAGGCTGCCCTCGCCAGGCGCGCTTTCGACGCCGATCTCGCCGCCCATGAGCGCCACGAGCCGCTTGCTGATCGCGAGCCCGAGCCCCGTGCCGCCGAACCGGCGCGTCGTCGAGCCATCGGCCTGCACGAACGGCCGGAACAACCGCGCCTGAGCCTCGGCGTCGAGCCCGATGCCGGTGTCCGCAACGCCGAACCGGAGGCGGATGCGATCGTCCGGCCCCGGCTGACGCTCGACGGACAGATGTTCGACGGGCACGCGCTCGACGGTCAGCACGATCTCGCCCTCGTCGGTGAATTTCGTCGCGTTGCTCAGCAGATTGTTCAGAATCTGGCTGAGGCGCAGGCCGTCGCCCAGCACCATACGCGGCACCTCGGGCCGGGTCTCGACCAGCAGCTCGAGCTGCTTTTCATCGGCCCTGACCGCCGCCAGGTCGAGCGCCACGGCAATGACCTGGTCGAGATCGACCGGCGCACAATCGAGCACCAGCTGCCCGGCCTCGATCTTCGAGAAATCCAGGATCTCGTTGATGATCGCCAGCAGCGATTCGGCGGAATGGCGGATCTTGTCGAGATAATCCTGCTGCAGCGCCCGGGTGCCGCCGTCGAGCAGCAAGTGGGTCAAGCCCACGACCGCGTTCATCGGCGTGCGGATCTCGTGGCTCATGTTGGCGAGGAATTCGCTCTTGGCCCGATTGGCTCGGTCCGCCGCCTCGCGCGCCTCGGACAATTGGCGCTGGTTCTCGCGCAAGAGCCGCTCGCGGGTGGCCGCCGCCGTCTCGTCGCGCACCTGGATGAGGCAGAACGGGCTCCCGGCGAGCACGACCTGGCGCACGATCACCGCCTGGACGATCGGCTGGCCCGCGGCATTGCGGAGCGGCAGGAGCGATGGGTTGAGCTGGCGAGAGAGCACCGCCGACTGGCCGGACTTGAGCGCCGCCTCGATCGTGTGCTCGAGCCGGGACCGGGCGAGCTCCGGAAAGAGTGCCGCGAGCGGCCGGCCGCAGGCGGCCGGCGCCGGTACGCCGGACCGGACGGCGAGCCAGTCGTTCCAGAACGTGACCCGCCGGTCCTCGCCGATCAGCATGACGCCGAGATCGACCAGATCGACGAGGGGCGAAAGGTCGGAAAGATCGGCTGCCATGGCGATCGGCTCAGGCGATGGACGTTATGTAGTCGGCGATCAATCGCTGGAAGATGCCGGCCGCCTGCATGTCCATCAGGAACACGATATGGCCCTGGATGTCGCGCGACCGGATGGTGAAATCGATGGTCAACACCAGCAGCACCGGCTCGCAGCCCGCCGCCTGCGGCAGGATGGTGGCCAGGTCCGCATGCAGCAGGACCGGGATCGAGGTCTCGATCTCGCCGACGAGCGCATCGGCGATGCTGGAGAGGCAGCCGTTCAGGATGACATTGCCGATTTCGACCAGCGCCTCCTGCTCGAGCTCCGTCACCTCCTCCGCCGTCAAGTCCTCGTCCAGCACCATGCGCACCAGATCGAGGCTCTTGGACTGCGGGAACAGGAGGGCGGCCGAGCCCGACAAGAGGCCGCGGAACGCCTCGCGCACCGCGACCATCCGGTCGGCGGTCAGGCTGAGCCGCAGGCGCGCCGCCTCGCCATAGAGCAGTTCCGCCGACGGCACCGACAGCTGGATCTCGTCCCTGACCATCAGGCTGAGCGAGGCAGCCGCGCGGCCGACGCCGATATTCAGGATCTCCGTGACCGCATCGCGCTCCAGCGCTGAAAGTTCTACGACCACGGCGGCCCCCGTCACTTCAAGGCGTCACGGACCGCATCGGGCCGCAGCGGCTTCGGCAGGAATGCCAGGCCCATGGACCGGGCCCGCTGGATCACCGACTCCTGGATGTTGGCGGTCAAGAGCGCCATGCGCAGCCCCGGATGGCGCGCCGACAGGCGTTCGGCCAGGCTCAGGCCGTTTTCGCCGGGCATGTTGTAGTCGATCAGCACGAGATCGAACGGCGTGCCCGCGACGAGGTCGAACACCTCGGCAAGGTCGCCGGTATCGACCACGACCGCGTCCGGCAGCGCCTCGGCAATGATCCGCCGCGTCGCCATGCGGGCAACCTTGCTGTCGTCGAGCAGAAGAATATTCGTCGGCATGGCTTGATCAGCGTCCTGATTTACCGGTTTCGGTACGACCGGTCACGGGATCGAGCTTGGCCCCGGATTGGTGAACGCAAGATTGAGAATAGGTCGGGTTCCACCAGCCATGAGTTCCCTGACGCTCCAACTCTAGGCCTTCCCACCGTCGCCGACAACTACCTCCGCGGGCATGTCGATCTGCTGGCGAGAATTGGCGCTCACGGCAGGACCGAGACCATCCGCTTCAGGCACTTCAAGGTGAAGGACGTGCGGCTGTGCCGGATGCCGGGCAGGCGATAGAGCCGCTCGCGCAGGAATTTCTCGTAGCCGGACGTGCCTTCGACCGCGACCTTGATCAGGTAGTCGTATTCGCCGGTGGTGAGATAGGCCTCCAGCACCTCCGGATAGGCCGTGAGCAGCGTGCCGAAATGGTCGAGCGTCTCCTCGTCATGGTGGTCGAGCGTCACCTCGACGATGGCGATGTCGGGATAACCCAGCTTCTCCTGGTTCAAGAGCGCCACATAGCCCTCGATGAAGCCGTCGCGCTCCAGCCGCTTCATGCGGTTCCAGCAGGGCGTCGGCGACAGGCCGACCGCCTCGGCCAGCTGCGCCGTGGTGAGCCGTGCATCGTCGCGCAGGATGCGCAGGATCTTGCGATCGGTCTCGTCGATCTCCCGCTTGTCCATCGGTCCAGAGCCCTCCGCTGCATCGCACAAAAATATGATACTGCGAAAATGCCAGTTCACGAGGACAATTATCCGACGGTCCCGCCTATAGGCGCCCACAAAAGAAGGTTTAGCCGACTGGTTTAGGGTAGAATTCCTGCTTTCGCAGCTGCGGCGGGCATCGGCCGGCTGCGCTCGCGCGGGAGGAACCTGATGAAGAACGAGATGCCGCTGGCGCTGCATATCCCGGAGCCGAAGTTCCGGCCCGGCGACCACCCGGATTTCAGCGACATGCGACTGCCGGCGGCGGGTGCGGCGCCGCGGCCGGATACCCACGCCAACGCGCGCGACACCCATCCGCTGGTCTACGACCTGATCCGCGTGCTCGACGAGGCCGGCCAGGCCGTCGGTCCGTGGAACCCGAAGCTCGATCCGGAGACGCTGAAGCGCGGTCTGCGCTACATGGTGCTGACGCGCATCTACGACGACCGCATGCAGCGCGCCCAGCGCCAGGGCAAGACCTCGTTCTACATGACCTGCACCGGCGAGGAGGCGATCGGCGTCGCCCAGGCGATGGCGCTCGACCGCGCCGACATGTGCTTCCCCACATATCGCCAGCAGGGTCTCCTGATCGCGCGCGACTGGTCGCTCGTCGACATGATGTGCCAGATCTATTCGAACTCGCGCGACCGGCTCAAAGGCCGGCAGCTGCCGGTCATGTATTCGTCGAAGGAGGCGGGGTTCTTCTCGATCTCCGGCAATCTCGGCACGCAGTTCCCGCAGGCTGTCGGCTGGGCCATGGCATCGGCCTACAAGGGCGACCATCGCATCGCCGCCGCCTGGATCGGCGACGGCTCGACGTCCGAGGGCGATTTCCACCATGCGCTGACCTTCGCCGGGGTCTATCGGGCGCCCGTCATCCTCAACATCGTCAACAACCAGTGGGCGATTTCGAGCTTCCAGGGTTTCGCCGGCGGCGAGCTCACGACCTTCGCGGCCCGCGCGGTGGGCTTCGGCCTGCCAGGCCTGCGCGTCGACGGCAACGACTTCCTCGCGGTCTATGCCGCGACCGAATGGGCCGCCGAGCGGGCGCGCGCCAACCTGGGGCCGACGCTCATCGAGCTCTTCACCTATCGCGCGTCTGCCCATTCGACGAGCGATGATCCGAGCCGCTATCGCCCGGCCGACGAGAGCAAGTGCTGGCCCCTGGGCGATCCCGTCGAACGTCTGAGGCGGCATCTGACGGCGCTCGGCGCCTGGACCGATGCCGAGCACGAGGCGCTCGTCGAGGAGCTGACCCAGTCCGTGCGCGCGGCCAACAAGGAGGCCGAGAGCTACGGCACGCTCGGCACCGGTCCGACCGTTTCGGCCTCGACCATGTTCGAGGATGTGTTCAAGGAAATGCCGCCGCATCTTCGGCGCCAGCGCCAGCAGACGGGGGTATAAGCCATGCCGGCCATGAACATGATCCAGGCGCTGCGCTCGGCCATGGACATCATGCTGGAGCGTGACCCTGACGTGCTTGTCTTCGGCGAGGACGTGGGCTTCTTCGGCGGCGTGTTCCGCTGCACCGAGGGACTGCAGCAGAAATACGGCAAGCGGCGTGTGTTCGACTCGCCGATCGCCGAGGCCGGCATCGTCGCGACGGCGGTCGGCATGGGCGCCTATGGCTTGCGCCCCGTCGTCGAGATCCAGTTCGCCGACTATATCTATCCGGCGACCGACCAGCTGATCTCGGAGGCAGCGCGGCTGCGCTACCGCTCGGCCGGCGATTTCACGGCGCCCTTGACCGTGCGGGCGCCCTATGGCGGCGGCATCTTCGGGGGCCAGACGCACAGCCAGAGCCCTGAGGCGATCTTCACCCATGTCGCGGGCCTGAAGACCGTCATCCCGTCGACGCCGTACGACGCCAAGGGCCTGCTGATCGCGGCGATCGAGGACGATGATCCGGTCATGTTCTTCGAGCCGAAGCGCATCTACAACGGCCCGTTCGACGGCCATCACGAGCGGCCGGTGACGCCCTGGGCGAAGCATCCGGCGAGCGACGTGCCGGACGGCTATTACACGATCCCGCTCGGGCAGGCGAACGTCGTGCGCCCGGGCGATGCCGTGACCGTGCTCGCCTACGGCACCATGGTCCATGTGGCGCTTGCCGCCGCCGAGGACTCGGGCGTCGATGCCGAGGTGATCGACTTGCGCACGCTCAACCCACTCGACCTCGACACGATCGTCGATTCGGTCAAGAAGACCGGCCGCTGCGTCGTGGTCCACGAGGCGACCCGCATCGGCGGCTTCGGCGGCGAGCTCTCGGCCGTCGTGCAGGAGCATTGCTTCTATCACCTGGAAGCGCCGGTCCAGCGCGTGACCGGCTGGGACACGCCCTATCCGCATGCGTTCGAGTGGGAATATTTCCCGGGGCCGAAGCGCGTGGCCGAAGCCTTGCGCCAGGCAGTGGAGGCCTGAGCACCATGGGACTTTATAGCTTCAAGCTGCCCGACGTGGGCGAAGGCACCGCCGAGGCGGAGATTGCCGCCTGGCACGTCAAGGTCGGCGACTTGGTCACGGAAGACCAGCATCTGGTCGACATCATGACCGACAAGGCCGTGGTCGAGATCTCTTCGCCGGTTGCCGGCAAGATCCTGGTGCTGCACGGCGATGCCGGCCAGATGCGCCCGGTCGGCTCGACGCTGATCGAATTCGAGATCGACGGCGTCGGCAACGCCAAGGCCGAGGCGCCGAAGCCGGCGTCCGTTCCTGCGGTGGCGCCCGCCCCTGCCGCCGCGCCCTCAGCCCCACAGGCGCCCGTCGCGGCCAAGGCGTCGGAGCCGGCACCGCGGCCCGCCCTCACCCTCGTCTCGCCACCTGTGCCGACGGCGCCGGCCGCCGTCACGCCGGCGTTTGCGACGCGTCTCGCCGGCGACAAGCCGCAGGCCTCGCCGGCGGTGCGCCAGCGCGCCTGGGACCTCGGCATCGAGCTGCAGTTCGTGCCCGGCACCGGCCCGGCCGGCCGCATCACCCATGCGGACCTCGACGCCTTCGTCGCCGCCGGCGGCACGACGGCGGTCGGATCCGTCCAGGCCCGGGCGCTGACGCGCGATGGCGTCGAGGAGATCAAGGTCATCGGGCTCAGACGCAAGATCGCCGAGAAGATGCAGGAGGCGAAGCGCCGCATCCCGCATTTCTCCTACGTCGAGGAAGTCGACGTGACGGCGCTCGAGGAGCTGCGCCAGCATCTGAACGGCGAGAAGAAGGACCGGCCGAAGCTGACGCTGCTGCCGTTCCTGCTGCGCGCGATGGTGAAGGCGTTGCCGGATTTCCCGCAGATCAACGCGCGCTTCGACGACGACGCAGGCGTGGTGCATCGCCATGCCGCGGTTCATGCCGGCATCGCGACCCAGACGCCGAGCGGGCTCGTCGTGCCCGTCGTCGCCCATGCCGAGGCGCTCGACCTGTGGCAGGCGGCGGCCGAGATCGCGCGTCTCGCGACCGCCGCGCGCGACGGCAAGGCGACGCGCGAGGAGCTCTCGGGCTCGACCATCACGATCACCAGCCTCGGGCCCATGGGCGGCATCGTCTCGACGCCGGTCATCAACCGGCCGGAAGTGGCGATCGTCGGCGTCAACAAGATCGTCGAGCGCCCGATGGTGCGCGGCGGCCAGATCGTCGTGCGCAAGATGATGAATCTCTCCTCGTCCTTCGACCATCGCGTGGTCGACGGCTGGGACGCGGCCGAGTTCATCCAGCGCATCCGCGGGCTCCTGGAGCAGCCCGCCACCCTGTTCATGGATTGACGAATGACCGAGAGTTTGAAGACCCATGTCCTGGTCGTGGGCGGCGGGCCGGGCGGCTATGTCGCGGCCATCCGTGCCGGCCAGCTTGGCCTGGAAACCATTCTGGTCGAGGGCGACACGCTCGGCGGCACCTGCCTCATCCGCGGCTGCATCCCGTCCAAGGCCTTGATCCATGCCGCCGACAAGTTCGCCCATATGACGAAGGCGGCGGGCGATGCGGGCTCGCTCGGCATCAAGCTGTCGAGCCCGCCGACGCTCGACCTGGGCCAGACCGTGCGCTGGAAGGACGGCATCACGGCGAAGCTCAACGGCGGCGTCACGGCGCTCCTGAAGCGCGCCAAGGTCAAGGTCGTCGCCGGCTGGGCGACCTTCTCCGACGGCAAGACCTGCACGGTCGAGACCAAGGACGGCCCGGTCACGATCACGGCCGACCACGTCATCCTGGCCCAGGGCTCGGTGCCGGTCGAGCTGCCGATCCTGCCGTTCGGCGGCAAGATCATCTCCTCGACCGAGGCGCTGTCGCTCGACGCGCTGCCGGAGCGGCTGGTCGTGATCGGCGCCGGCTATATCGGGCTCGAGCTCGGCACGGCCTTCCGCAAGCTCGGGTCCGAGGTCACCGTCGTGGAGGCGCTGGACCGCATCCTGCCGCTCTATGACGAGCAGCTCGCGACCCCCGTGCGCCATTGGCTGGAGAAGGCCGGCGTCACCGTGCATCTGAGCGCCAGCGCGCTTGGCCTCGACGCCTCGGGTGCCGTGCGCGTCAAGGGCCAGGACGGCGCGGAATTCACGATCGCCGCGGACAACGTGCTGGTCACGGTCGGCCGCAAGCCGCGGACCGAGGGCTGGGGGCTCGAGACCATGGCGGTCGACATGGACGGCCGTTTCGTCAAGGTCGACGACCAATGCCGCACGTCCATGCGCAATGTCTGGGCGATCGGCGACCTGGTCGGCGAGCCGATGCTGGCGCACAAGGCCTCGGCGCAAGGCGAGATGGTGGCCGAGATCATCGCCGGCCACCGGCGCCACTTCACGCCGGCCGGCATCCCGGCGGTGTGCTTCACGGATCCCGAGATCGTCAGCATCGGCCTGGCGCCGGCCGAGGCGGAGGCGCAGGGCATCGAGATCGTCACCGGCCAGTTCCCCTATGGGGCGAACGGCCGGGCGCTCTCGCTCGAGGCGGAGAAGGAAGGTGGCTTCGTCCGCGTCGTCGCGCGCAAGGCCGATCATCGCGTGATCGGCATCCAGGCCGTGGGCTCCCAGGTTTCGGAACTGTCAGGCGAATTCTCGCTGGCGCTCGAGATGGGCGCGGTCCTGGAGGACCTCGCCGGCACGATCCACGCTCACCCGACCTTGAGCGAGGCGTTCCACGAGGGGGCGCTGAAGGCGCTCGGGCACGCGATCCACATCTGACGGGGGCGCCGGCGGCAAGGCCGGCGTCACTCCTCGATCAGACAGATCTCAGCCAGTTTTCGCAGGCGAGGCCCTCTATGCGCGTGAACTCGCTCACGTTATCGGTCACGATCGTATAGCCGAGCGCCATCGCCTGGGCGGCAATGAGCAAATCATTCCCGCCGATCGGTCGGCCAAGCTGCTCGAGGCGCGCGCGGGCCATCCCGTAGAATCGGTCAGCCGGCGCTTCAAAAGGCAGAATATCGAGGCTGCCCAGCACCGCTTCCAGCTGGGCAGTAAGTCGCGGCGAAGCTTTTTTAGCGGCGCCGTACTGGAGTTCCGACGCGACAATGATGCTGGTGCAGACCCGTGTCTCGCCGACCTTGCGAATCTGGTCGGCGATGCGGCCCTGCGGATGACGAACAAGGTCGGAGACGATGTTGGTGTCGAACAGATAGCGCGTCAAAGCTCGACCGGCC
Source organism: Aliidongia dinghuensis (assembly GCF_014643535.1). NCBI lineage: Bacteria > Pseudomonadati > Pseudomonadota > Alphaproteobacteria > Rhodospirillales > Dongiaceae > Aliidongia > Aliidongia dinghuensis. The sequence continues at coordinate 93,852 of NZ_BMJQ01000005.1, read as the reverse complement.
CTGGAAGGGGATCGGCGATCGGCGGAAACTCCTCGTCGAGCGGCGGGAGCGTCGCCAGCACGGCCAAAAGCGATTTCGGCGGCGTGGGCTCGATGATGAGCCGGTCGCCTTCCCTGCGCATGACCGCGTCCTCGCCAGGCAGCTCGAATTCGCGCGGAATCCTTACCGCCTGATTGCGGCCGTTCTTGAACAGCTTGACGTGACGCTCGGTGGCCATCCCGATCTCCTTAGCATATGCCAAGCATATGCCGACGATCGGAAATCGTCCAGCATGGCTTCCGGAAAATTTTCGCCGGTTCCGGAATAACCTTCCGGCCGCGGCGTCCCACCTCCACGACGGCACCTTTGCCGTCCTGGAGGCACCATGCAGTTCTTCCCCTCGAAAACCCTTGCCGTCTTGGCACTGATCGGCGTCGCGGCACCCGCGCTCGCCGCCGATCCGGGCGAGAAGCCGTTCCTGGCCGAGAATGCCACGGCCATGGACAAGATGATGGCCGGGATGGACGCGAAGCCGACGGGCGATATCGACAAGGACTTCGTCGCCATGATGACGCCGCACCACCAGGGCGCCATCGACATGGCCCAGGCGGAGCTGCGCTATGGCCATAACGAGCAGTTGCGCCGCATCGCCCAGGAAATCGTCGTCGAGCAGCAGCAGGAAATCGCGGCCATGGCCATCGCGCTCGGCCAGCCGCTGCCGCCGTCCGCAGCTTCTCCCGACCAGACCCCGAAGTCTCCCGCTACGCCCCTGCACAAGGAACACTGACCCGTGAAACACATACTTCTCTCGGCGGCGCTCCTGGCCGCGACCGCGCTCACCCCGGCTTGGGCCGGTCAGGCCCCCGAAGCCGCCGACACGCCGGACGTGGCGATCAGCCACAAGGACCGCGTCTATGCGGCCGAGCAATTCTCCAACACGGTCTCGGTCGTCGACCCGGTCGACAACAAGACGCTGGGCGTGATCAAGCTCGGCGACCCATCGCCCGGCAATTTCAGCCCGCTCTACAAGGGCCAGGTGCTGGTGCACGGCATGGGCTTCTCGCCCGACCACAAGACGTTGGCCGTGGTCTCGATCGGCTCCAACTCCGTCACCTTCATCGACACGGCGACCAATGCGGTGAAGCACGTGACATATGTCGGCCGCTCGCCGCACGAGGCGTTCTTCACGCCCGACGGCAAGGAGGTCTGGGTCACCGTGCGCGGCGAGAACTACATCGCGGTGCTCGACGGCCAGACCTATGAGGAGAAGAGCCGCATCACGGTGCCGGCCGGCCCTGGCATGCAGATCTTCTCGCCCGACGGCAAGTACGGCTACATCTGCTCCTCGTTCAATCCCGAGACCGATGTGGTCACGGTCGCCGATCACCAGATCGTGGCGCGGGTCAAGCAGGACAGCCCGTTCTGCCCGAACATCGCGGCGACGCCGGACGGCAACCAGGTCTGGTTCACGCTCAAGGACGTCGGCAAGACCGAGGTGTTCAACGCCAAGCCCCCGTTCAACCTCTTGACCTCGATCGACACCGGCCCGATCACCAACCACGTCAACATCGTCCATAACGCCAACGGCACCTTCGCCTATGTCACGATCGGCGGGCTCAACCAGGTCAAAGTGTTCAAGACCAGCGATTTCAGCCAGGTCGCAACCATTCCGGTCGGCCAGCTGCCGCACGGCATCTGGCCGTCGGGCGACGGCACGCGCGTCTATGTCGGGCTCGAGAACGCCGACGCCTTCGCCGCGATCGACACGCTCACCAACAAGGTGATCGCGACCATCCCGATCGGCCAGGCGCCACAGGCGGTCGTCTATGTGCCGAACGCAGTGCCGGAGGGCGACGGGCTGCAGAACCTGACGCCGCTTGGGCTGGCCGGCCAGTCGACGCATCTGGCTCTTGCGCCGGGCGGTAAGGCGGCCGGCACCGCGCCGACCAGCGTGTCGCTGTTCGACCAGGGCCTGGTCCAGGTGCTGCAGGCATCGGCGACCGGGCTTGAGCCGAAGCATCCTTATGTCCTGGCGCTGTCGTCGCGCGCCGACGGCGGCGGCAAGCTCGAGCCCTTGGCCTCGTTCATGACCAACCCGGCGGGTGCGGCGATCGTGAACGCGATCGGGCCAATCCGCCAGGTGGTGCAGGACGACCGCAAGGCCGAGCGCCGCTATCTGGTCATCGCCGCCGGCACCGCGGCCGAGGCCGGCAAGCCGGTCCAGGTCCAGGTCCAGTAACCGGAGCCGCCCGGCAGCGGCATCCTGATAAAGGATGCGATGCCGGGCGGCTTCCGCCAGACTGTTCTCAAAGGGCAGGCGCGCCATGAACGACATGATGCTGCTGGTCGAGCCGCTGATCCCGGCGCTCCGCCGCTACGCTCGCTCGCTTCTCGGCGAGCGGGCCGCGGCCGACGACCTGCTGCAGGACTGCCTGGAGCGTGCCATCACCCGTTGGCACCAGCGGCGCGGCGACGGCGACGTCAAGACCTGGCTCTTCACGATCCTGCACAATCTGGCGATCAGCCAGCTGCGCCAATCGGCCCGCCGTGGCCGGCATGTCGAGCTCGACGAGGTCAGCGAGACCGTGGTGGCGCGCCCGCCAACCCAGGAGGCCGGCCTGCAGCATCGCGACCTGCTGAACGCGCTCGGCACCCTGCCCGAGGAACAGCGCAGCGTGCTGCTGCTGGTGTCGGTTGAGGACCTGTCCTATGCCGAGACAGCACGGGTGCTCGACATCCCGATCGGCACGGTGATGTCGCGCTTGGCGCGGGCACGCGAGAAGCTGGCACGCGCAATGGCACCCGATGCCGGCGCCCGAGACCAACCGACAAACCGACACCAACCGACGAACCGAGACCAACCGACGAAGCCTGAGCGCCCGACGTTGTGGAGAGTGAAATGACGACCGGCCGCCCGATCACCGAAGAAGATCTGCACGCTTATGTCGACCGGCGGCTCGACGCCGCTCGGCAAGCTGAGGTCGAGGATTATCTCGCCCGCCATCCAGCCGAGGCAGAGCGGATCGCCGGCTACGGCGCGCAGCGCGAGGCGCTGCGCGCGGCACTCGCCTCTCATGCCGAGGAACCGATCCCGCCGGAACTCAGCCTCGCGCGCCTGATCGAGGCACGCCGCCATCCGACGGCGCGGCCCTGGCGGTCGTCCTGGCAGTCGATGGCCGCTGCGATCGCATTGCTCGTGGTGGGCGGCGTCGGCGGCTGGCTGCTGCCGCACAGTCCCGACCGGACCGCGGCCGGCATCGCCTCGCTCGCCGCGGAAGCGGCCGACAGCTACACGGTCTATGCGGCCGATCATATCCGGCCGGTCGAGCTCAAGGCGGCCGACCGCGGCGAGCTCGTCCATTGGGTCTCGGAACGGCTGCAGCATCCGGTCGCCGTGCCGGACCTGGCCGCATCCGGTTACCGCTTCATGGGCGGGCGGCTGGTGCCGACGCCGCACGGGCCGGCCGCGCTGTTCCTCTATGACGACGACCACGGCACGCGGCTCGCCCTCTTGGCCCGCCCGATGGCGATCGACCGCAACGCGCCGCTCGCCGCCCATTCGGAGGGCCCGATCCGCGGCTTCGCCTGGTCCAAGGCCGGCCTCGGCTACAGCCTGGTCGCCGGCTCGGGCGGCCCGGACCTGGCGCCGCTCGCAACCGAGGCGCGGCGCCAGACCGAGAGCTGAAGCTGAGCGTTACGGACGGCCGAGATAGTCGAGCTTGCCGATCGCGAGCCCGTTGTGGCGCAGGATGTCGTAGGCCGTCACCACGTGGAAGAAGAAGTTCGGCAGCGCCATGCCCTGCACGTAGCTGGCGCCCGTGAAGTGAATGTCGCCCGAGGAGCGCTTCATGACGATCTCACGCCCCTCCTGCCCCGCGATCAGGGCCGGATCGACGCTCTTCAGGAACGTCACGGTCTTGGCGATGCGCTCCTGCAGCTCGGGGAAGGTCGTCTCCGTGTCCGGGAAGCTCGGGTTCTCCAGGCCCGCGAGGCGTGCCGCGCAGGCCTTGGCTGCATCGCTCGCCGACTGGACCTGGCGCGCCAGCGGATACATGTCGGGGGCGAGCCGCGCGTTGACGAAGATCGACGGATCGATCTTGCGCTCCTCGGCATGGGCGGCCGCTTTTTCGAGCAGCGAGGCCAATTGGCCGAGCGAGCGCAGCATGACCGGGATCGAGGCGTCGTAGAGTGTGAAGGACATGGCGTTTCCTCTCTTCTGTTAAGCCGGCAGCCGGGTCTCCTCAGGCCCAGCTGCCGCCCAAGGCCTTATAGATGGCGACGATGTCGGTATTGGCACTAGTCTCGGCCGCAGTCAGCGCATCTTCCGCTTGCAATTGGGTGCGCTGGGCGTCGAGCAGCACCAGGAAGTCGGCCGTGCCCTCCTGGTAGCGGATGCGCGCGAGCTCGGCCGCCCGGCGCGACGCCGTCACCTGGTCGACAAGCTTGCCGATCTGCGCCTGCTGCTGGCGATAGGCCTCGAGCGCCGTCTCCAGATCCTCGATGGCGCGCAGCACGGTCTGGTCATAGGCGGCGAGCGTTGCGTCCGAGCGCGCCTCCTCCGCGCGCAGCCGGGCGTGGGCGCCGCCGAGGTCGAACGCCGGCCAGGTCACGGTCGGTGACACCGCATAGGCGCCGGCGCCGTGGGTGAAGAGATGCGACACGTCGCCCGACAGCAGGCCGACGAAGCCCGTGACCGTGACGCGCGGGAAGAGATCGGCCGTGGCGACGCCGACGCGCGCGGTCTCGGCCGCGAGCCGCCGTTCGGCCGCCTGCACGTCCGGTCGGCGGCGCAAGAAATTGCTCGCGTCGCCGATCGGCAGCGGCTTCACCAGCGGCTTCGGCGGCTCGGTGCGCGGTGCCAGCTCCTGGTCGATGGTACCCGGCCGCTCGCCGATCAGCACGGCGAGCCGCGCCATGGCCCGTGTCTCGTCGGTCGTAAAACTCGGGATCGTCGCCTCGATCGCGGCAAGCCGCGCCTTGGCGCTCTCGACGTCGGTCGGATCGCCGCGGCCGACCGCGACGCGCGTCTCCGTCAGCTTCAGCGTGTCGCGCTGGGTCTCGGCATTGCGTTCCGCCACGGTCCGGCGCAGCTGGGCGCCGCGCAGCTCGAAGTAATTGCGCGCGACCTCGGCCGCGACCGTGACTTCTGCATCACGCGCGTCCGCCTCTGCCGCACCGGCGTCGGCGTCCGCCGCCTCGACGCTGCGCTGGACATGGCCGAACAGATCGATCTCCCAAGCCGCGTCGAAGCCGAGGTCGGCGCTCTCCACGTTGGCGCGCTTGGTGCCGAAGCCCGGTGTTTGCTCATAGGACCGGGTATAGCCGCCCGAGCTGGTGACGCGCGGGAACTGGTCGAGCCGCCGGTCGTCGAAGAGGGCGCGGGATTCGCGCACCCGGGCGACCGCGGCGCGCAGGTCGAGGTTGCCGGCGAGCGCGCGTGTCACGAGCGAATCGAGCTCCGGATCCTCGAACGCGTGCCACCATCGGGCGTCGGCCGCGGTCTTGGCATAGGTTGCGGGATCGGCATGCTCGACCGCGGCCGGTGCCGGCTCGGGCGCCTTGTAGTCGGGGCCTACGGCGCAGGCAGCGAGCAGCGAGACGCCGCCCAACAAGGCCCACCGAGTTGGCGCCAAACGAAGGGTTCTCATGACGGGCCTCAAGCGGGCAGATGGGATGAAGGAACAGGTGTCTCGTCCTGCTCGACATGTTTCACGAGCGGGCGTCCCGAGAGCCGCCGGATCGTCCAGTAGAAGACCGGCGTCAGCGCCAGGCCGAAGAGCGTCACGCCCAGCATGCCGGAGAACACGGCGATGCCCATGGCCTGGCGCATCTCGGAACCGGCGCCCTCGGAGAAGACGAGCGGCGCCACGCCCATGATGAAGGCGATCGAGGTCATGAGGATCGGCCGGAGCCGGAGCCGGCACGCCTCGAGCACGGCATGGAGCGTCGTGTCGCCCTCCATCTCCCGCTCGCGCGCGAACTCGACGATCAGGATCGCGTTCTTGCAGGCGAGGCCGACCAGCACGATGAGGCCGATCTGGGTGAAGATGTTGTTGTCGCCGTGGGTGATCTGCACGCCGGCGAGCGCCGAGAACAGGCACATCGGCACGATCAGGATGACGACGAGCGGCAGCGACCAGCTCTCGTACTGCGCGACCAGCACCAGGAAGGCCAAGAGCACGCAGATCGGGAAGATATAGACCGCCGTGTTGCCGGCCAGGATCTGCTGGTATGTCAGCTCCGTCCATTCGAAGCTCATGCCGTTCGGCAGCTCCTCCTGCGCGATCCGCTCGATCGCCGCCTGTGCCTGGCCGGTGCTGTAGCCGGGCGCCGGCGCGCCGTTGATCTCGGCCGTCAGGTCGCCGTTGTAGTGGTTGGTCGATTCCGGACCGGTCGTCTCGTTGATCTTCACAAACGCGCCCAGCGGGATCATCTGGCCCGACTGATTGCGCGTCTGCAGGCGCAGCACGTCCTCGGGCTGCAGGCGGAAGCGCTCGTCCGCCTGGACGTTGACCTGGTAGGTCCGGCCGAACCGGTTGAAGTCGTTGACGTAGAGCGAGCCCAGATAGACCTGCATCGTCTCGAACAGGTCGCTCAGGGACACGCCCTGCGCGCGCGCCTTCTCGCGGTTGATGTCGGCATGGAGCTTCGGCACGCCGATCTGGTAGCTGGAGAAGATGCCGGCCAAGGCAGGCTCCTGGCGCGCCTTGGCGATGACCGCCTGCGTCGCCTTGAACAGCGCCTCGGGCCCGAGGCCGGCATGGTCCTCGATCTGCATGCGGAAGCCGCCGATCGTGCCCAGGCCCTGCACCGCCGGCGGCGGGAAGACCAGCACACGGCCCTCGGTGATCGCCTGGAACTTCTGGTTCAGCGTCTTGGCGAGGGCTGCCGCCGACAAGGACGGATCGCGCCGCTTGTCGAAGCCGTCGAGCACGGCGAACACGATGCCGGAGTTCGGGCTGTTGACGAAGCCGTTGATCGACAGGCCCGGGAACGAGACCGTGTGCGCGATGCCCGGCGTGTGCTTGGCGATGTCGTCCATGCGGCGGATCACCGCCTCGGTCCGGTCGAGCGAGGCCGCGTCCGGCAGCTGCACGGCCGAGACGAGATAGAGCTTGTCCTGCTGCGGCACGAAGCCGGTCGGTGTGTAGAGGAAGCCGTACACGGTGAGGCCCAGCAGGCCCACATAGATCACGAGCGCCGGGACCGAACGGCCAAGCAGCCGCGACACGCCGCCGACATATCCCACCGAGCCACGCGTGAACACCCGGTTGAACGGCCGGAAGAACCAGCCCAAGGCGGCATCGAGGAAGCGTTCGAAGCGGTCCTTGGGCGCATCGTGCGACTTCAGGAGCACGGCGGCGAGCGCCGGCGAGAGCGTCAGCGAGTTGAAGGCCGAGATGACTGTCGAGATCGCGATGGTGAGCGCGAACTGCCGGTAGAACAGGCCGGTAAGCCCGCTGATGAAGGCGGTCGGCACGAACACGGCGCAGAGCACGAGGGCCGTCGAGATGATCGGCCCGGTCACCTCGGCCATCGCCCGGCGTGCGGCCGCGGCGGGCGCCAGCCCGAGCGTGATGTTGCGCTCGACGTTCTCGACCACGACGATCGCATCGTCGACGACGATGCCGATGGCGAGCACCAGGCCGAACAGCGTCAGCGCGTTCAGCCCGAAGCCCATGACGAGCATGATGGCGAAGGTGCCGATGAGCGAGACCGGCACGGCGATGAGCGGGATGATCGACGCGCGCCAGCCCTGCAGGAACACGACGACGACGAGCACGACCAGCACGATCGCCTCGAACAGCGTGTGCACCACCGCGTGGATCGATTCGGTGACGAAGCCGGTCGTGTCATAGGCGATGTCGTAGTCGACGCCCTGGGGGAAATCCTTCTTCAGGCGCTCCATGGTCGCCTTGACGGCGGCGGCCATCTGCAGCGCGTTGGAGCCCGGCCGCTGGAACACCGGGATCGCGACCGCCTGCTTGCCGTCCAAGAGCGAGCGGAGCGCGTAGCTGTCGGAGCCCAGCTCGATGCGCGCCACATCGCGCAGATGGGTGATCTCGCCTTCGGCCCCGGCGCGGATGATGATGTTGCCGAATTCCTCCTCGGTCGTGAGGCGGCCCTGCGTGTTGATCGAGATCTGGAAGTCGGCCATGCCGTCGACCGGCGGCGCGCCGATCTGGCCGGCCGCGACCTGAACGTTCTGCTCGCGAAGTGCGGCCACGATGTCGCCCGCGGTCATGCCGCGCGCGGCGAGCTTCTCCGGGTCGAGCCAGATGCGCATCGAGTACGGGCCCGAGCCGAAGGTCTGCACGTCGCCGACGCCATAGGCGCGCGCCAACGGGTCCTTCACATGGAGCTGCGCGTAGCTCGACAGATAGAGCATGTCGTAGCGGTTGTCGGGCGAGGTCAGGTGCACGACCAGGATCAGGCTGGGCGAGGCCTTGGTCGTGGTGACGCCGACGCGCTGCACCTCCTCGGGCAGGCGGGCCAGCACCTGCGCCACCCGATTCTGCACCAGGACCTGCGCCTTGTCGCCGTCGGTGCCGAGCGCGAAGGTGATGGTCAAGGTCATGACGCCGTCGGCGGTCGACTGCGACGACTGATAGAGCATGCCTTCGACGCCGTTGATCGCCTGCTCCAAGGGCGAGGCGACGGTCTCGGCGATGACCGACGGGTCGGCGCCGGCATAGGTCGTCTTCACGATGACCGTCGGCGGCACGACCTCGGGATATTCGCCGATCGGCAGCTGCGGCAGCGCCACCAGGCCGGCGATGAAGATGACCATGGAGAGCACGGCCGCAAAGCGCGGCCGGTTCACGAAGAATCGGGAGAAATTCATGGGTCGCGCTTTCCGCGAGAGGATTAGGGCGGGCGCAGCGCAGAGCCTTGGGGGGCCCCGCGACGCCCGGCAGCCTGTCGAATTACTGGTAGAGGGCGGCCAGCTGCGGTGCCGGTGTCGTCACCGGATCGACCACGTCGCCAGGCTTCACCTTCTGCAGGCCGCTCACGATCACATTGTCGCCGGGCTCCAGCCCCGAGCGGATGACGCGCATCTCGCCCACTGCCGGGCCGAGCGCCACCTGGCGGTACTGCACGGCGTGCTTGCCGTCGACCACGAGCACGAAGCGCCGGCCGAGATCGGTGCCGAGCGCCCGCTCGGGCGCCAGCGCCACCTTCTCGGTCTGGACGCTCATCAGCCGGATGCGCGCGAACAGGCCGGGCGTCAGGCTGCCGTCCTCGTTCTCGAACACAGCGCGGCCGTTGATCGTGCCGCTCCGGGCGTCGAGCGCGTTGTCGAGGAACTGGAGCGTGCCGTGGTGCGGGAAGCCGTCCTCGGTCATGAGCCCGAGCTCGACCGGCGCGCCACGGTCGCGCTCGGCCGCGGCATATTTGAGGTAGGTCTGCTCGTCGGTGTTGAACGAGGCGTAGATCCGGCCGTCGGAGACAACGGTGGTGAGCAGGTCCGCGGTCGTCACCAGATTGCCGCGCGTGATGATCGCCTTCGACACACGGCCGTCGATCGGCGAGACGACATGGGTGAATTCCAGATTGAGCTGCGCCTGGCGCAGCTCTGCCTGGGCGGCCGCGAGATCGGCCTTGGCCTGGGCGGCCTCCGCCGTGAGCCGATCGGCGTCGCTGCGCGCGATCGCGTTCTGGGCGATGAGCCGCTGGCCGCGCTCGCCGTCGGCGATCGCCACGACCGAGTGGGCCCGGGCACGCTCAACCTCGGCGGTCAGGCGGTCGACCTCGGCCTGGAAAGGCCGGGGGTCGATCTGGAACAGCACGTCGCCCTTCTTGACCTTGGCGCCGTCCTTGAAGCGGACCTCGTCGATGAAGCCACCGACGCGCGGCCGGACCGCGACCGAATCGATCGCTTCCAGATGACCCGTGACGTCGTCCCAGGCGCGCAAGTCGCGGAACACGACCCCGGTCACCTCGACCTTGGTCGGCGGCGGCGGCGCCGGCTGGGATTGGGCGTCCTTGCCGCAGCCGGCAAGGACCGTGGCCGTGAGCAAAAGGGTGGCGAGGGCGGCGACGGAATAAGGACGCATGGCAAATTCCTATGACGCTCCCCGAAGCCGGGCGGGCGCGTAATCAGGGAGGAGATACGGAGCGAGGAACCCAGCTGCCCCATGAGGCGGGGCAGCACGACGGCACTCCTCGATAGCCTACCGATCGGTATAGTTTCGCTCAGATGGGGAGCGAACCGGACGACGTCAACGGGGTTTCCTACCGGTCGGTAATAAATTTTTTTGCAGGTGCGAGCAAGTGAATCTGGGCAGGCTCCTGACGCCTACTGACCGATACAGTACTGCTCGATACGCTATGCTGGGATGACTGGACGGCCCCTGTCAAGCAGATTACATATCGACCGGTAGGAAATCATCCGAGGGTCGCCGGGCGATGGGACGCCACCGCGAATTCGATCTTGACCAAGCGCTCGATGGCGCGCTCGACGTCTTCTGGCGCAAGGGCTACGAGGGCACGTCGCTCAGCGACCTGACCGAGGCCATGGGCATCACGCGGCCCTCGCTCTATGCCGCCTTCGGCAACAAGGAAGAGCTGTTCCGCAAGGCGCTCGACCGGTACGACGACACCTGCATGGCGTTCATGCAGCAGGCACTCGCCCGGCCGACCGCACGCGACGCGGTGAGCCATCTGCTCTACGGATGCGCCGACGCCCAGACCGATCCGGACCGGCCGGCCGGCTCCCTCGACATGAATGGCGCACTCGCCTGCTCGGACGATGCCGAGCCGATCCGGCAGGCGCTTGTCGTCCGCCGCATCGCGAACGAGGCAGCGCTGCGCCGGCGCCTGGAAGAGGCGCGCGCCGCCGGCGACCTGCCGGCCGGCGCCGACCCGGCCGAGCTCGCCCGCTACGTCATGACGGTCGCCCACGGCATGGCGATCCAGGCGTCTTCGGGAGCGAGCCGCGAAGCGCTCTACGGCGTCGTCGCCATGACCCTCAAGGGCTGGCCGTCGGCGTGAGGCGCCTCTCTCCATTCCTCGCCGCCCTTGGGGGCGGAGAGGAGACAGGGCCAGCACATTTTGTCGCGGGCGTAGCGATGGCGCCCTCTCGACGCTCGGGGGGAAAGATACCAATCTAAGCATTGGCCCTCGCAGCCCCGCGAGCCATGGCCGGAGCCTTGTTGCATGCCCAAGATCAAGATGTACGGCTTCTGGCGGTCCGCCGCCGCGTTCCGCGTGCGCATCGCGCTCAACCTCAAAGGCCTGGCCTTCGAGGAGGAGATGATCAACATCGACGTGGGCGACCAGCATACGCCCGACTATCTGGCGCTCAATCCGCAGGCGGCCGTGCCGTCGGTCATCATCGACGGCGCGCCGCCGCTGACCCAGTCGCTCGCCATCCTGGAATATCTCGACGAGACCTATCCGACGCCGCCGCTCTTGCCGTCGGATGCACGCGGCCGGGCCCGGGTGCGATCGCTGGCGCTGCTCTTCGCCGCGGACCATCACCCGCTGATCACGCCGCGCATCCGCCGCTACCTTGCCGAGGAGATGCACCAGGACGAGGCGGCACGCACCGCCTGGATCCGCCATTGGTTCCGCGAGGGGCTGGCGACGGCCGAGGCGCGGCTCGCAGGCGATCCGGCGACCGGGCGTTTCTGCCACGGCGACACGCCGACCATCGCCGACCTGTGCCTGATCAGCCAGGCGGCGGGCGCCCGCGTGTTCAAGGTCGAGTTCGGCGACCTGCCGACGGTCGGCCGCATCGTCGAGACCTGCCTGGCGCACGACGCCTTCGCCCGTGCCCACCCGCTGCGCCAGCCCGGCGCGCCCCTGACACACTGAGCGACCTGATGGCCCCTGACAGCGATCCGATGTTTTCGCCCACCTCCCTCTACGGCATCGGCCAGCCGGTCGCGCGGAGCGAGGATCCGCAGCTGCTGCGCGGCGCCGGCCGCTATACCGACGATCTCAATCTCACGGGCCAGGCCTATGCGGTCATGGTCAGGAGCCCGCATGCCCACGGCCGCCTGCGCGGCATCGATGCGGCCGAGGCACTGGCCCAGCCGGGCGTGCTCGCGGTCTATACCGGCACCGACCTCGCCGCCGCCGGCTATGGCGGGCTCAAATGCCCGGTGACGCCGCCCGACCGGCACGGCAAGCCCATGCTGGCACCGCGCCGCCCGGCGCTGCCGACCGAGCGCATCCGCTTCGCCGGCGAGGCAGTCGCTGTCGTCATCGCCGAGACGGCGCTTCAGGCCAAGGACGCGGCCGAGCTGGTCGCCCTCGACATCGAGCCGCTGCCGGCCGTGACCGACGCACGCGCGGCCTGCGAACCGGGCGCGCCGCTCGTCCATGACGATGTGCCGGCAAATGTGGCGCTCGATTTTCACTACGGCGACACGGCGGCGGTCGACGCCGCCTTCGCTGCGGCCGCCCATGTGACGAAGCTGCGGCTCGTCAACAACCGCGTCGTGGTCAACGCCATGGAGCCGCGCGCGGCCATCGGGCACTACCGTGCCGAGGACGACCGCTGGATCCTGCATGTCGGCTGCCAGGGCGTCATCGGGTTGCGCAATGCGCTCGCGGCCGACGTGCTGGGCGTCGAGCCGAGCCGAGTCCAGGTGCTGACCGGCCAGGTTGGCGGCTCGTTCGGCATGAAGGCCGGCGTCTATCCGGAATATGTCGCGATCCTGCACGCCTCGCGCGCGCTCGGCCGGCCGGTCAAATGGACCGACGAGCGGTCCGGCAGCTTCCTGTCGGACAATCACGGCCGCGGCCACGAGATCGAGGCTGAGCTTGCGCTTGACGCACAAGGCCGGTTCCTGGCCGTGCGCCTCGAAGGCTGGGGCAATTCCGGCGCCTATCCGGGCCTGCCGCTGCCGATCACCATGAATGCGGTGAAGAACGTCGTCAGCGTCTATCGGACGCCGCTCGTCGAGGTCTCGACCAAGAACGTGTTCACCAACACGACGCCGATCGGGCCCTATCGCGGCGCCGGACGGCCCGAGGGCAATTACTACATGGAGCGGCTGATCGACACGGCCGCGGCCGAGATGGGCCTCGACCGGCTGGAACTCAGGCGGCGCAACCATATCGCGCCCGACGCCATGCCGTACCAGGCGCCGTCCGGCATGGTCTATGATTCCGGCGAGTTCGGCACCTTGCTCGACCGGGCGCTTACGCTTGCCGACTGGGACGGGTTCGAGGCGCGCCGCACCGCCAGCGCCGCGGCCGGCAAGCTGCGCGGCCGCGGCGTCGGCAGCTATCTCGAGGTCAACGCGCCGCCGTCCAAGGAGATGGGCGGCATCCGGTTCGAGGAGGACGGCACGGTCACCATGGTGACCGGCACGCTCGACTACGGCCAGGGCCACGCCGCGACCTTCGCCCAGATCTTGGTCGACCATCTGGGCCTGCCGTTCGACAAGATCCGCCTGCTGCAGGGCGACAGCGACCAGCTCCTGGTCGGCGGCGGCACCGGCGGGTCGCGCTCGACCATCGCCAGCGGCACGGCGCTCATCGAGGCGGCGGAGCAGGTGATCGAGAAGGGCCGCGAGGCCGCCGCCTTCGTGCTCGAGGCGGCGACCGCCGACATCGAGTTCGTGGATGGCGGGTTCGGCATCGTCGGCACCGACCGGCGCATCGGCCTCATCGAGCTCGCCCGCGAGGTCCGCCGGTTCGCCGCCGCGGGCAAGCTGCCGCCGGAGGTGCCGGCCGCACTCGACGTCGCCCATGTCTCGGACAACCCGCCCTCGGCCTTTCCGAACGGCTGCCATGTCGCCGAGGTCGAGATCGATCCCGAGACCGGCGTCGTCGAGGTCGCGGCCTATGCCATGGTCAACGACTTCGGCACGGTCATCAACCCGCTCTTGGTCGAGGGCCAGCTGCATGGCGGCGTGGTGCAGGGCATCGGCCAGGCGCTGCTCGAGCACACGGTCTATGACGAGCAGGGCCAGCTGCTGACCGGCTCGTTCATGGATTACGCCATGCCGCGGGCACTCCATGCCCCGCCGTTCCGCTTCGCGAGCCACCCGGTGCCGGCGAAGACCAATCGGCTGGGCGCCAAGGGCTGCGGCGAGGCCGGCTGCGCCGGCGCGCTGCCAGCGGTGATGAACGCGCTCGTCGACGCGCTCCAGCCGCACGGCGTCCGGCACATTGACATGCCGGCGACACCGGAGCGGGTCTGGCAGGCGATCCACGGACAGCCGGCGGCGGAATAAGCGGGAAGCCCGATACGATCCTTGCGGGAGCCAACGCCTGAACCCGCACCCTGCCTTGCAGATTTCGATCTCGTCAGACACGGACCGGCATGGACCAATAGTCTGACGAATGCGCGGCTGACCCGAACGGTGGTCGATGGACAGGTTGGACGAGACGCTGGCACCCGCAATTCCGGTCCCCCAGGCACCGGTCGCCCCACCCTCGATCGAGGACGGGCTGCCGCCGGGGCGGCGGGGCTGGGCCGTCACTACGCTCGTCATCGCCGTCGGCATGGCGACGCTCGACACGGCGATCGCCAACACGGCGCTGCCGACCATCGCCGCCGATCTCAAGGCGAGTGCTGCCGATTCGATCTGGGTCGTCAACGCCTACCAGCTGGCGCTCATGGTCTCGCTGCTGCCGCTCGCCTCCTTGGGCGACATCCTCGGCTATCGGCGCATCTATATCGTGGGCCTGGCGCTCTTCACCCTTGCCTCGCTCGTCTGCGCCGCGGCCTGGTCGCTGCCGACGCTCGCCATCGCCCGCGTGTTCCAGGGCTTCGGCGCCAGCGGCATCATGAGCGTCAACACGGCCTTGATCCGCTTCATCTATCCGGCCCGCTCGCTCGGCCGCGGCGTGGGCTTCAACGCGCTCGTCGTCGCGGTGTGCTTCGCCGTCGGGCCGACCGTGGCGTCCGCCATCCTGTCGGTCGCGTCCTGGCCCTGGCTGTTCGCGGTCAACGTGCCCTTGGGCCTGTTCGGCATCGCCGTCGCGATCCCGGCCCTGCCCCATTCGGTGCGGGCACCCCATCGCTTCGACGTGACGAGCGCCGTCTTGAACGCCGGCACCTTCGGCCTCCTGATCGTCGCGATCGGCGAGGCCGGGCACCAGGCCTCGCCGTTGCTCATCGCCGCCGAGTTCCTGGGCGCCGGCCTGTTCGGCCTGGCCATGCTGCGCCGGCAGACGGCCCATCCGGCGCCCATGCTGCCGGTCGACCTGTTCCGCCGGCCGGTCTTCGCGCTCTCCGCGGTGACCGCGGTCTGCTCCTTTGCGGCCCAGGGCCTGGCCTTCGTCTCGCTGCCGTTCTATTTCCAGGGCGCGCTCGGCCGAACCCAGGTCGAGACCGGGTTCCTGATGACGCCCTGGCCGGTCGTGGTCGCCGTGGTCGTGCCGATCGCCGGCCGCCTGTCCGACCGTTACCCGCCCGCGATCCTGGGTGGCTTCGGCCTCGCCATCCTCAGCGTCGGCATGGCGCTGCTGGCCGGCCTGCCCGCTCATCCCACGGTCTTAGAGATCAGCTGGCGCATGGCGATCTGCGGTTTCGGCTTCGGTTTCTTCCAGTCGCCGAACCTGAAGGCGCTCATGGCGGCAGCACCGCCCGGCCGCAGCGGCGGGGCGAGCGGCATCGTCGCGACCGCGCGGCTCTTGGGCCAGAGCATCGGCGCGGCCCTGGTCGCCCTCTGCTTCGGTCTCTCGTCCAGCGGCGGCGCGGCACTGGCGCTTGCCTTGGGCGCGGGCTTTGCCGGTGCTGCCAGCATCGCGAGCTTCCTGCGCCTGGTGCCGCGCGACGCGGCGACCGTTTAAGCCCGCTTCAGGCTGTCGAGCGTCGCGCGCAGGCCCTGGGCCATCTCCGTGCGGCATTCGACACCAAGCTCTGCGCTCAGCCGGTCGGGGGCACCCAGCGAGACGCGGATCTCGCCGGCCCGCGGCGGGGCGAAGGTGATGTCGGCCGCGATGCCGCAGAGCTCGGCGATCGTATGCGCCAGGTCGACGACCGAGGTCGAACGGCCGGTACAGACATTGTAGATGCCGGTCGTGATCGTCGGTGCGGTCGCGATCCTGCTCATGGCCGCGCGCAGGCTGCGGACCACGTCGGCGACATAGACGAAGTCGCGGGTCTGCAGCCCGTCGCCGAAGATCGTGATCGGGCGCCGGGCGGCGAGCCGGTCGCAGAAGATCGAGATCACGCCGGAATAGGGCGATTTCGGGTCCTGGCGCGGCCCATAGACGTTGAAAAAGCGCATGCCGGCGGTGGGTACGCCATGGACAGCACCCGCGACGCGCGCGTGCAGCTCGCACCCGAGCTTGTCGGCGCCGTAGGCCGAGAGCGGCCGGGTCGGCGAGGCCTCGGTGAGCGGCATGCCCGGCTCGTCGCCGAACACGGCCGCGGACGAGGCATAGACGACCGGGACGCCCCTCGAGTCCGGCCCCCGCTCACCCGGCCGGCGCGCCGCGTCGAACACGGCGATGGCGCCGGTCAGGTTGGCCGAGTGGGTGCCGAGCCAGTCGAGATTGCCCCGCTCGACCGAGGCGATCGCCGCCAGGTGGAAGCAGCCGTCGACCCCCTCCATCGCCTGCCGCACGAGTGCCGCATCGGCGACGTCGCCGACCACGAGCTCGGCCGAGCCGGTGAGGTTCTCACGCTTGCCGGTCGAGAGATCATCGAGCACGCGCACGCTATGGCCGTCGCGCTCCAGACTCTCGATCAGATGCGAGCCGATGAAGCCGCAGCCCCCGGTCACCAGATACGTCCCCATCCGCTATCGCTCCAATTTGTTCGGCTTTGCCGCTTCCTGCCGTTATAGCGGCCGATCGATGCCGAAATCTTAACGACGCCAGTCACATCCGCTGCAACCACAGATGTGCCGATTCGGCGCCGCCAATGCACGCGCGCCGAGACAGAATCCGCCCGGTGTCGGTATGGTGGGTCGGTATGGTGGGTCAGTATGGTGGTCCGGGCGACTTGGAGCGGCTCCCGCATGGTCCCGAGCGACCGAGAGAAAAGATGGCGCCGGTGAAGGAATGGCACCGGTGAAGGACGACTGGGCCCGGCAATGGCGCGAAAGCCGGCCGACCCGCCGGCTGGTCGTGGGCGGCGTGCTGTCGGCGGCGCTGGTCCTCGCCGTGACCGTGTTCGTGATACTGGAAACCCGGGCGAAGGAGATCGCCGACGCGAAGCGCGAGCTGATGACGCTCAACCTGTCGCTCGCCGAGCAGACCGCCCGGGCGATCCAGGGCGTCGATCTCGTGCTCGACAGCGTCATCGACCAGGTGAAGGCCGACGGCATCGAGACGGCTGACGATTTCCAGCGCCTCTATGCCGGCGCTGAAACTCACCGGCTGCTCCGATCACGGGTCGCCGACGTGCCGCAGCTCGACGCCGTGGCCATGATCGCGTCCGACGGCCATCTCATCAATTTTTCCCGCTACTACCCGATCCCGACGATCAACGTCGCCGA
This sequence comes from Aliidongia dinghuensis, assembly GCF_014643535.1. Lineage (NCBI taxonomy): Bacteria > Pseudomonadati > Pseudomonadota > Alphaproteobacteria > Rhodospirillales > Dongiaceae > Aliidongia > Aliidongia dinghuensis. The sequence continues at coordinate 76,459 of NZ_BMJQ01000005.1, read as the reverse complement.
CCGCGACTATTTCAGTGCGCTTGGCAACATGCCGACCACGCGAGCCTACATCAGCGAGCCGGTCGAAAATCGCGGCACCGGCACCTGGACGCTCTATGTCGCGCGTCGGGTGAACGGTCCCTCGGGCGAATTCGTCGGATTGGTGCTGGGCGCCGTCGACCTGCGTTATTTCGAGAATCTGTATCACGGGCTCGAACTCGGTCCCGGCAGCGGCATCAGCCTGTGGCGGCGCGACGGCACCCTGCTCGCGCGCTATCCCTCGATCGAGGGCGTCGGCCGGGTCTTCCAGATCAAGTCCTTCACCGAAACGCTGCTGCATGCCGATGCCGGCGTCTACGAGACCCCGTTGTCGATCGACGGCTACCGGCGCATCGTCGCGACCCGGGCGCTCAAGGATTATCCGCTGGTCGTGAACGTGACGCGCACGCTCGACCAGGTCCTGGCGGACTGGCGCCATACTTCCAGCATCAACGCGACGGCCGGCGGCCTGTGCATCGCCGCCATCGGACTGGTCGTCTGGGCGCTCGTGCATCAGTTCGGCACCTACGAGCGGCTGACCCGGGCGCTCGGCGAGAAGGCGGAGGCGATCGAGGCCCGCGAGCGCGCCGAGAGCCAGCTCTACCAGTCGCAGAAGCTCGACGCGATCGGGCAGCTGACCACCGGCATCGCCCATGATTTCAACAATTTGCTGACCGCGATCATGGGCAATCTCGAATTCCTGAGCCTGGACGGCCAAAGTGCGCGCGCCCGGCGCGGCCTCGCGGCGATCCAGACGGCGGTCGACCGCGCGGCGACGCTGACGGGGCAGCTGCTGGCCTTTTCCCGCAAGCAGCACCTGTCGCCCGAAGTGGTCGACCTCAATCGGCTCATCGGCAACATGACGGAGATGCTGCGCAGCACGCTCGGCGGCACGATCGGCGTCGAGCTCGCCTTGCGCCCCAGCCTGTGGCCGGCGCTCGTCGATCCGGTGCAGCTCGAACTCGTGCTGCTCAACCTCGCGATCAACGCGCGCGACGCCATGCCGACCGGCGGCACCCTGACGATTTCGACCGACAACATCGCGATCGACAGCCGGTCCGATCTGTCCCCGAGCGACCTGTCTTTGGGCGACTATGTGCTGATTGCGGTCGCCGATACCGGCACCGGCATGACCGAGGACGTGCTGGCCCGCGCCTTCGACCCGTTCTTCACGACGAAGCCGCCCGGCAAGGGCACCGGCCTGGGCTTGAGCCAAGTCTACGGCATGGTTCAGCAGTCGGGCGGCGTGGTACGGATCGAGACTGTGCTCGAGCGTGGCACCACGGTCAGGATCCATCTGCCGCGCGTCGAAGCGGCGGCCGAGGCGGCACCGGTCGAAGCCCCGGCGTCGCTGGCCGTCGCCGATCACGGGCCGGCGCTGATCCAGATCGTCGACGACGATGCCGGCGTGCGCGAAACCGTCGCGGAAATGGTGCGCAGCCTCGGCTTCTCAGTGATCGAGGCGGCCGACGGCACCGAGGCGCTGGCGCAGCTCGCGGGCGACCCGCGCATCGACCTCGTCGTCACCGACTTCGCCATGCCGGGGCTGAACGGCGTGGCCTTGGCGCGCCGCGCGCGCGACCTGCGGCCCGACCTGCCGGTGGTCTTCGTCACCGGCTTCGCCGACGTCGAGAGCCTGAGCGGCGAGGAGTGGGTCCTGCTGAAGCCATTCCGCCGGGACGGGCTTGCCGCCAAGCTCAGGCTCGCCCTGCCCCGCCGGACAACGCCGGCATTGGGCGCCGACCAGCTGTCGTGATGGGTCAAGTCGCGATCGGCTCGTGTTCCATCGGATCGTCCGCGGCGGCCTTGAGGATCCAGCGGCGGAACGCCGCCACCTTGGGCCGGTCGCCCGCCGATTCCGGCCAGACGAGGTAATAGGCAAAGTCCTGCAGCCAGGCGTCGCCCGCCAGCCGGACGAGCCGTCGCTCCGCCAGTTCGGCCGCGACCATGGCGGCCGGCAGCAGGCCGGCACCCTGGCCGGTCGAGACCGCGCGCATGAGCAGGGCGGCATCATCAAACGCGGGGCCGCGCGGCGGACCGATCTCGTCGAGGCCCTGGGCCCTGAACCACAGGTGCCAGCCCTTGCGCTCCGCGTCATGGACCAGCGGCCAATGGGCGAGTGCGGCGGCATCGGCGGGCCGGCCCAGGCGATCGACCAGCGCCGGGGCCGCGACCGGCACCATCTCGACGGTGAACAGGCGCTTGCTCACGAGGCCCGGATAGCGCCCGAGGCCGTGGCGCACCGCCAGGTCGACGCCGTCGCGCGTGAAATCGGCGAGCGCATTGCCGGTCACGACCTGCAGGTCGATGTCGGGGTGGGCATCCTGAAAATCTTTGAGCCGCGGCACGAGCCAGGCGGCGGCGAAGAACGGCGTGACGCTGACGGTGAGCAAGCCGGTTTCGGCCGATATCGCGACCCGATCTGTCGCCTCGGCGATCTGGCGGAACGCATTGCGGATCGCCGGCAGATAGGCCTGTCCGGCATCCGTCAGGAAAATGCCGCGGTTCACCCGCCGGAACAACGCCACGCCCAGACGCCCTTCCAACAGCTTCAGCATCTGGCTGACGGCGCCGGGCGTCACGCACAATTCCGCCGCCGCGTTCTTCACCGAGAGATGGCGCGCCGTCGCCTCGAAGGCCCGGAGTGCGTTAAGCGGCGGCAGCCGATTATCTATCATTTAGAATACCTAATCTGACTGCCGCAGAAGATCTCGTTTGTAAGCCAGAGAACCGGGAACGATGTTGTAGCACGAGATTAGCTTTCCTTATCTGGAGAAGGAAGATGCTTCGCGTGAGCCCTCGCCCTGGTGCCGAATCCGCGCCGGTTCGACCGGGGCCGTTTTACGGCTGGTTCGTGGTCGCGGCGACCTTCGCCGTGACCTTCATCGGCTTCGGCAGCGCCTATACGTTCAGCACCTTCGTCGAATCGCTGCAGCGGGATTTCGGGACCTCGCGCGGTTCGGTCTCGCTCGTGTTCTCGCTCGCGGGCTTCCTCTATTTCGGGCTCGGCATCGTGAGCGGCCCGCTCGCTGACCGCTGGGGCTCCCGACGCCTGGCGGTCATCGGCATGCTGCTGATCGGCGCGGGACTCGCGGCGGCGAGCGCGGCCGAGAGCCTCATGCAGGTCTATGCGGCCTACGGGCTGGGTGTCGGGCTCGGCGTCGGCTGTTCCTATGTGCCCGCAGTGGGCGCCGTGCAGCGCTGGTTCGTCCGGCGGCGCGGCCTCGCCTCTGGCCTCGCGGTCAGCGGCATCGGCATGGGCACGCTCGTCATGCCGCCGGTCGCCTCATGGCTCATCGCCGCCATGGGCTGGCGTGACACCTATCTCGTCCTGGGCGTGCTCGCCGCAGTGCTGGGCGGCGGCCTCGCCCTGCTGATCGAGAACGATCCCGCCGATCGCGGCCTAGCGCCCGACGGCGACACGGCATCGCCCCGCCCCGGTCGGGTCGGGTCCCAATACTCTCGATCGCCGGGTCATTCGGTCGGCGCCGCGGTCCACTCGCGCCGCTTCGCTGGCCTCTATGCCGCCTGCCTCATTGCGTCCTTCGGCCTGTTCGTGCCGTTCGTCCATCTGGTGCCCTATGCGCGGGACCATGGCGTGCCGCTGCCGCTTGCCGTCCTGCTCCTCAGCGTGATCGGCATCGGCAGCACGGGCGGCCGCTTCTTCCTGGGCAGCCTCGCCGACCGGGTCGGCCGCGAGCCGTCGCTGTTGCTGATGTTCCTCGGCATGGCGGCGGCGCTTGCCGTCTGGGCCGTCTCGCTCTGGGTGACCACAGCGGCGGCCTGGATCCTGGCGCTGTTCGCGCTGGCATTCGGCGTGTTCTACGGCGGCTTTGTCGCCGTGCTGCCGGCGCTGGTCATGGACTATTTCGGCGGCCGCAACGTCAGCGGCATCATCGGCGTGCTCTATACCAGCGTCGCGTTCGGCACGCTTATCGGCCCGTGGGCCGCAGGCCTCGCCTTTGACCTCAGCCACAGTTACGCCCTGCCGATCCTGGCGAGCGTCGGCACGAACCTGATCGCCGCCGGCATCGTCTACGGCCTGTCGCGCACCACCCGTCCGGCCCGGCTCGCCGAGAAGTGAGCCGGGCCTGGCGGACCTCTCTCGGCCGTCAGACGATCTGCCGCGCCCGCACCTCGGCGATCTCGGCGGCACTGAAGCCGAGCTCGCCCAGGATCTGGTCGGTGTGCTGGCCGCGGTCCGGCGGCGGATCGACGATCGCACTCGGCGTGCGGCTGAGGGTCACCGGCTGGCCGACATAGCGGACGCCGCTCAGATCCCGGGCGATCTTGAGATGCTCGACCTGCGGCTCGGCGAAGGTCTGGTCGATGCGGTTGATCGGCCCGCACGGCACGCCGGCGGCGTTGAGCCGCTCGATCCAGGTGGCGCTGTCTTCCTGCTCGGTCCGGGCATCGATCTCGACCTGCAGCAGATCGCGGTTCTGGCTGCGCGCGGCGCTGGTGGCAAAGCGCGGATCAGCGAGCCATTCCTCGGCACCGAGCACGGTCGTGAGCCGCTGCCAGATCGCATGGCCGGCGGCGGCGATGTTGATATGGCCGTCGCGCGTGCGGAACACGCCGGTCGGGATGCTGGTCGGGTGATTGTTGCCGGCCTGCGGCGGCACCTCGCCCGCCATCAGCCAGCGCGCCGCCTGGAAATCGAGCATGAAGATCTGCGCCTGCAGGAGCGAGCTCTGCACCCACTGGCCCTTGCCGCTCGTCTCGCGCTCCAGGAGCGCCACCAGCACGCCCTGAGCCGCGAAGATACCGGCGCACAAGTCCGCGATCGGGATGCCGACGCGCATCGGCCCGCGTCCCGACTCGCCGGTGATCGACATGAGCCCGCCCATGCCCTGGGCGATCTGGTCGAAGCCCGGCCGGTCGGCATAGGGCCCGTCCTGGCCGAAGCCCGAGATCGAGGCGTAGATGAGCCGCGGGTTCAAGGTTCCGAGCGTCGCGTAATCGATGCCCAGGCGCTGCTTCACGTCCGGGCGGAAATTCTCGACGAGCACGTCGGCCTTGAGCGCGAGCCGCTTCAGGATCGCGATGCCGGCCGGATCCTTCAGGTTCAAGGTCAGGCTGCGCTTGTTGCGGTGCAGGTTCTGGAAGTCCGGACCGTGGCGCGGACCGCCCATCGGCTCGCCCTGGTCGAGCGCCTCCGGCAGCTCGACCTTGATGACGTCGGCGCCCCAGTCGGCCAGCTGCCGGACGCAGGTCGGGCCGGCCCGCACGCGCGTCAGGTCAAGGACCTTGAACCGGGCAAGTGCCAACGAGGCGGTAGACATCAGGGACCCTCCCGTTTCCTGTAGCTTTGGCAGTAGTGTAAACTGTCGACAATCAGACTGTATAGTGTTGACAGTTTACGGTTTCGATCCCCACCATGGCGCATGGACGATCCCATGCTCGACGTACTCGACATCCTCAGGACCCGGTCGCTGGCCTCGCTTGCCGCCCAGGAGATCGAGCGCCTGATCACGACCGGCGAACTCAAGGCCGGTGAGCGTTTGAACGAGCTGGCGCTGGCGGCGCGGCTCGGCGTCAGCCGCGGCCCGATCCGCGAGGCGGTACGCGGGCTCGAGGGGGCGGGCCTCGTCGTCACCGTCGTCAACCAGGGCTCGTTCGTACGCAAGGTCAGCGCCGAGGAGGCGCACGAGCTCTACGAGATCCGCGTGGCGCTGACGGGCAACGCCTGCGCCAAGCTGGCCCTGCACGCGACACGCGAGCAGGTGGCGACGCTGCGCGGGCTCGTCCGGCAGATGACCGCGGCGCAGACGGCGGGCGACGCCGCCGGCTATTACGCGCTCAATCTCGATTTCCACTCGACCCTGCTGCGCTTTGCCGGCAACCGGCGCGCCCTCAAGATCTATGAGGAGCTGGGCGCCGAGTTGAACCTGTTCCGCCGTCGCTCGCTCGTCTCGAGCGAAGGCATGCGCGCGTCGAACGCCGAGCACGCCGAGATCGTCCGCGCCATCGCGGCCGGCGATCCGGTGCGCGCGCGGGCGGCGGGCGAAACCCATATCGCGCAAGGCATGAGCCGCTTCATCGCCAGCAGCCCGCCCGTTGAGGCGGCGAATCCACCAGGGAGAATACCAAGAAGGCGCAAGGCCGCGTCCTGACCGGGCGGAGACCCGGACGGCCCCGAAGCCGAGAACCAAGCAGGCCCGGAACCAACGGGGAGGAGCGCTTACGATGAACGGGGCAAGATGGGCATCGTCGCTGCTGGCGGCAATAGGATTGGCGGGCCTCGCACTCTCGACGGCGTCGGCCGAGACGACACAAGAGAAGGCGCTCTACGACGCGGCGAAGAAGGAGGGCGCCGTCAGCTGGTATTCCGGCATCCTCGACCAGCCGATCTGCGATCAGGTCGGCAAGGCGTTCCAGGCCAAATATCCTGGCATCCAGGTGAGTGCCATCAAGACGACCTCGCAGGTCGCGTTCCAGCGCCTGCTGCAGGACCTGAAGGCCGGCCAGGTTCAGTCGGACGTGTTCACGACGACCGACATCGGCCACATGATGTTCCTGAAATCCAAGGACCAGCTCGTGAAATACGTGCCGGAGAACGAAGCCGGCATGGTCGACGCGGTCAAGAACGTCGATCCGGACGGCTATTTCCACACGAGCTGGGTCGGGATCTCGGCCATCGTTTACAACACGGCCAAGGTCAAGCCGGCGGATGCGCCCAAGGACTGGCCGGACCTGACCGATCCGCGCTGGAAGGGCCAGATCACTTTCGGCAGCCCGAACTACAGCGGCATGGTCGGGGTCTGGACCGTGGCGATGGAGAACCGCTACGGCTGGGACTATTTCACCAAGCTGAATGCGCTCGACCCGCAGATCGGCCGTTCGATCGACGATGCGGTGACCGTGCTGAACTCGGGCGAGCGCATCGTCGGCATGGGCAATGCGGCCTCGGCGCTCCGGAGTGCCGCCAAGGGCAACCCGCTGGCTGTCGTCTATCCGTCGTCAGGCACGCTCATCGTGATTTCGCCCTCGGCCATCATCAAGGGCACGCCCCATCCGAATGCCGCCAAGCTGTTCATGGAGTTCCTGACCGGGCCGGACTATTCGAAGATCCTTGCCGCAAACTTCGAGCAGCCGCTGCGCGGCGACGTGGCGCCGGCGGCGGGCGGCAAGTCCTTGGCCGACATGAAGCCGTTCGCGCCAACGGCTGATCAGATCGAGAAGCAGCTGCCGCCGAACAAGGCGAAATGGCGCGACACGTTCGGCATGTGAGGCGGCGATGACCCGACGATCACTGGCCCCGGACCTGACCGGCGGCGACCTCGCCCCGGTGGCAAAGCCAGCGGTGGCGACGCCAGCAGAGTCGGCAGCGCGGCCGGCCCGGCGGTTCGTCACCCTCGATCCATCGACCGTGATCTGGGTCGGCGCCACGCTGCTGCTCGTCTTCATGATCGTGGCGCCGATGGCGCGGCTGTTGTTCTCGAGCTTCCAGTCGACAGAGACCGGTCAGCTCACGCTCGAGAACTACGTCACGGCCTATGGCAACCTGCGCCGGCTCGTGGGCCTCGGCAACTCCCTGCTCTACGGCGCCGCCGTCGTGCTGGTCGCGACCGGCTTCGCCGTGCCGCTCGCCTGGGCGGTCGCGCGGACCGACATGCCGGCGAAGGGGCTGGTGCGCGCCACGGTCCTGGGCGCCTTCATCACGCCGTCCTACCTCGGCGCCATCGGCTGGATCCTCTTGGCCGGGCCCAACGCCGGCTGGCTCAACCGGCTCTGGATGGCGCTCACCGGCGCCCACGCCGGTATCGTCAATGTCTACAGCTTCGCGGGCCTGGTGCTGGTGACGGCGCTCTATGCCTTTCCCTACATCTTCGTCTTCACCGCCGACGCGCTCGACCGCGTGTCGTCGGAGATGGAGGAAGCCGCGCATATCCTGGGCCTCAGCCCCTTCCGCACCATCCTGCGCGTGACCCTGCCGCTGGTGCTGCCGGCGATCCTGGGCGGCGCCATCATCGTGTTCCTGGACACGGTGGCGCTCTTCGGCACGCCGGCGGTGATCGCGCTGCCGGCACGCGTCAACATCATGACACTGCAGCTCTGGCAGTTCTTCGAGTTCCCGGTGCGGGCCGAGGCGGCCGCCGCCTATGCCGTGCCGTTGGTGCTCATCACCATCGCGATGCTGGCACTGCAGCGGACGATCCTTGGCCGCAAGGGCTATGTGTCGCTGACCGGCAAGGGCGGCGGGCGCAGCCTGATGCGGCTCGGCCGCCTGCGCTGGGCCGTGCTGGGCTTCTGCTTTACCGTATGCGCGCTTGCAGTCTTCCTGCCCTATCTGGCGCTGGCGCAAGCCGCGTTCAGCCGGGCCTGGGGCCAGGGCTTCTCCTTCGCCAACCTGACGCTCGGCAATTTCGCCTATCTGTTCGGCGAGGCGTCGAGCCGCCAGGTCATCCTCAACACCTTCATCTTTTCGGCAGCGACCGCGTGCCTTGCGGTCGTGCTGGCGCTCATCGTCGCCTATGTGGTGGGCCGCCGGCTGGTGATCGGCGGCGGCGTGCTGGCCGGACTCTGCATGGCGCCGCTGGTCGTGCCCGGCATCGTGCTGGCGATCGGCCTCTATGCGGTCTATTCCGCACCGCCACTCATGCTCTACGGCACCGCGGCAATCCTGGTGCTGGGCTTCACCACCCGCTTCCTGCCGATCGCGTTCGCGAACTGCACGGCAAGCCTGCGCTCGCTCAATCCCGAGATGGAGGAGGCGGTGCGCATCCTGGGCGGCAGCCGGTTCGTCGCCGTGCGCCGCGTCGTGGTGCCGCTCCTCAAGAAGAGCCTGATCGGTACCTGGCTGCTCGTGTTCATCCCGGCCTCGCGCGAGCTCAGCACCGCAATCTTCCTGGTCGCGGCCAAGACCCGGGTCATCTCGGTCATGATCCTCGATCTCAGCGAGAACGGCAGCTTCGAGACGCTGGCTGCCCTGGGCTTCTTCCTGCTGGGCGTCACCATCCTGATCGTGCTCGCCGGCTACCGGCTGGTCGGGCGCGACTTCCTGCTGAGGAAATCATGATCGAGACGGGCCGTTCCTCCTCCGACCTGGCCCCCTCCGGCCTGGCCCCCTCCGACCTGGTCGCACCAACGCTGCCGCGCCTCTCGCTCGCCGGCGTCACCTGCGCCTTCGGCAATTACGTCGCGGTCGACCGGCTCGACCTCGACATCATGCCGGGCGAGTTCGTCTCGCTCCTCGGTCCGTCCGGCTGCGGCAAGACCACGACGCTCCGCATGATCGCGGGCTTCGTGAAGCCGACCGCCGGCACCATCGCCATGGACGGCACGCCGATCTCGTCGGCGAGCGTGGCGCTGCCGCCGGAGAAGCGGCAGATGTCGATGATCTTCCAGAGCTATGCCGTCTGGCCGAACATGACGATCGGCGAGAACGTGGCGTTCGGGCTCAAGCTGCGCCGCCTCGATGCGGAGACGATCGCCCACAAGGTGCGCGAGGTGCTGGAGACGGTGCAGCTCGCCCATCTCGTCGACCGCTATCCGGCGGAGCTCTCGGGCGGGCAGCAGCAGCGCGTGGCGCTGGCACGCGCCATCGTCGTCCGGCCGCGCGTGCTGCTGTTGGACGAGCCGCTGTCGAACCTCGACGCCAACCTGCGCGAGGAGATGCGCTACGAGATCCGCCGGCTGCACGACGCGTTCGACTTCACCACGGTCTACGTCACCCATGACCAGAGCGAGGCCATGGTGACGTCTGACCGGATCGCCGTCATGAACAAGGGCCGGATCGAGCAGATCGACGCGCCCTATACGCTCTATACGAGGCCGCGCACCCGCTTCGTCGCGAGCTTCATCGGCCGGACCAACCTGATCGAGGGCACGTGCGAGGGCGACCAGATCCGTTTCGACGGGTTCGGCTTGCCGCGCGGTGCCTTCGAGAACGGGGGCCGCGATCTCGAAGCGAGCGTCCAGCTGTCGGTCCGGCCGCAGAGTGTGACGCTCCTGCGCCGCCCGCCGATCACGGACGCGCGCTGCATCGTCCGCAGTGCGCTCAAGGAACGCGCCTTCCTCGGCGAGTCCTGGGACTATATCGTGTCGCCCGAGGGCAGCGGACTGCGCCTGCGCGTCGCCGCCGTTCCGTCCGAGGTGTTCGAGGTCGGCGACACGGTCTGGCTCGCGCTCGACCCGCAGCAGATGACGGTGGTGGTCTGAACCGCCGGACCTAAAGCAACAATCGACCACGAGGACATGACACCATGGATATGGCGACCGCGACCGACGAGCTCCTGTACGACGTCAAGGACGGCGTCGGCACCATCACCTTCAACCGGCCGCAGGCCCGCAATGCGCTGACCTTCGCCATGTACGAGCGGCTGGCCGAGATCTGCGAGGAGGTCGGGCGGACCCAGTCGGTCAAGGTGCTGGTGCTGACCGGCGCCGGCGAGAAGGCGTTCGCCGCCGGCACCGACATTTCGCAGTTCCGCGCGTTCAAGACCCAGCAGGATGCGCTCGACTACGAAGCGCGCGGCAACCGGGTCATGGGCATGCTCGAGGCCTGCCCGGTGCCGACCATCGCCGCCATTGCCGGCGCCTGCACCGGCGGCGGCGCCGGCATCGCCGCCTGCTGCGACATCCGCATCGCGACCGCCGACGCCCGCTATGGCTTCCCGATCGCACGCACGCTCGGCAATTGCCTGTCCATGGCGAACTATGCGCGGCTCTACACGCTGCTCGGGCCCGCCAAGGTCAAGGACATCATCTTCACCGCGCGGCTCATCGAGGCGCCGGAGGCCTTGAGCATCGGCCTCTTCAGCGAGGTCCTGCCCGACGCGGCGGCGCTCCATGCCCGCGCGGCCGAGCTTGCCCAAACCATCGCCGGCCATGCGCCCCTGACGCTGCGCGCGACCAAGGAGGCGATCCGCCGTATCAGCCAGAAGATGCGGCTCGAGGAGGAAAAGGACCTGATCCTGATGTGCTACATGAGCAGCGATTTCCGGGAAGGCATGGAAGCCTTCCTCAACAAGCGCCAGCCCGCCTGGAAGGGTGAATAACCTACAGCCGGGCGGGTGCGGCACCCGCCCGGCTGTCGGTGACCGACGCGGCCATCAGGCCGCGTCGACCAGCACCAGTTCGGAATCTTCGAGTGCAGTGACCGTGAGCACCGTTTCCTCGCGGATCGCGGCCCCGTCGCGGGCGTCGATGCGCACGCCGTTGATCTCGACCGCGCCCACCGCCGGGACGATGTAGGCACGCCGCCCCTCGCCCAGGCGATATTCGGTCGTCTCGCCGGCCTTGAGTGTGGCACCCAGCACGCGGGCGTCGGTCCGGATCGGCAGCGCGTCGCCATCGGCCTCGAAGCCGCTCGCCAGCGCTACGAACTGGCCCGAGCGGTCGCCCCTGGGAAAGGGCTTGGCGCCCCAGGACGGCTTGTCGCCGCGACGGTTGGGCTCGATCCAGATCTGGAAGATCCGCGTCAGGCCCGGCTCGAGGTTGTATTCGGAATGGACGATGCCCGACCCGGCGCTCATCACCTGCACGTCGCCGGCCTCGGTGCGACCCTTGTTGCCGAGATTGTCCTGATGGGTGATCGCCCCCTGCCGGACGTAGGTGATGATCTCCATGTCCGCGTGCGGATGCGGCGGGAAGCCGGTGCCCGGCGCAATCTCGTCATCGTTCCAGACGCGCAGCGCACCCCAGTCCATCCGGTTCGGGTCATAGTAGCTCGCGAACGAGAAATGATGCTTCGCCTTGAGCCAGCCATGGTTGGCCCCGCCCAATCCGGCGAACGACCTGCGCTCGATCATGATGCCCATCCTTTCGCGCCGACCATCGGCGTCCTTGAGATGCATCAAAGATAGCGCGTCCCGGAGGCGCATAAATAGAAACTATAGAAAATTATAGTTTCTGAAAAATTCCCAATGATCTGACGGCTGACCTCGATGAAATGACACGTCAGCCATTCTGTATATGGATTGACATTCCACAGGAGAAATAACACCCTCTGTCCGTGACCGTGAGGAACGAGAGTCCATCCCGGATCGAACCGGGCAAGCGCGAGGGAGAAACGCCATTGAGCACGACAGCTGACGCGCCGAGCGGCCCCCAGGCGCAATTCCTGGCGCATCTCAAGGACGGGCGCTTCATGATCCAGCGCAGCCGTTCGACCGGCCGATATGTGTTCTACCCGCGGATTGCCATCCCGGGCAGCGGCGAGACGGACCTTGAATGGGTCGCAGCCTCCGGCCTGGGCACGGTCCATGCCATCACGGTCAATCGGGCACGCGAGGGCGCCTACAATATCGCGCTCGTCGACCTGGACGAGGGCCCGCGGCTGATGAGCCGCATCGAGGGCGTCGAGACCGTGCCGATCGGCACGCGCGTCCAGGCGCGCATCGTAACGCTCGAGGGCGAGCCCGCGATCGTGTTCGATCCGGTCGGGGAGAAGAACTGACATGGCCCACGCCCTGAAAGGCCGCACGGCCATCGTCGGCATCGGCACGGCCGGCACCGGCGAGGCGCCCGGCCGGACCGCGATCGAGCTTCTGGCCGAGGCGTCGCTCGCCGCGATCGCGGACGCGGGCCTGAAGCTCGCCGACATCGACGGCCTGTTCGCCGCGACCAGCACCCATGCCTTCCCGACGCTCTCGGTCGCTGAATACCTGGGCGTGAAACCGCGCTTCTTCGACGGCACGAACGTCGGCGGCTCGAGCTTCGAGATGCATCTGCTGCAGGCGGCGCTGGCGCTCGACGCCGGGCTCTGCGATGCGGCGCTCATCTGCTACGGCTCGAACCAGCGCACGGCCGGCGGCCGGCTCGTCTCGATGAGCGAGCCGCAATGGCACGAGACGCCCTTTCGGCCGCGCCACCCGATCACCGCCTATGCGCTGGCGGCGAGCCGGCATATGCATCAATACGGCACGACGCGCGCGATGCTGGCCGACGTCGCGGTCGCGGCGCGCGCCTGGGCCAACCTCAACCCCGCCGCCTTCGCCCGCGGGCCGCTCTCCCGCGACGACGTGCTCGCGAGCCGCATGATCAGCGATCCGCTCACCACCCGCGACATCTGCCTCGTCACCGACGGCGGCGGCGCCTGCGTCATGGTACGTGCCAACCGGGCGCGAGACCTTAAGCATAAGCCCGCTTATTTCCTCGGCGGCGCCGGCGCGCAATGGCATCGCTCGATCGCCCAGATGCCGGACCTGACGGTGACCGCCGCCTCCGACAGCGGTCCGCGCGCCTTCGCCATGGCGGGCCTGGCACAGCCAGACGTCGACTTGGTGATGCTCTACGACGCCTTCACCATCAACACGATCCTGTTCCTCGAAGACCTGGGCTTCTGCCCGAAGGGCGAGGGCGGAAGGTTCGTCGCCGACGGTGCCATCGCGCCCAGCGGCCGGCTCGCGGTCAACACCAACGGCGGCGGGCTCTCCTGCGTGCATCCGGGCATGTACGGCATGTTCCTGATCATCGAGGCCGTGACCCAGCTGCGCGGCCAGGCGGGCGAGCGCCAGCTAAAGAAGTGCGACATCGCCCTCTGCCACGGCAATGGCGGCACGCTGTCGAGCCAGGTGACCGCGCTGCTCGGCAGCGACGCGGCGCTGTAGGCGATGCGGGCTGGATCTGCCGAAAAGTCCCTCTCCGCCCTTCGGGGCGGAGAGGGAGAAGGAAGGAACTAGCGCCATGGAGCGGTTCTCCAGCCTCACCGGCCTCCTGGCGCCACGCTCGGTCGCCATCATCGGCGCGTCGAGCGATCCGACGCGCATCGGGGGCCGGCCGATCGCCGCCATGCTGCGGCGCGGCTTCCAAGGCCGGATCATGCCGGTCAACCCGAACCGGGCGACGGTCCAGGACCTGCCGGCCTTCGCGTCGATCGCCGACCTGCCCGAGGTGCCGGACGTGGCGATCGTCGCCGTACCGGCCGAGGCGGCGGTCGCGGCGGTCGAAGAATTGGCAGGACGCGGCGTCAAGGGCGCGATCGTGTTTTCCGCCGCGTTCGCCGAGGTCGGTGCCGAGGGTGCCGCCCTCCAGGCGCGCATGGCCGCGGCCGCGCGCGTGGGCGGCATGCGGCTTTTGGGCCCGAACGCGCTCGGCGCCTTCAACGACCGCATCGGCTTCTATGGCATCTTCTCGGCCAGCCTCGAGACCGGCTATCCGCCGCCGGGTCGCATCGGCATCGCGAGCCAGTCGGGCGCCTATGGCACCCACGTCTTCGCCGTCGCGCGCGAGCGGCGGCTCGGCACGCCGGTCTGCGTCACCACCGGCAACGAGGCCGACGTCACGGTCGGCGACGTCATCGGCTGGATGGCCGAGGACCCGGACATCGACGTGATTACCGCCTATCTCGAGGGCATCCGTGATGCCGAGAGCTTCTTGGCCGCCCTCGAGGCGGCGCGTGCGGCCAAGAAACCAGTTGTCGTCATGAAGGTCGGCCGCAGCCGCCTCGGCCAGGCGGCCGCCCGCTCGCACACCGCCTCCATCGCCGGCGACGACGCGGTGACCGATGCGGTGCTGGCCGAATATGGTGCCGTGCGGGCGCGCACGACCGAGGAGCTGCTCGATATCGCCCAGCTCGCGACCCGGCGCATCTATCCGGCGCGCAACACGCTGGGCGTCATCACGGTTTCGGGCGGCGCCGGCGTGCTGGTGAGCGACGCTGCCGAGGAGCTAGGGCTCGCCATGCCGCCGATGCCGGTCGCCGCACAGGAGCGGCTGACCCGGCTGCTGCCCTACGCGGCCCCGGCCAATCCGGTCGATTGCACGGCCCAGGCCCTGAACGACATTTCGCTGGTCGGCCAGTTCACCGAGGCGATGGTTGCCGACGGCGACTATTCGTCCGTGCTCGCCTTCTTCACCCATACCGGTTGGGCGGCGTCGATCGCGTCCGGCCTTAGGCGCGAGCTGGGCGGCGTGCGCACCCGCCATCCCGATCGGCTCTATGTGCTCTCGGTCCTGGCCTCGCCCGAGCTCGTCGCCGGCTACGAGGCGGAGGGCTTCAGCGTCTATGGCGACCCGACGCGCGCGACCGTCGCGATCGCCGCCATGGGCAAGTTCGGCGCGGCCTTCGCGCACGAACCCGGCCTGCCGCCGCCCGATGTGCCGCCGATCACGCTGCCGGCCGAGACGCCGAACGAGGCCGAAGCAAAGCGGCTCTTGGCCGAGGCCGGCATCGCGGCGGCGCCGGAGCGCGCCTGCACCACGGCCGAGGCCGCAGTCGAGGCCGCCAGCGCCTTTGGCTTCCCGGTCGTGATGAAAATCCTGTCGCCGGACATCCTGCACAAGTCGGAGATCGGCGGCGTGCTGCTCGACGTCGCGACGGCGGACGATGTCCGCGCCGGGTTCGCCCTGTTGATCGAGCGCGCACGCCACCACGCGCCCGACGCGCGCCTCGAGGGCGTGCTGGTCGCCAAGCAGCTGAACGGCGGCGTCGAATGCATCCTCGGCATCCACCGCGACCCGGTGTTCGGGCCGATCGCCATGTTCGGCCTCGGCGGCATCTTCGTCGAGGTGATGCGCGACGTCGCGTTCCGGCGCTGCCCGTTCGGCGAGGATGTCGCCGACGAGATGATCCGCAGCATCAAGGCGGCCCCCTTGCTGTTGGGCGCCCGCGGCCGGCCGCCGGCCGACATCCCGGCGCTGGCACGCATGCTGGCGCGGCTATCCGTGCTGGCGTACCAGGCGGGCCCTCGGCTCACGTCGATCGACCTCAACCCGGTCGTGGCGCTGCCGGCGGGCGAAGGCGCCTATGCCTTGGATGCCGTCATCGAACTGGGAGCCCACTGATGGCCATCGACCACGACCATCTGATGAATTTCCCGATCCCGGAGGTGCGCCAGCGCGTGACCCCGCGGGACGCAGTGTTCTACGCGCTCTCGGTCGGCCTCGGCCAGGACCCGCTCGACCGGCGGCAGCTCGATTACGTCGATCACCACCGGGCGCTCAAGGCCTTGCCGTCCATGGCGGTCGTGCTGGGCCATCCGGGCTTCTGGCTGCGGGACCCGCGCACCGGCGTCGACGCGGTGCGCCTCGTCCATGGCGAGCAAGGCATCCGCCTGCTGAAGCCGCTGCCCGTCGACGGCGAGATCATCGGCCGGACGCGCGTCATCGGCCTCGTCGACAAGGGCGCCGGCAAGGGCGCCTTGCTCTATAGCGAGAAGCAGGTGATCGACGCCGCGACCGGCGACCTGCTGGCCGTGACCGAGAGCACGACGTTCCTGCGCGGCGACGGCGGCTTCGGCGGGCCGGCGGGACCGATCAAGCCGCCGCACCCGATCCCGGAGGGGGCGCCCGACTGGACGATCGATCTCGCGACCCGGCCGGAACAGGCGCTCTATTACCGCTTGAACGGCGACGACAATCCGCTGCACGCCGATCCGGGCACGGCCGAGAAGGCCGGCTTCCCGCGCCCGATCCTGCATGGACTCTGCACACTCGGCGTCGCCGCACACGCGCTGTTGCGCGCGCTCGGCGACTATGACGCGGCGCGCTGCCGCTCGCTCGCCCTGCGCTTCACGGCACCGGTCTTCCCGGGCGAGACGATCCGTACCGAGATCTGGCGCGACGGAGCGTTCCGCGCCCGCGTCGTCGAGCGCGACCAAATCGTCGTCAACAACGGCCGCGCCGAATTCGAGGGAGTGCGCCCATGAGCGTCGCGGAAGAGCGCGCCGACAATATCCGCATGCTGCGCGACAGTGCCGCCGCGGTGGTGCCGCGCGGCAGCGACCTGGCCCGTATCCGCGCGCTACGCTTCGGAATGCCGGGCTTCGACCGCGATGTGTGGCGCGAGATCGGCGAGATGGGCTGGATCGGCCTGCGCCTGCCTGAGGCCGCGGGCGGCGCGGGGCTCGGTATGGCCGAGTTCTGTGCACTGGCCGAAGAGCTGGGCCGCGGCCTGGTACCGGAACCGCTCGTCACCGGCGCGATGGCGGCGCGCATGCTGGGCGACGCGACGCCGCCGGCGCTGGTCGACGGCAGCCGGATCATCCTGCCGGCCTGGCAGGAACGGGCCGACACGGTCGCGGCCGGAACCGACACTCGGCTCGACGCCGGGCGCGTCACCGGCCGAAAAGTCTTTGTCCCGATGGCGGCCGGCGCCGACGCGTTCCTGGTCACGACCCGCGAAGGCCTGGCGCTGGTCGCGGCCGACGCCCCGGGTGTGACACTCGACTGCGCCAAGACCCAGGACGGCGGCCATTGGGGCACCGTCACGTTCGAGGCGGCGCCAGCCGAGCCCGTGCCGGGCACGACCGAGGCCGCGATCGAGGAGGCAACGCTCGCGACGGCTGCCTATCTCCTGGGTGTCATGGAGCAGGGCTTTGCCATGACGCTCGAATATCTGCGCACGCGGAAACAGTTCGGCCGACCGATCGGCAGCTTCCAGGCGCTGCAGCACCGCGCGGCCGACCTCAAGCTGCAGATCGCGCTCAGCCGCGCCAGCATCGAGAGTGCCGCCGCCACACTCGACGCCGGGCCGCTCTCCCCCCGTAGACGCGCCGCCGTGTCGCGTGCCAAGGCGCGCGCGGCCGACGCGAGCCTGCTGGTGACGCGCCAGGCGATCCAGCTGCACGGCGGCATCGGCTATACCGACGAATATGACGTGGGCCTGTATCTGCGGAAGGCGATGGTGCTGGCGAACGCGTTCGGCTCCGCCCAGACCCACCGCACCCGCTTCGCGGCCCTGATGCCGGAGGACGACGATGTCTGACGATAAGATGCTGCAGGAGGAGCGCGACGGCGCCGCCGTCGTGCTGACGCTCGACAACCCCGCCCGGCGCAACGCGCTGGCCTTGCCGATGCGATTGGCGCTCATCGAGGCACTGGAGCGCAACGACACGGACCCGAGCGTACGTGCCATCGTGCTGGCCGGCGCCGGCGGCCATTTCAGCTCGGGCGGCGATATCACGGCCATGGACGCGGCCGATTTCGCGGCCGGGCGCGAGCGTTTCCGTCTCAATCACCGGCTGGTACGCCTGATGGTGAAGAGTGCCAAGCCGATCATCGCCGCGGTCGAGGGCTGGTGCGCCGGGGGTGCCGTGGGCCTGGCGCTCTGCTGCGACACGATCGTGGCCGCGGCCGAGGCGCGCTTCGTGCTGTCGTTCGGCAAGATCGGGCTTATCCCCGACTATGGCGTGCTGCACAGCCTGCCGCTCCGCATCGGCCAGGGCCGAGCGCGGCAAATGATGCTCTATGGCGAGCCGGTGGCGGCCGCCCAGGCGCTCGAGATCGGCCTCGTCGACCAGATGGTGCCGCCGGGCACGGCGCTTGGCGCAGCACTCGACCGGGCGCGCCTCTTCGCCGGCACGGCGCCGCTGCCAGTTGGGCTCACCAAGCAATATCTGGCGGCTGGGCTCGACGCAGCGCTCGACTGGGAACGCGACATGCAGGCGGCGATGTTCCTGACGGCGGACCATGCCGAGGGCAAGGCGGCGTTCCTCGGCAAGCGCCCGCCGGCCTTCACGGGGAAATGACCATGGCGAGCGAGCCCCAACCTCAAAACGCGACAGACGACCTGAACGCGCTCGACGACGAGAGCTTCCGCCTGCACGTCAGGCGCTGGGTCGAGGCCAATTATCCGCCCGAGCTGCGCCATCCGCCGAAGCGGCTGCATTGGCGGGACAACAAGGCCTGGTACATGATCCTGGCGCACCAGGGCTGGCTCGCCCCCGGCTGGCCCAGGGAATATGGCGGCATGGGCCTCTCGGCGGCGAAGCAGCTGCTCATGACCGAGGAGTTCGAGCGGCATGGTGCCGCCCGCACCAACGACCACGGCATCGTCATGCTCGGGCCGCTGCTGATCCGCTACGGCACCGAAGCGCAGAAGGCTTTCTTCCTGCCCAAGATCCTCTCAGGCGAGCATGTCTGGTGCCAGGGCTACAGCGAGCCCAACGCCGGTTCGGACCTTGCAGGCCTCGCGACCTCGGCCGTGCTCGACGGCGAGGATTGGGTGGTGAACGGGCAGAAGACCTGGACGACGCTCGCCAACGACGCCAACTGGATCTTCCTGCTCGTGCGCACCGACAAGGCGGCCAAGAAGCAGGAGGGCATCAGCTTCCTCCTCGTGCCGATGGACGCGCCCGGCATCACGGTCCGGCCGATCGTCAACCTCGACATGCACGACGAGTTCTCGGAGGTGTTCTTCGACAATGTGCGCGTGCCGAGGGAGAACCTCGTCGGCGAGGTGAACCAGGGCTGGACCATGGCGAAGGCGCTCTTGGGCTTCGAGCGCGTCATGATCGGCTCGCCCAAGCAGTCGGCCTATGCGCTGAGCCGGCTGCGCCTCTTGGCCCAGCGCATGGGCATCTCAGAGGATCCGGCGTTCCGCGACCGCTACACGCGGCTCCGCCTCGATCTCGCCGACCACAGCGCGCTTTACGAGACCTATGTCGAGATCCTGCGCCGCGGCGAGCTCCTGGGCGCCGACGTTTCCATGCTGAAGCTCAACCAGAGCGAGCTCTACCAGCGCATCACCGAGGCGATGCTGGAGATCGCTGGCGAGAATGCGGGCTTGCTCGAGCCCATGGAGGGCAACCGCGACTTGAATCCGGCCGGCCTGTTCATCCAGGCCCGGCCGGTGACGATCTACGGCGGCTCGAACGAGATCCAGCGCAACATTCTGGCGAAGAACGTGCTCGACCTGCCCGGCTGAGCGGGCGCGGGCAAGAACGGGGAGTAGGATTATGCAGGACAGCGCGATGCTGGAAGGCAAGGTCGCGATCGTCACCGGCGCCGGCGGCGGCATCGGCCGCGAGATCGCGATCGCCATGGCGCTGGCAGGCGCCAAAGTCGTCATCAACGACATCGGCGCGTCCTTGGGCGGCGAGGGCCAGTCGGCCGGCCCGGCCGAGCAGACGCGGCAGATCATCGAGCAGCGTGGCGGCGCGGCCGTCATCAACGGCGACAGCGTCGCCGACTGGACCTCGGCCCAGCGGATCGTGCAGGCAGCACTCGACGCCTTCGGCCGGGTCGACATCGTCGTCAACAACGCCGGCATCCTGCGCGACACGATCTTCCACAAGATGACGCCAGAGGACTGGCTCGCGGTCGTGAACGTGCACCTGAACGGCAGCTTCTTCGTGAGCCGGGCCGCGGCCGAGCATTTCCGGGCGCAGGAGAGCGGCGCCTATGTCCACATGACCAGCACCTCGGGCCTCGTCGGCAATTTCGGCCAGGCGAACTATTCGGCGGCGAAGCTCGG
Organism: Aliidongia dinghuensis; assembly: GCF_014643535.1. Lineage (NCBI taxonomy): Bacteria > Pseudomonadati > Pseudomonadota > Alphaproteobacteria > Rhodospirillales > Dongiaceae > Aliidongia > Aliidongia dinghuensis. Next base: position 56,298 of record NZ_BMJQ01000005.1, on the reverse strand, counting down.
CATTGCGGCCTTGTCGAAGTCGATCGCGCTCGACATGCAGCGCTACAACGTCCGCTCCAACTGCGTGGCACCCTTCGCCTGGAGCCGGATGACGAGCGCCATCCCGGCCGAGACGCCGGACCAGAAGGCGCGGGTCGCCAAGCTGCAGCAGATGACGCCCGACAAGAACGCGCCGCTCGCGGTCTATCTGGCGTCGGACGCGGCCAAGGGCATCACCGGACAGATCTTCGCCGCGCGCCACAACGAGATCTTCCTCATGAGCCAGAGCCGGCCGATCCGCTCGGCGCACCGGGGCGAGGGCTGGACGCCGGCCTTGATCGCCGAGCACGGCATGCCGGCCTTGAAGCCCAGCCTCATGCCGCTCGACCGCAGCCAGGACGTGTTCAGCTGGGATCCCGTGTGATGGACCTGACCGACATCTTGGCCCCGCCGACCGAGGAGCGCGAGGCCGGCGCCCAGCGCGACGTGGGCGCCGTGGTCCATGCCATCCGCATCCTGCAGTACCTGGCCGATGCGACGGCGCCCTTGGGCGTCGCCGCAGTCTCGCGCGGCACCGGCATCAGCCCGTCGACCTGCTTCAACATCTTGCGGACCTTGGCGCGCGCGCGCTTCGTCGCGTTCAACTCGGTCGACAAGGTCTATTCGCTGGGCCTGGGTGTCGCCGAGCTCGCGGCCGGCCTCGTCGGCATCAGCCCGGCCGATCTCATCCGGCCCGAGCTCGAGCGGCTCGCCCTCAACTACGACATGCTGATCGTGCTGTGGCGCGTCATGGACGAGGGTCATATCGCGCTCGTCGACCGGGCCCACAGTGCCACCGCCGTCCGGGTCGAGATGCGGCTGGGCCTGCGCCTGCCGACGCTGGTCGGCGCCGTCGGCCGCTGCTTCGCCGCGGCCACGCACCTGCCCGAGGCCGAGCTGCGCCGCCGCTTCGGGGCACTCCGCTGGCAGGACCCGCCGTCGTTCGAGACCTATCTGGCCGATATTGCCGAGGCCCGCGAGCGCGGCTGGGCGCGCGAAGACGGCAACCTCTATCGCGGCCTCGTCACGGTCGCCGCCCTCGTGACCGACCAGGCCGGTCGGCCGCGCTTCGGCATCAGCGGCATCACCATCGCCGGCCAGCATCCGTCCGAGACGATCGACCGGCTGGGCGCCGAGCTCAAGGACGTGTGCGCCTTCATCGGCACATCGCTGTTTCCGCGGCACTTGGGCGGGTAGCGCCCTAACAGACGAGAGACCCACGGACGAGAGACCAACAGACGAGAGCTTGGGACCAACCGGGCCCGTCGACCAGAACAAGCAGGGGGAGGAACGATGGTTTCTGCTGGCATGCGCGCGGCCGCGATCGTCGCGGCCATGGCGATCGCGTCAGGCGCCGCGGCGGCTGACGGCGGCGTGAAGATCGGCGTGTTGTCGGATATGGACGGGCTCTATTCCGGCACGGCCGGCCCTGGCTCGGTCGAGGCGGCGCGCATGGCGATCGAGGATTTCGGCGGCCAGGCGCTGGGCAAGCCGATCGAACTGGTCTCGGCAAGCCACCAGAACAAGGCCGATGTCGGCGCCGCCATCACGCGCGGCTGGTTCGAGCGCGACCATGTCGACGCAATCTTCGACCTCAACAATTCGGCGGTGGCGCTTGCCGTCGCCAACCTGGCGCGCGCGCAGAGCAAGGTCGTGGTCTATACCGGCACGGCCTCTTCCGCCTTGACCAACGAGGCCTGCGCGCCGACCACGGTCCATTACGTCTATGACACCTACGCGCTCGCCAGCAATTCCGCGCGCGCCGTCGTGGCCGGCGGCGGCAAGACCTGGTTCATGGTCGCGGCCGACTATGCCTTCGGCAAGATGATGACGGAGAACGTCAGCGACGTCGTGGCCGAGAGCGGCGGCAAGATGGTGGGCACGGTCTATCACCCGCTCGATACCGCCGACTTCTCTTCGTTCCTGCTGCAGGCCCAGAGCTCGGGTGCTGACGTGGTGGCGCTCGGCAGTGCCACCCACGACATGGTGAACGCCGTGACCCAGGCGAGACAATTCGCCATCACGCCGGCGCAGAAGCTCGTCGCCATGCTCGTGTTCATCCAGGACGTCCATGCGCTGGGCCTGGAGCGCGCCCAGGGCATGACCTTCACGACCGGCTTCTACTGGGACCGCACCGAGGCGACGCGGACATGGTCGAAGCGCTTCTTCGAGCGCATGAAGACCATGCCCTCGATGATCCATGCCGGCACCTATTCCGCCGTCATGCATTACCTGCAGGCGGTCAGCGAGGCCGGCACGACCGACGGCCCGACCGTGGCCGAGACGATGAAGCGCCTGCCGATCCACGACTTCTTCGCCGAGAACGGCCATATCCGGCCCGACGGCCGCATGGTGCACGACATGTATGTCGTGACCGTCAAGTCGCCGGCCGAATCGAAATATCCCTGGGACTATTACAAGATCCTGGCGACGATCCCGGCCGACGAGGCGTTCCAGCCACTCGCCAAGAGCAGCTGCCCGCTGGTCAAGAAATGACCCTTAGGCGTCCGGATCGAAGGCACACCGGTAGGCGAAGAGCCCGGGCGTGCCGCCGGTCATGACGAACAGCACCGCGTCACCTGGCCGGAAGGCGCCGGCGCGCACGGCAGCGAGCAGGCCGGCGAAGGCCTTGCCGCTATAGACCGGGTCGAGCAGCAGCCCTTCGGTGCGCGCGATCAGCCGGACGGCCTCGAACATCGCGTCGGTCGGCAGGCCGTAGCCATCGCCCAGCTGGTCGCCCGCGACGCGGATCGCGTCCGGCTCGAGCGACGCGGTGTCGCTAAGCAGGGCCAGGGTCGCGCGGGCAAGATCGAGAGTCCGCGACCGCGCCGCGGCCTCGGGCGCCAGCACCGTGAAGGAGTGCACCAGCGCCGGATCGAGGCCCAGCGCCGCGAAGCCGGCCGCGAGGCCGGCGTGGGTCCCGGCACTGCCGTTCGGCACGATGATGCGGGCGAAGCCGCCGGGCGCTACCGCCGCCTGCTGCGCCGCGATCTCCCGGGCGCAGGCGGCATAGCCGAGGCAGCCGACCGGCGAGGAGCCACCCGAGCCCACGACATAGGGCCGGCGCCCCTGCCGGCGCAGCTCGGCCGCGCGCGCTTCGGCGACGGCGAGCGCATCGGCACTGCCCGGCAGCTCATGGATCGTGGCGCCGAACAGGCCGTCCAGCAGGATATTGCCGTTGCGGCGATATTCCGTGTCGTCCCGCGGCACGACGCGCGTCAGGACCAATTCGCAAGCGAGGCCCAGCCGGGCCGAGACGGCAGCGCTGAGCCGCCCGTGGTTCGACTGGATGCCGCCGGTCGTGATGAACGTGTCGGCCTGCTGCGCCAGCGCCGCGCCCATCAGGAACTCGAGCTTGCGCAGCTTGTTGCCGCCGCCGCCGATGCCCATCAGATCGTCGCGCTTCACGAACAGGCGCACGCCCTCTGCCGCTGGGCCGAGCGCCCGCTCCAGCCGTTCGAGCCGCTGGATCGGCGTGGCGCCATCGAGCAGGGAGAGACGATCGAACCGGTCCAACGCCGCCAAGCCCGTTCCGCCCATGATCTTTCCTTCTTCGCTGACCGCCCGCGGCATCGACGCGCGATACCGACCGCACGATAGCCGCTCGGGCGCCGGCGGGACAGGTTCCGGATACCCGAAGCGGCCGCGCTATTGCGTCGGTGCGTCGTTCGGGCCGGGATCTTGGTCGAGGAAGGGCGATGCCAGCAGGCTGATAAGGCGCGCCGGCTGTTCCTCGGCAATCCAATGGCCGCAGTCCGGGATGACGGCGGTCTGCAGGCGTTGCACGCCATGGGCAGCCAGATCCGCCGCAATTTTCTCCTCATAGGGACCGAGCCCCCGGTCGCCGCCGACAAGCAGGATCGGCGGCGCGAAGGCCTCCGTATGCTGCCGGTCGAACGCCTCGGCCGCAGGCAGGGCGCGATAGAGCTCGAAACCGGCCTTCAAATGGGCCGGCAGGCGATAGCTGCGCAGATAGACCGCCCGATCGTCGTCCGTGATCGCCTGCGGCACGACCGCGGTGCGGCTGAACACCCCTTGCAGGAAAACATCCTCGCGCCCTTGGACCAGGGCCTCAGCCAGATCGGTATCCGCGTTGAACCCCATCATCCAGCTGTTGGGCGCGCTCCGGATGTCCGGCCACGGGCCGAGGCCAGGCAGCGGCGTGTCGAGCAGGACAGCCGCCCGCACCTCGTCGGGATAGAGGCGCGCATAGGCATAGGCGACCGTGCCGCCAATGCCCTGGCCGACGACGAGGACAGGGCCGAGGCCAAGCTGGCTGCGCAAGCCGTGGATGTCGCGCGCCAGGGTCAGCGCATCGTAGCCGTTTGCCGGCACGGTCGAACCGCCGAGGCCGCGCAGGTCGGGGGCGACGACCGTCTCCCGCGCCGCAAGCGCCGGCAGCACCTTGCGCCACGCGTACCAGGTCTCCGGCCAGTCATGGAGCAACAGCACCGTGCGCGCGCCGTAGCCGCCGCGCACGATGTGGAGACCGACCTCCCCGACACGGACGTTCGAGGCCACGAAGCCGCTCGGCAGTGCATCGACCTGCAACGGGGCGACGGCACCGGTCGGATAGGGCACGACCGCTTCCGCGGCCATCGGCAGAGCGAGCGCGATGGCTGTCAGCGCGCTCAGCGTCCGTCGCCATAGGATCGTCGCCATGATCGCCTCTCAACACCTGCCGCGCCGATCGAACGCTCGCATCAGCCGAGTGCGATACCGCGCAGCAGGAAAAAGATCCCGGCGAAGCCCAGTGCCTCGTCCCATTGGTTGAGCGCCCGGTCGCCGGGCCGCTGCCGCTGCAGCAGGGCCAGGAACCCGCACAGCACAGCGGCGAAGACGCAGATAGCGCCCAGATTATTGACGTACCGCACCAACGGATGGCCGCTGCCGACCGCAGCCGGCACCGCGAAGACGGCATAAAGCATAAGCTTGAGGACAAAGCCGCCAAGGGCCCGCCGCGAAGCCCTCAACGTCGCGGCGTCCTGCGCCTTTTGCCGTCCCAGGGACGTCTGCATGGTCGTTCGCTCGGATCGCGGCCCACTCGAAAAGCGACGCTCTCTGCCAAGCTTCGCTCATCCCCCGATTATCCGGAAACGCCCCATGAAAATGCGAGATGGCGTTCGGCGCCCGGGCGTGAAGATCCCGTGAAATCCTATGGGGATCTTCACGCCCGGTCCGCCTCGCGCCGGAAAAATCACCTAACGGGTTATAGGTTGGTGGGCCGGAACCGAATTAGGACGCATACTCGCCCATAGCGCGCAAATCGGCTGACAGGTCCGCCATGGTAAAGAGCGAAATGAATCCAAAAGTCGATGCTTATCTAAGTAATGTCAAAAAATGGCGTGCCGAATTTGATAAATTGAGAGCGATTGTTCTCGACTGTGAACTGACGGAGGAGCTGAAATGGGGCGTCCCCTGTTACACGCTCGGAGATAAAAATATAGTTTTGATACATGGGTTTAAAGAATACTGTGCAATTCTGTTTGTCAAAGGTGCTTTGCTGAAGGATCCCGAGGGGATTCTGATCAGACAAACCGAGAATGTGCAGGCGGGACGCCAGATTCGGTTCACCAGCGTTCGAGAAATCGTCGAGATGGAAACCGTCTTGAAAACCTATATTCACGACGCCATCGAAGTGGAAAAAGCTGGATTGAAAGTGAATAAGAAAAAGACCGCGGAATTTACGGTTCCGGAAGAATTTCAAAATAAATTAGACGATACCCCTGCCTTGAAAACCGCCTTTGAGGCGCTGACGCCTGGACGACAAAGAGCGTATATCCTTTACTTTTCAGCACCAAAACAATCCAAGACTCGAGAATCAAGGATTGAAAAATGCCGTCAGCAAATTCTCGATGGGAAGGGACTGGACGATTGATGCTTTTGGCCTTCTGCGCGCCCGCAGCAGAGCCCGTAGCGGCCGGCCTGCCGAAACCATCCTCGACAAGCTCAGCCGCCTCCCTGCACCTTCTGTGTGAGTCAGTGCACTAGAAGCCGCATCGGACGCTGCCCAAGGAAACTGCGGCCGAGTGTTGGCTGGCTCACAGAGCGCGGATGTGGCCTCGGGTAGGGTCTGGCTGTCAGCGAGATGCACCGGGAAATGGTTCTCCGGTGAGCAGCCAGCAAGGGAACACAGCCATGTCACTCAAGCGTTCGCTCTTCTCGGGTTTCGCCGCCATCGCCTTCGTCGCGGCCAGCGGCTCCCTCGTCTCCGTCGCCCATGCCGATGCGATCAACCACAGCACGGTCCACACCAACGGCGGCAATAATTTCGCAGCCGCGCCCGGTGCCTTCGCCAGCACGCTGCAGAGCAACGCAACGCTCGGTGGCCAGGCGGTGAACCACAGCTTCGCCCTCACCAACGGCGGCAACAATCGCGCGATCGCCCGTGGCCGGAACAGCACGGCGCTGCAAGATAACAGCACGGTCGGCGGTGTCGCGATCAATCGCAGCGCGGCGATCACCAACGGCGGCCGCAATGTTGTCATCGCCCGCGGCGTCGACAGCTTCGCCGAGCAGAGCTCGACCACGGTCGGCGGCTTTGCCCAGGACCACAGCCGGGCGGTCACGAACGGCGGCCGTAACTTCGCAGCCGCGACCGGTCGGGACTCGGCGGTGCAGCAGGACACGCTGACCTTGGGTGGCGTCGCCATCAACCACAGCGCCAACATCGTGAACGGCGGCAACAACCGGGCCATCGCCAGCGGCCGAGGCTCGCAGGTCGTCCAGCAGACCGTCACCAGCGACTGAGGCCGGTCCCGGATCGCGCTCGCCCGATCAAAGCGGGCGAGCGCGACGCCCCTCCGCCCGCGGCTCCACGCGGGCATTCCTGATGAAGGAAGCAGATGATGTTGCGATTGTTCTCCGCCCTCGCCGCTTGTGCCCTGCTGGCAACGCCGGCAGTCGCGCAACAGACCGGCGGGGTGCAACCTCATTACCTTGGGGGTGCCAGCGGCCAGTTCGCCAACCGTGCCCCGCTCCCGGCCTTTCCCGCGGGAGGCCCTGGCTGCGCCCTGTCGGACACCCAGGTCGCGACCGCGACCACGACCGCGTTCGGTGCGGGCAGTCAGGTGGTGCAACAGCGTTCGAGCACCGCTTCAGTGCCGCCAGGATGCCACCCGCTGGTCGGGATCGGCATCGGCGCCGGTGTCGCCCTGGCGCTCGGCCAGAACAGCGTGGCGGCGCAGAACATCGACGTCACGGCCGCGCAGGGCTCGCTCGCCAATGTCCGTTTCGGACGGTCGATCGGCCAGGCGGTCGGCAGAAGCAGCACCGTCGTCCAGCATGTGGGCGTCCATTAGCGCCCGAAGCGCAAGCCCCTTCCGACGCGCCGATCGACCGGCTTCCCACCCAGAGCCGCTCGATCGGCCTTTTGCCGTTGCCCTCGTTCGCGGGCCGGAGGTGCCGATGTCCCGTTTCCTCGTTCTCTCGATCCTGGCCGCCGCCGCTGTCGTCGCTGTGCGGGCGGGCCAGGCCCAGTCGCTGACCTGCCGGACCGTCGGCGACAATATGGTCTGCGCCGGCCCAGGCTCCCTGAGCTGCCAGACGGTCAATGGCAGGACGGTATGCGCACAAGGCGGGCCCGTCTGTCGGCCGGGACGCGGCTCAGCCGGGTGCAACAATCGCGCGCCGATCGTCGAGCCGCAGGACGATAAGTCCGCTGACAATCCCGACGACGCGGATGACGATGATGCCTCGAGCCCGCAGCCGCGGCTGCCCGGTCCTGTCCCTGGCCATACCTTCTAGGATCGTGCGCGAAACCTTGGGCATTTTGTGGTGCGTCTCACAGCCTCGAATCGGCCGCCCTCCTAAGCTTCTTTCACGAACGCCGATCCCGGTGTTCCAACAACGGAGGAAGCCATGTACGGCGTGAGCAAGCTCGAAGGGGTCGCTGTCAGGAACTTCGCGGCCCTGGGCATGGAGTATGTCGCCTACATCAAGCCGGTCCGGGTTCGCGGCATCGCGGCCTATGCGGTGCATGCCGCGGACGGCACGCCGCTCTCGCTCTTCGCTGACCGGGACTCAGCGCTGGCCGCGGTGCGGCAGCATGACCTCTCGCCGGTGAGCCTGCATTGACCGCCCGCGCCCCGCCCGGCGCGCGCTTTCACAATCGCTTGAGGAGACCCGTCATGTGGCATCCGGCCCGGCTTTCGGCCTTCGTCCTCCTGGCGCTGCTGCGCCTGCCCGCTGCGGCCCAGGAGGCCGGCGGCGTCGTCATCGACCCGGAGGTGCTGAATTCGGCCAATGTGCCGGTGCTGACGCCGCCGGGCTTCCCGTTCACCCACGTTACCCCGGGCATCTCGCCGGCGGGCCCGCCCAATGTCGGTTCCGCGGCAAGCCGGCAGGCGACGAACCAGCAGCTCGTCTCGCAGATCCGCGGCGACGGCGGCTTCCTAGAGGGCTTCATCGGCGGCCAGCCCCTCGCCGCCAGCCGCGCGCCGGTGGCGAACGACGTTCCGGTCGTGATCGACAACACGCCCTATATCTTCAACAGCGCCGGCGGCCCGGTCAGCGTCGACTTCGGCACAGGCAATGTCGTGCAGCAGCAGGTTGCCGGCCAGCCGCCGGGCGTCGTCGGCCAGCACCAGATCGTGACGCTGGCCACCACCGCTCAGCCGACGAGCGGACCGGGCTTGGCATCGTCATCCGCCGGCACGCGCCCGCGCCACGGCGGCACCACGATTACGAACGGCGGCGGCAATACCGTGATCGCCGGTCCCAACGCGACCGCGCAGCAGCAGGTCCTGACGATCGCCGGCCCGCGCCGGTCCTTGACGCCGATCGTCCAGCAGCAGGGCCACTGACCCGCCGCGCGGCTCAGCTCCGCGCCGTCAGGCCGAAGAAACTGCGCAGGCGGCGCAGCAGGTCCTCCGAGCTCGGCGCCGCGGCTCCGTTCGCCGCCTGCTCGAGCGCCTGCATCCGATTGAGATTGTGCTGCTGCCGCTCGGCCATCAGGGCCGCGAGCGGCTCGCCCAGCTCAGGGCGCTGCTGCAGCAGCGGATGGATATCGTCCTTGCACATCTCGTAGAGCACCGCGTCCGTCATCGCCACGACCGACGCGGTCCTGGGCGCCCCGGTCAGGAGCGAGATCTCGCCGAACAGATCGCCCGGCACCATCCGGTCGACCGTCGTCTCGTTGCCGTTCAAGACATGCAGCCTGACGTCGAGCGCCCCTTCCGCGACCAGGAACAGCGAGCCGCCCGGCTCGCCCTCGCGGACGACGACGGTGCCCCGCTCGACGCGCCGCTCACGCAGCCGTCCGGCCAGGACCGCCTGCTCCTCCGGCTCGAACGCCTGGAACAGCTCGGTCTCGGCGACCAGGGTCTCGAGCGCGGTGCGCCGCCGCGTATCGGCCCGGCCGTCCCGCGACAGGGCGATCGCGCGCTTCGGCATGGCGAGCACGACGCCGCCGCGACGGAGCCCACGCAGCACCTCGGACATGACGACATCGCGACAGGTGTTTTCCTCACCATAGTTCGGGACCCAGAAGCGGACGACGTAATGGATGCCGTCGTCGCCGCAATCCTGGACCAGCACGTCCGGCCGCAGGTCCGGATAGGCACGCGTCGCGGCCATGGCACCGGCGAGCAGCAGGCGCTTTGCTCGCTCGCTCGGCACAGCACCATCGAGCGACAGCTTGATGCTCGTGCGGAAAGTCGGCTCCGGCTCGCTGTAGTTGACGAGCCGGCCGGTCGCGATCAGGCCGTTGGGCGCAACAATGGCGATACCGTCGCGTGTCAACAGCCGGGTCGCCCGCCAGGTGATCTCAGTCACTCGGCCGACGACACCCGGCGAGGTCTCGACCCAGTCGCCGATGCGGTACGGATGATCGAAGTTAAGTGCGATGCCGGAGAAGACATCGCTGATGATGTAGCGCAGCGCAAAGCCGACCACGGCGATCACCACGCTCGAGGTGGCGATCAGGCCCGTTGCCGGCTGGTCGAACACGAAGATGAAGATGGCGATCGCGGCCAGCGCGAACAGCAGCCCACGCAGCAGATCGCTCAGCAAGCGCGGCGGCGGCGCCGGGCGCTGGCCGGCAAGCGCCAGCCGCCGCAGCAGCAGATCGACGCTGCGCGCGCCGAGCCAGGCGAGCGCGAGCCAGACGCCGATGCCGGACGCGTCGCGAATCACGGCCAGCGCACCGGCGCTGATGCCACCGTCGGCGACGACCGCCGGTCCGCCGATCAGATGATAGGCAAGGAAGGTCGTGGCCAGGACGATGGCCGGCACAGCAAGCTGTCGATAGCCCGGTGCGACCACCGCACACCTCTCGACGCCACAAGCTTGAAAGCGGGCCGGATGACGCCGCCCGTCTTCATAATGAGCGCGGCTGAGGGGGCGTCAATCCTCCCGGCGCCAATCCTCCCGACGCCAATCCTCCCAACGCCGACAACGGGGCGGGGTTGCCGCGTCTCCGCCGATCAGCCCCGCGTCGTCGGAGTGGCGGCGTCGGAGTGGCGGTATCAGGTCGAGCGGCCGGCATCGCGGCGCACGAACTGGACGCGGCGGTTCTCGGCTGCATAGGGATCGGCCGTCAGCGGCTCGGTCTTGCCTTTGCCCGTGGCCTGCAGCCGATCGGGATCGACGCCCTGCATGACGAGATAGCGCGCGACCGCCAGCGCCCGCTGGCGCGACAGATCGAGGTTGTAGTCGGCGCTGCCGACGGCGTCGGTATGCCCTTCGACGGTGAGCGCCAGCGTCGGAACCTCGCGCATCAGCTGCACGATGCGGTCGAGCTGGGGCTGGTTGGCCCGGGGGATTGCGGCCGAGTTGAAGGCAAAATTGATGCGGAAGCCGACGGCGCCCGGCGTCTCCCGGCCTGCCTGCGGTGCCGCAGCAGCGGCCTGCTCGTGCCGGACGATCGGATGCGGCGCGGGAACGGCGTTCGGCATGGCGGTCGGCATCGATGCCGGCAGCGCGGTCGGCATGGCGACGGGCATTGGAGCGGCGGACATTGGAGTGGCGGGCATTGGAGCGGCGGGCAATGCCCCTGTCGGCATCGACGCCGCATGGACCGGGCTCGATGGCTCCGGCGCATCGTGGCCCGAGATCACGATCTTGCGCGTGGTGCCCGGAAGCGATTCCGGGATGAGGATCGCCCGCAGCTGCTCGAGCGACGGCGTGTCCTCGAACATCCGGACCTCGGCCGGCCCCACGACCTGGGCATAGGCGTGGGCGGAGAGGCCGGCAGCGATCGCGAGGGCGACGACGGCCACACGGGTCGAGAAGCGCATGGGATCCTCCTGTGTTACAGTCGCCCGGATGCTAGATCGGCATCGTCCGGCCGACTGTGAGGCAGTCCACAAAGGCCATCGTTTTGACCGCCGCTGGCCGTCTTTTAGGGGCCGTCATGGAGCAGGCCGCATCGAGGCGCGCGGCGCGGAAGATGGCGGCGACGGTCGCAGGATCGGTGCTGCTGTTCCTCGGCGCCATCGGGGCGGCCTTCGCGCTCGCGGGCCCGCCCTCGCCGATCGCGGCGGCGGACCTTCTGTTCGAGAGCCTCGCGATCCGCTTCTTCACCCCGCCGCGCCCGCCGAGCGACCGGATCGTCATCATCGGCCTCGACGAGGACACGCTCAGCCTCATGTCCTATCGATCGCCGCTCGACCGCGCGTTCCTCGCGCGGCTCATCGAGACGCTGTCGGAGCGGGGCGTGCGGGCGATCGGCCTCGACATCGTGTTCGACCAGGCGACCGAGCCGGACAAGGACCGCATGCTCGAGACCGCGCTGCGCGAGGTCCCGACGCCAGTAGTGATCGGCTCGATCGCCAGAGAAACGGCACTGTCGCCGGCGCAACGCCGCTACCTGGACGCCTTCGTCGCATGCTGCCGTCACGGCTACACCAATCTCGCGCGCGATATGTTCGATGGGATGGTCCGTCTCCATATCCCGCGCGACGGCAACGGTTCGCCGAGTTTCGCGGCGGCGCTTGCCGAGGTCGCCGGCGGCAAGCCGCCCGCCCGGCCATTCCGCATCGACTGGCGTCCCGCGGCCCGAGGGGCAACGGCCTTCCCGATCTATCCGGCCCAGCTGGTGCCGTCGCTGCCGGCCGCCTGGCTCAAGGACCGGATCGCCCTCGTCGGACTGCTGATCCCGGGCCAGGACGAGCATCTGACGCCGCTCACGGTGTTCGCCCACCCGATGTTCGGCGTCGAGATTCATGCCCACGCGCTGGCCCAGATCCTGGACGGGGCAGCGCTCGCGGCCCCCAGCCCCTGGATCGAACGCGGCGCCGTGGCGGCGGCGGCCGCGATCGGCATGGCGCTGGTCGCCGTCAACGACAGCGTGCTGCCGATCGCCGCCGTTACCGTGCTGATCGCGGCCATCTGGGCCGGCGCGCTCGCCGCCTTCAGCATCGGCGCCCCGCTCGTGGCGCCGCTGGCGCCGACGCTCGCCCTCAGCCTCGGCGCGGGCGGCGCCCGCAGCTGGCGCGGCTGGCTCGAACGGCGCGACCGAAAGGTGCTGATGCAGCTGTTCTCGCGCTTCGTCGGCGAGCCGATCGTGCGCGAATTCTGGAAGGAGCGCGACAGTTTCCTCGACGGCGGCCATCCCCGGCCGCTCGAGTTGACGGCGACCGTGCTGTTCTCGGACATCGCCGGCTTCACGCCGATCTGCGAGGCGCTGCCGCCCGCCCCGCTCATCGCCTGGCTCGACCGCTATATCGACGCGATGGTGGACGTCGTGGCCGCGCATGACGGCGTCGTCCTGCGCTTCATCGGCGACGGCATCCTGGCCGCGTTCGGCGCACCGGTCGCGCGGCGGACCGAAGCCGAGATCGATCGGGACGCTCGGAACGCCGTCCAGAGCGCGCTTGCGATGGTGGCGGCGATGCAGCAGCTGAACGCCGCCTGGGCGGCGGAAGGACTGCCGACGGCCGGCATCCGCATCGGCATCTTCACCGGCCCACTCGTCGCCGGCAGCCTCGGCAGCGGCGCGCATATGGAATATTGCCTGCTGGGCGATACGGCCAATACGGCGTCCCGGCTCGAGGCGCAGGGCAAGCAGCATGTCGACGGGCCGCAGGATTGCGTGATCCTGGTCGGCGAGCCGACCTGGGGCCGGCTGGACGGCCGGTTCCGCGCGGCCGAGGTCGGCAGCGTCAGCCTGCGCGGCAAGCGGCAGCCGGTCGGCGTCTACAGGATCCTCGGCGCCGCCGACTGAGCCCGCGCCGCAAGCTCGGCCGCGGCATTGCCCGGCTCGGCACAGCCGATCGCCTCGAGCGCCCCCTGGTCAATCAGCGTGATGTAGCCGCTTTCGACCCCGATGAGCCCGTCGCGCTGCCATTCGCCCAGATGCTTGTTGATGCTCTCGCGTGACACGCCGATCAGGCAGCCCAGCTGCTGCTGCGACAGCTTGATGTCGAGCCGCACGCCCGTGCCGTCCGGCTTGCCGAAGGCACTCGCGAGGCGCAGCAGGCAGCGGGCGAGCCGCGACGGCGCCTCGAGGAACATCGTGTCCTCGAGATGCTCGCTCGTCTGCCGCAGGCGCTTGCACAGCATCGAGATCAGCCGCAGCGCCACGTCCGGATGGTCGGCCAGGAACGGCACGAAGCGCGTGCGCTCGAGGACAAGCAGGTTGGTCTCCTCGAGCGTCACGGCATCGGCCGTGCGCGGCTCGCCGTCGAGCAGGGCGATCTCGCCGAACACGCCGCCGCGGTTGATGATGTTGAGCACCAGCTCCTTGCCCTCGAGCGAATGGGTGCAGATCTTCACCCGCCCGCGGATCACCGCCATCATGCTCGTGCCGGGGTCGCCCTTCTGGAAGATCACCGCGCGCGGCCCGTAATCGGTGAGCGAGGTCGTTGCCGCCAGCTCGCGCAGCTCGTCGCGGTTCAAGTGCTGCAGCAGGAAGTTGCTCGCAAGGACGAGCTCCTTGTCGAAGGCGATGCGCACCATGTCGGCCATCTCCCTGCTGCCGGCCCGTTCGTCGCGAACGCGCTGGAGTGCGGGCGGCCCTGACCAGCAGCGCGACCAATCGCTCCTTAGGCACCTTCGCATCAAACAAGATTATATTAAATAAATAACAACCTATCAGCGATATAACATCGCTGATTATTGTGAATTCCGTCCTTCAACTATTAGTTGGTGATAATACAAATCGCAAAATGCTAACATTATCCGTGAACTGCTTCACAGATATTTTTCCATTTCTCGTTGTTAAGTCACGACACGCGCGGTATTTTCGAGTCGACGAACCGCACGAGCGGGAGCGTTACTGCCATGTGGAAACGCGGCTTTCGCCGAGAGCAGCACCGGTTTGCCACCGATCCACGGCGCATGCGCCTGCCGCTTCTGGCCGTTGCCCTGGCCCTGGCAGCCCTGACCCTGGCGGCCTGCCATCCCAACCCCGAGATGGCGCATGTCGCGGTCGAGCCGCGGACGGCGCCGGCCCGCACCATCACCAGCTTCAGCGAATCGCTCCGCTGCATGGACGAGCTCTTCCTGGTCCAGGGCAAGCGGGACATTTACGTGACCAGCGCCGGCGTGCCGGACGCGACCGGCATGATCACGGCCGGCACCAAGGAAATGCTGATCACGGCGGTCGCGAAGATGTCGGCGAAGAGCGGCGCCTTCCGCTTCGTCGACTACGATCCGACGCAGATCGACGTGCAGTTCCTGTCGCAACTGGTGGGCCTGCGCCCTGAATTCGTGGCGCCCAGCTATTACATCCGCGGCGCGATCACCCAGCTTGACGCCAACGTGCTCGACTCCCATGCCGGCGCCGCCCTGTCCCTGCCGTCGGTCGATCTCGCCGTTTCGAGCGATCAGGTCGTGTCCGTCATGTCGGTCGACCTCAACATCGGCAAGCTCGTCAGCCGCCAGATCCTGCCCGGCATGTCGGCCAGCAATTCGATCGCCGTCGTGCGCAGCGGCCATGGCGGCGACGTCGGCGGCGTGATCGGCAAGGCCGGCCTCACCTTCTCCGTGGCACTCGACCGGTCCGAAGGCTTCCACCAGGCGGCGCGCGACCTGATCGAGCTCTCGACGATCGAGGTGCTGGGCAAGCTCACGCGCGTGCCCTACTGGCAGTGCCTGGAGATCGACCAGACCAACCCGACCTACCGGGCCGAAGCGCGCGAATGGTACGACGCCATGGGCGAGGCCGAGCGCGTCCGCTTCGCCAAGACGGGCCTCGCCCGCGCCGGCTACTACGACGGGCCGGTCGACGACAGCGCCGACCCGGCGCTGCGCGACGCCGTGGCCCGCTACCAGGCGGCACACGACCTGATCGCCAGCGGCCGCGTCGATTTCGACGTCTACTATCGCCTGCTCGCGGCCGCCGGCCGGCCGGTGGAAACCGCAGCGCTCGTACCGCCGCCGCCGTCCGCGCCGGACCTGGCGCCGGACCTGGCGCCGGACCCGGCGCCCGTGGCCGCCCCGCCGGCAGCTGCGGAGCCACCACCGGTCGCGGTCGTCCTCAGCACCGATCGCGGCGAGCACCCGACCTATCGCGTCGACGACCTGCTCGTGGTCGAGGCGCGCACCAATCGGGACGGCTTCCTCTACTGCTATTACCAGGACGCCGACGGCGCCGTGGCGCGCATCTTCCCGAACCGGTTCCAGCCGAACGCCTTCGTGCGGGGCGGTGCCGCGGTGCAGATCCCGCCGGGCGCGGCACGGGCGTTCAGCATCCGACTGGACACGTCGCGCGCCCGGGAAGCGGTCGCCTGCGTCGCGGCCCCGATCGAATTCGGGCTCCGGCTGCCGCAGCAGCTCAAGGCAGAGGACCTGGCGCCCCTGCCGGTCCATGGCATCGACGACCTCATCGAGGATTTCCGCCAGGTCGGCGGCGAACGGATCAGTGTTGGAAGGATGTTCATTGAGGTGATGTGATGGCCGTGCAATCGCAGCAGGGACGCGCATCGGCACCGCGGCGGTGGGGATTGTTGCTTTGCGTGATCGCCTGCTTCCTCCTGATCCAGCCCTTGGCATCGGATGCGGCGACGGTGGTCACCAGCGACACCCGCGTGGCGCTGGTCATCGGCATCAGCAAGTACCAGTTCGCGCCGCCGCTCGCCAATCCGGGCAACGACGCGCGACGGATGGCCGAGGCGCTGCGCCGCCTGAATTTCACCGTCGACGAGTCCTATGATCCCGACTATCGCGGGCTCGGCCGGGCGCTCCGGGAGTTCGGGCTCAAGGCCCAGTCGGCCGACGTGGCGTTGATCTTCTTCGCCGGACACGGCATGCAGGTCGACCACGAGAACTATCTCGTCCCGGCCGACGCCAAGCTCGAGCGCGAGCATGACCTGCTCTATGAGGCGCTGTCGCTCGACCTGCCGCTCGGCGAGGTCTCGCAGGCCAAGAAGATCGGCATCCTGCTGCTCGACGCCTGCCGCAACAACCCGTTCGTCGACCGGATGACGCGGTCCGTGAGCATGGCCGGCCGCTCGGTCGACAAGCCGAAGGGGCTGGCCCGCGTCGATCGCGTACCGCGCAACACCATCGTCGTCATGGCGACCCGCGCCGACGAGATCACCGACGACGGCACCGGCGAGGACAGCCCGTTCACCCAGGCGCTGCTCGCCCACCTGCAGATCCCGGGGCTCGAGCTCAGCCTGTTCTTCCGCAGCGTGCGCGACACGGTGCTCCGGGCGACGAACTACCGCCAGGAGCCCTATGTCTTCAGTTCGCTCGGCGCCGATCCGTTCTATTTCTACCCGCGCCCGCCGCACCGCCCGCCGATCATCGGCTCGATCGCGGAACTCTCCGTTCCCGACGTGGCCGGCCCGACCCCGCTCAGCGTCCCCCGGCCGACCGCACCCGACGACGATCCGCTGACCATCCGCATCCTGTCCCTGCCGCAATCGGGCGAGATCCGCATCGATGGCAAGGTCGTGGCCCAGAACGATGCCGTGACGCTCGAGAAATTCGCGACGGCCACCTTCAAGCCCGACCCCAAAGTGACCGGGCCGGTCGGCACGTTCGATTTCCTGGTCGATGACGGGCGTGGCGGCACGGTCGTCGGCAGCCTGCCGATCCGGGTCATCCCGACGCGCCGGCCGCCCGTGGTCGAGCCGGAGCGCATCCTTAGCATCTATCCGGCAGCCCTCGGCATCCGTCCGCCCGTAGCACCGGACGGCGGCGCGCTGACCGTGACGATCACCGGCCTGCCCTCGCGCGGCGTCGTGCGCAAGGGCGCCACCGTGCTCAAGACCGGCGACCGGATGCAACCCGGCGACCTCGAGATCCTGACCTATACGCCCGAGCCGGGAACGGTCGGCGACGCCGGGGTGCTGCGCTACGTCGCCGATGACGGGCGCGGCGGTACCACGGAGGGGCGCCTGCAGATCCGCGTCGCCACAGCGGACGAGAGCATCGGTGCCACCTCGGAGGCAGCACTCTGGCGGCGAGTGCGGGACGAGGGCGACCGGGACGCCATCGAGGCGTACCTGAAGCTGTTCCCGGACTCGCGCTTCGCCGACGCGGCCCGCCAGCGCATCGAAGTCGCGGCCGCCCCACAGGCCACGGCGCCGGCGCCCAAGCCGGCAACCGCTCCACCGCCGGCACCCGCGGCGAAGCCCGTACAGACGGCGACGGCGCCCGCCCCGGCCGCGAGCCCGGAGCCCACCGCCCGGGCGGCGGACGCGCGGCGCATGCCGGCCGACAATCAGGTCGCGGCCGCGCCAAGCCCGCCGCCGAAGCCGGAGCACGGCCAGACGACATTCCAGGAATGCCCGACCTGCCCCGGCATGGTGCAGATCCCCGCCGGCAGCTTCTCGATGGGCCAGGTGAGCGGCGATCCCAGCGCAGCACCCGTCCATCATGTGGTGCTCCGCGCCTTCGCGCTGGCGGTCCATCCGGTGACGGTCGCCGAGTGGAAGGCCTGCGTCGCCGCGAACGGGTGCTCGTCCGTGCCGCGCATGGTCGACGCGACGGACCAGACGCCCGTGCACAACATCAGCTGGGACGATGCCCAGGAATATGTCGTCTGGCTGTCGCAGAAGACCGGTCACCGCTACCGGCTGCCGACCGAGGCGGAATGGGAATACGCCGCCCGAGCGAACACTACGACCCGGTACTGGTGGGGCAACGAGGCCGGCGTGGGGCTCGCCAACTGCGAGGATTGCGGTGGCACCCAGGAAAGGAGCACGCCACTGCCGGTCGGGTCCTTCAAGCCGAACCCGTTCGGGCTGTTCGACGTCAGCGGCGGGGTCGCCGAATGGGTCGCCGACTGCTGGTACCCGACCTACCAAGGGGCGCCCACCGACGGCAGCGCGCGCGAGCAGAAGAACTGCCGCACACGCGTGCTGCGCGGCGGCTCGTTCCGCTCCGGCCACAACGACGTGACGCCGACCGCCCGCGGCCAGTACGACGCCTCCGTCCGCTATATCGCGAACGGCCTCAGGGTCGCCGCCGAGGTCGAATGAGCATGCCCGCGACGGGCCGCCGGCCCAGTCGCCCCGCGGCCGCACTCTGGAGGAAGGAGACAGCCATGAAGAAGATTTCCGCCGTCCTGGTCGCGGCGCTGATCATAGGGCTCGGCGCCGCCGCCGCCGACCGCAAGCCGGCACCCGCGGGCGCCGCCGTCTATATCATCTGGCCGCGCGACGGCACGGTCATCAGGGACGGCAAATTCTGGGTCCGGATGGGGCTCAGCAACGCCGGCATCGCGCCGGCCGGCATCGAGCGGCCCAATACCGGCCACCATCACCTGCTGATCGACACGGACCTGCCGCCGCTCGATGAAGAGATCCCGAACGACAAGAACCACCTGCATTTCGGCGCCGGCCAGACCGAGGCGCGCATCGAGCTACCGCCGGGCAAGCACACGCTGCAGTTGCTGTTCGCCGACGCCAATCACATGTCGTTCGATCCGCCGATCATGTCCAAGAAGATCACGATTACGATCCCGCAATAACCTCCTGCCCCAAGGAGATTTCCATGCGTGCATTTGGTCCGCTCGCCTGTGGCCTCGCTATCGCGGCGACCCTCCTGCCGGCAGCAACCCTGGCGCAGAGCCAGGGGCACGAACACCAGACGGCCGCCACGGCCGCCGGCACGCCGGCCGGCCACCGCACGCCGGCACCGTCCGATGCCTATGTCTATATCGGCTGGCCGAACGACGGCGAACGGCTGCACACGAGGCACATCAAGGTCTGGTTCGGCACACGCAATTTCGGCGTGGCCCCCGCCGGCATCGAAAAGCCCAACACCGGCCATCACCACCTGCTGATCGACGTCGACCTGCCGCCGCTGGACCAGGAGATCCCGAACGACAAGAACCATCTGCATTTCGGCGCGGGCCAGACCGAGACCTACATCGATCTGCCGCCAGGCAAGCACACGCTGCAGCTGCTGATGGGCGACGCCAACCACATCCCGCACAACCCGCCGCTCATGTCGAAGAAGATCACGATCTACGTGGAGTAACCGGGACCGTCGGGCAATGTGCGGGCAAGGCGGCTCGGGCCAGGAAAATCGATGGCGATGTGAGGCGCCGCACAGCGCCGCCGATCCGGGCCGCCTAGGCTGGCCCAATCGGATGGGCCGATTGGCCGCGACTTGCAGAGGGATTGCCGCGATGGACGGTCGTTGCTGTCTCAGGAGCGCTGGAGGCTGGGGCGCTGGAGGCTGGGGAGTTGCCGGACGGCTGTCGCGGCTCCTCTTCGCCGCCGGCGCGCTCGCCCTGGCCGTCGGCTGGGCCCAGGCGGAGGACGCCGTCGTCATTTCCTCGAGCATGCCCGCGCAGGTGCCGGGCCTGATCGTCACCGACACGCAGACGCTGAACCTGCCGGCCGGCGGCAGCATCGCCCTGCTGCTGCGCTCGGGCCAGATGGTGCGCATCCGCGGGCCGTTCGACGGCACGCTCGCCGCCGCCACGCCGACCGGGGCCACGAGCGGCGCCGCCGGGCTGATCGAGGCGCTGCGCGGCCAGGGCGTCGACGCCTCGGTCATCGGCGCCGGCCGGGGCGCATCGCCGGTCGCCCAGCGCGCCATGGACGATCACGGGGTCGCCGTCGATCCGGAGCATTCGGCGATCTATTGCGTCGGCCCGAACGAAACGGTCTGGCTCAATCGGCCGAAGGCGTTCAATGGGTCGCTGCGCCTGCGCCGCGCCCAGAGCGTGCGCGAGGTGTCCTGGCCCAATGGCGCCACCAAGATCGAATGGCCGGGCGATCTCATCATCGAGGACGGCGACCGGTTCGAAACGCTGAGCGACCGCGGCGCCCCGGTCACGACCATGATCTTCCGGCGCTTGGGCGACGTCGCGACGCCGGCGGCCTGGATCGCAGAGCATCTGCTGCTCGGCTGCCGCCAGCAGGCCGAGCCGGCGCTGCGCGAACTGGCCCGCGCCGTCGACGAGGCCGGCGACCGGCCACGCTGACGAACGCGCGCCGGGCGCCGCCGGTCCAAGCTCGGGAGCAAGCTCAACAAATGGCAGGGCTCTACGTCTGAACGGTACCAAGACGGAGAGCACGTCACGGCTTAGGATTCAAATTCCGAAGAAGCAGCCGTTCGATAGCGTTGGCTGAATGCGTCCACGCCGGCGAAGCGCGACGGCGTGCCGGACGAAGTTCAGGGCATGAATGCAAAAGTCATTGTGCCGTCTCGAGCACATGCTCCGCATAGATCCGGTCGATTGGTTCGTCGATCGACTTTCCGATCAGCTCGAACCCCTTCTTCCAGTCGTTGACGTGCCGTTTCATCCACAAGAGCGCCTCTGCCTTGTCACGCTTGTGTAGCGCATCGATGATCGCCGCATGCGCCCTCACGTTGCGCTGGGCTGCCTGAGGATTCTTCTGAAAAAGCATTTCGGTAGTGGGGAAGAACAGCTTGTTTTCCGGCTCGCGCGCCAACTGAAGGACGCGGTTGTTGGCCGCCTTGCACAGGATCGTGTGGAATTCGATATCGAGCAGCGCCAGCTCCGAAGGCTTGTCGAGCGCGTTGCGCGACTTGTGCAAGTTGAGATCCAGCTCGCCAAGCTGGTCCGCCGAAATCCGGTCGGCCGCAAGCTCAACGACGGCAGATTCGATCGCCATCGTCGCCTCCCACAGCTCCCGGAAGGTGACTTCGTGCAGGATGAAGGCCCGGCTGATGCGGGTGGCAAGCCGGTCGTATCTGGGAACGCTGGCGTAGAGCCGCCGGCTCGAATCCCGTCGAATGAGGCCACCCTGCTCGAGCAGCCGGATGCCCTCGCGCACGGTCGAACGGTTGACGCCGAACTGCTTGACCAGGTCGGCCTCGGTCCCGATCGCCTCTCCCGGCCGAACGCGCCCCGACACGATCTGCCGCTCGATCGCGTCGGCGACCAGCTTATAGGCCGGAGAGGCTGCGATCGGCTCGAAGCGGCTTGCGGGGGCGGCCTCGCCGGCCTCTTGCTCGCGATCCCTATCTGGCATCAATCCTCTCAAACCGCTGCGGCGACCGATCGGGCAACGGCCCTCTCGTCAAAGCCCGATTCTGCCATATCGTCCATTTGTCGGACAATGAGCATCGCTCATCCGCTTTCAGGCCGGCGTCGGCTCGTTCCATCTGCGAAGCGCGTTCTTCAGCAGCTTGCCGTTGGGATTCCGCGGCAGGGCCCCGTCGACGAAGATGAAGCGATCGGGAACCTTGTAGTCCGACAGCCGCTCGGCGCAGAAGCGCTGCAGCTCACCCTCGTTCGTTTCACGATGAACCACGACGAATGCCTGGACGCGCTCGCCAAGCACGGGATCGGGATAGCCAACGACCGCCACCTCGGTGACGCTCGGATGATAGGTCAGCACATCCTCGACCTCGGCCGAGTAGATCTTGTAGCCGGCCCGGTTGATCATGTCCTTCTTGCGATCGACGATGCGGACGAATCCCTCGGCGTCGATCGAGCCGATGTCGCCGGATTTCCAGTACCCGCCGGCGAAAGCCGTCTCATCGGCCTCCGCGTTCTGCCAATAGCCCGGCACGACCGTGGACCCGGCAATCCACAGCTCGCCCGGCTCACCCGCTGGAACCTCGCGCCCGTCGTCGCCCATGACCCGAACGTCGACGGTCGGCAGCACGACACCGACCGAATCCAGACGATCCGGCCCGGCGTCCCGGGGCAAGACCGTGACCGGCGAGGTCGTCTCGGTCGAGCCATAGACATTGAACAGGGCCATAAGCGGGCACTTCTCTCGCATCCGCCGGGCCGTCGCCTCCGGCATGGGCGCGCCGCCGAAGGCACCGACCTTCCAGGACGAGAGATCGAAACGATCGAACTCCGGGTCGAGCAGGCAGAGATTGTACATGGCCGGCACAATGAGCGTGGCCGTGGCCCGTTCCCGCTCGACCAGCTCCAGGAACGCGCGCGCCTTGAACTGAGACATGATGATGAGGCAACCGCCGACGCTCAGAATGGCGTGCACGATGGCGATCAGGCCGGTCACATGGGCCGCCGGAACGGCCAGGATCATGCGGTCGGCGGGACCGAGCCCCATCGCGTGGTGATAGTTGAGGCACGAATGCACCGCGCCCAGGTTCGACAGCACGGCACCCTTTGGGCGGCCCGTCGTTCCGGAGGTATAGAGGATGGCGAACGGGTCCTCCTCGTCGACCCCGGCACGCGAGACGTCGGCTGCCGGGCTCTCGAACAGCCGCTCATAGGGCTCCGACCCGGCGAAGCTCCCACCCACCACATAGCGCAGGCGCAGGTCCGGCACCGCCCCAGGGTCCGGCAGCTCGGCACCGGATGCCGCCTCGTGCACGATCGCCGCAGCACCGCATTGGTTCAGGGCATATTCGATCTCGGGCCTGCGCTGCCGGGTGTTGAGCGGCACGTGGATGATGCCGAGCCGGGCGCAGGCCAGTGAAAGCTCGACGAAGGCAAGGCGGTTGCCGATCAGCGTCGCTAGCCGATGCCCTTTCCGAAGGCCCCGGGCTGTGAGCCCCCGGGCCAAAGCCTCGACCCTCTGGTCTAGCTCGCCATAGGACAGGCGAGAGGTTCCGTCGATAACGGCCGGGGCCGCCGGCCCGGCCGCGGCGGCGGCACGGAACGTGGCATCGATGGTCGGGAGCCGATCGCTGAAGCAGGGCACGACGCGGCCGAAATGGAGTTCCCGACGGATCATCATTATGCTTCCTCCCTGCGCGCTCCATCGGCGCTTTGTCATTTAGTTGGTGATCGTCCCCGACCAGCACTCTCAACCGTATCAGGGCGGGCGCAACCGCTCGGAAAGCCTTCACGGCACCAGAATCACCTTGCCGACAGTGCGGCGACCTGCCAGCGCGTGGAGGGCCTGCCGAGCATCGGCCAGAGGGAAGATGTCGCGGATGAGCGGCTTGATGATCCCTTGCCGGCGAAGTTCGAAGAGCTCAGCGAACATCGGTGGAATCACATCCGGATGGTGGCGCCGATATTCGCCCCAAAACACGCCCATCGCCGCGGCGTTCTTGAGCAGCAGCCTGTTCGACGGCAGGTCGGCGATCGCACCGCCGGCAAAACCGACGATGACGAGGCGCCCACCCCAGGCGAGGCACCTGAGGCTTTCGGTCGCGATTTTACCGCCGACCGGATCGACCACCACATCGACACCGGTGCCGCCGGTGATCTCGCGAACGGTCTCGACAATCGGCTGCGCGCTGTAATCGATCGCCTGATCCGCGCCCATCTCGACGCAAAGCGCGGTCTTCTCGGGCCCGCCCGCCGTGGCGATGACCCTGGCACCCCAATGCTTGGCGAGCTGGATCGCCGCGGACCCGACTCCGCCGGCCCCGGCATGAATCAGGACGGTCTCGCCGGTCCGAAGATTGGCCCGATGGCGCAGCGCCAGGTGCGCGGTCGGATAGATGATCGGCAGCGCCACGGCCTCGCGGATCGGGAAGTCTGCGGGAATGCGCTCGGAACCGACGCTCGGCACCTGGACATAGTCGGCGAACCCGCCATGATCGAGCAGGGCGCACAGCCGATCGCCGACACGATTGGAGCTTTGGGGGCCGGCTTCGACAACCGTTCCGGCGACCTCGATCCCCGGCGTGAAGGGCAGCGGCGGCTTCACCTGATAGCGGCCGCGGATCATCAGCGTATCGAGGAAGTTGACCCCGGCCGCTTCGACCCGGATGACGCAACCGTCGCCGGCCGCCACCGGGCGCGGCCGTTCGGCCAGCGCCATCTCGCCATCCTCGGTGATCCGCTCGACCAGCCAGGCGCGCATCATGTCGACCATGCTCGCCCCTCGCTCAAGGATGCTCGTAGGGCGGGACCAGATAGGCAAGCGATGTTCCCCGCCTGGCCTTGGCCTTCTTCAGCTCGTCACGGGCGATGGTCCGGAGATGAACCTCGTCGGGACCGTCGATGAAACGGAGCGCCCGCCCCCAGGTCCACAGGAACGCCAGCGGCGTGTCCGGCGTCAGCCCCATGGCGCCGAACACCTGCATGGCCCGATCGACCACGCGGGTCTGCAGCCGTGCAGCACCCACCTTGATCGCCGAGACCTCGACGCGAGCGGCCTGGTTGCCCTGGCGGTCCATCAGCCAGGCGGCACGCAGCACCTGCAGCCGCAGCTGATCGATCTCGATGCGGGATTCGGCGATCCAGTCCTGAATATTGGCATAGTCGGAGAGGTGGCGGCCAAAGGTCTGCCGCTCCATCGCCCGATCCAGCATCAGCTCGAGCGCGAGTTCGCATTGGCCGATGGTACGCATGCAGTGATGCACCCGCCCGGGTCCGAGCCGCGCCTGCGCGATGGCGAATCCGCGCCCCTCTTCGCCGAGCAGGTTCAGGGCCGGTACGCGGACGTCGCGGAACAGCACCTCGCAATGCCCTTCCGGCGCATGGTGATGCATGATCGGCACGTCGCGGACGATGCGGACGCCGGGCGTGTCGAACGGCACGATGACCATGGTGTGCCGCGCATGGGGATCGACGTCGGTGCGGGTGTCGGACAGGCCCATGACGATGACGAAGCGCGCGTTGGGATGCTTGGCGCCGGTCGTGAACCACTTCCGCCCGTTGACCACATAGTGGTCGCCGTCGCGCAGGATCGTGGTCTGAAGATTGGTCGGATCCGACGAGGCCGTGTCCGGCTCGGTGATGCCGACGCAGGAACGGATAGAGCCGTCGAGCAACGGCGCCAGCCACTGCGCCTTCTGCGCGGGCGTGCCGAACATATGGAGGATTTCCATATTGCCGGTGTCGGGCGCGTTGCAGTTGAAGACCTCGGCGGACCACGGGATGCGGCCCATGATCTCGGCGAGCGGCGCATATTCGAGGTTGGTCAGCGGCGTGCCGGGCTCGTCCTCCCGCAGCATCGGCAGGAACAGGTTCCAGAGGCCCTCCCCATAGGCCTTCGCCTTCAGCCGGTCGATCAGCCCCAAGGGATAGCGCCCCTCCTGGGCCTCGCGATGCCAGGCGATGTTCGCCGGCAGGACATGAGCTTCCATGAACGCGTTGAGGCGGGTGCGCAGCGCCTCGACCTTGTCCGAATATCCGAATTCCATGAGCTCTATCCCACTCTCTCAAGGGACGCCGCGCGCGATCAGGTCGAGGGCACGGCGGGCGAAATTCACCGACAGCCGGCCGACCTCTTCCGCCTCCGCCGACGTCGCGTTGCCGTGCCGCGCCCGAGCAGCGATCCCCTCGAAAATGACGGCGAAGCGAAAGAGCGCGAACACGGAATGGAAGTGGGTCAGGCGCTCGGCGGCACCGGCGGCGTCCGCGTACCAGGCCAGGAAGTCGGCCTGCGTCGGCAGGCCCTGGGCGGCCAGATCCTCGCCCATAAGCCCGCCGTACTCCTCGGGCCGGGTCTCCCAGGTGATGGCGAAATGCGCGAGATCGGCCATCGGGTCGCCGATGGTGGAGAGCTCCCAGTCGAGCACGGCGACGACGCGCGGCTCGTGCGGATGGAACATCAGGTTGCCGATGCGGAAATCGCCGTGAACGATGGTCGCGGGCCCCGGCGCCGGGAAATGCTGGGGCAGCCAGCAGATCAGCTGCTCGACCTCCGGCAGGTCGCGGGTGCGCGACTGCTGCCATTGCTTTGTCCAGCGCGCGACCTGCCGCTCGAAATAGCCGTCGGGGCGGCCGTAGCCCTCGAGCCCGGCCGCTCGCCAGTCGATCGCATGCAGCCGCGCCAGCATCTCCGCTGCCGAGCGATACATGGCCGCCCGCTCGCCTGCGGGTGCCGAGGAGAGAGCGCAGTCGGGGAAGACCCGGCCGTCCATGCGCTCCATCACATAGAACGGCGTGCCGATGACGCTGGCATCGGCACAGAAATGGACCATGCCCGGCACCGGGACGGCGGTGTCGCGGAGGACGCTCTGGATCCGGTGCTCCCGATCGACCGCGTGGGCCGACTGCAGCACCTGCCCCGCCGGCTGCTTGCGCAGGACCAGCCGGTGGCTCGGCGATTCGATGAAGAAGGTCGGGTTCGATTGCCCGCCCGATATCCGCTCTAGCGCCGCCGGACCTCTGAAGGACGGCAGCGTGCGGATGAGATGCCGCTCCAGGTCATCTGTGCTGAAACCGTTTGCCGACAACGCCCGAACACCTTCCTCTGAGATCATAGCGATTCCCCAACCTCGCGGCGGTCCCGGGTGGCCGAAGGGCCGGGGAAAGCCGGTCATTTCTTGGCCAGCGAGCACTCGCTGCGCGAAAGCGGCTGGAACGCCTCGGCGGCCGGGATGGTGCGCAGGATCTTGTAGTAGTCCCAGGGCTTCTTCGATTCCTGCGGCGCCTTCACCTGCGCCAGATACATGTCGTGGATCATCCGCCCATCGGGACGAATTGACCCGTGGCGCGCGAAGAAATCGTCGATTGGCAGTTCCCGCATCTTCGCCGCGACCACGTCGCCCTCCGTGGAATTGGCGGCCTTCACCGCGCGCAGATAGTGCAGTACCGCGGAATAGACGCCGGCCTGGAGCATCGTCGGCCTGTGGTCGCCACCCACCCGCTGGGCCCAGCGCTCCGACCAGGCACGGTTGCGATCATCCATGTCCCAGTAGAAGCCGGTCGTCAGCATCAGGCCCTGAGCCGTCTGCAGGCCCAAGGCATGGATGTCGGTGATGAAGGTGACCATCGCCGCCAGCCGCTGGTTGGCGCCGCCGATGCCGAACTCATGGGCCTGCTTGATCGAATTGATCAGGTCGCCGCCGGCATTGGCGAGACCGATCACGTTGGCGCCCGACGCCTGGGCCTGCAGCAGGAAGGACGACAGGTCGGCGCTGTTGAGCGGGTGACGGGCGCTGCCCAGCACCTTACCGCCGCCGGCCATGATGACGTCGCTCGCGTCCTTCTCCAGCGAATAGCCAAAGCCGTAGTCCGCGGTCAGGAAGTACCAGCTCGAGCCGCCCTCGGCCAATACCGCCGCTGCGGTGCCATGGGCCATGGCATAGGAATCGTAGACCCAATGGAATGCGGTCGGCGAGCAGGCCTTGTTGGTGAAGATGGTCGAGCCGGCGCCGGTGTTCAGCAGGATCTTGTTGGCGTTGCGCGTGATCTCCTGCACCGCCAGCGCGATCGAGGTGTTGGGCGTGTCGGCAATGGCATCGACCTTCTCGTCCTCGATCCACTTGCGGGCAACCGAGGCGCCGACATCGGCCTTGTTCTGGCCATCGGCGGACAGGATCCGGATCGGCTTGCCACCCACCGCGCCGCCGAAATCCTCGACCGCCATCTTGGCGGCCTCGATCGAGCCCTTGCCCGTGAGGTCGGTATAGACACCGCCCAGGTCCGTGAGCACGCCGATCGTGACCCCCCGGTCCGGTATCTCGGCACGTGCCGCGCCGATCGATACCGAGGCCAGCAGGGCCAAACCCAGAAGTTGCACGCTGCACCGCCGCATCGCCGCTTCCCCCCAAAGTCATCGCCCTTTCGCAGGGTCGATTATCTCTTTATCGGATTGTCCGACAAAGTGACGATCGAAGGTTCCGGCCGGGTTGTCAAGCTCCGGTTTCGAGGAGTCGAGGGATGCTTCGGATTCGCGGTCGAGGTCTGGCCCCGCAGGGAGCCTCAGGCGGCTTCCCGATAGTCGTAGAAGCCCCTGCCGGACTTGCGGCCGAGCCGGCCGGCATCGACCATTTCCCTCAGAAGCGGCGCGGGGCGGTACTTCGGGTCGTTGAAGCCTTTATAGAACTCGTCCAGCACGAACAGCATGGTGTCGAGGCCGATCAGGTCGGCAAGCGCCAGCGGCCCGATAGGATGATTGCAGCCGAGCTTCATGCCCTCATCGATGTCCTCGGCGGTCGCAAGCCCTTCCTGCAGGGCGAAGATCGCCTCGTTGATCATCGGACAAAGGATGCGATTGACCGCAAAGCCGGGGCTGTTCTTGGCGGTGATCGGCGCCTTGCCGATCCGCTTTGCGAAGGCCATCGTCCGCGCATGCGTCTCGTCGGACGTCTCGAGCCCGCGAATGAGCTCGAGCAGGGCCATCATCGGCACCGGGTTGAAGAAATGCGTCCCGATGAACCTGTCGGGACGGTCGGTCGCGGCCGCCAGCCGGGTGATCGAGATCGAGGACGTGTTGGTCGCGATGATGGCATCGGACTTCAGGAGCGGCCCGACACCCTTCAGGATCTCGAGCTTGAGCGCCTCGTTCTCGGTCGCAGCCTCGATCACCAGGTCGCAGCCCTCGAACGCGGCACGGTCGGTGCTGGTCAAGATGCGGCCGAGTGCCGCCTCACGGGCATCGACCGTCATTTTGTCTTTCTTCACCAGTCGGTCGAGGCTGGCGGCGATGCTGTTCAAGCCGCGCTTCACCGCCGCGTCTGAGGTGTCGGTCATCACGACCCTCAGCTCCGCCACCGTACAGACCTGCGCGATGCCGCTGCCCATCGTGCCGGCACCGATGATGCCCACGCTTGCAACCATGCTCTGTTCCTCTTTCCCTATTCCGCTTGCCGAGAATGCGGTCAGACCCGCTCGAAGATCGCGGCGATGCCCTGGCCGCCGCCGATGCACATGGTGACGAGCGCGTAGCGGCCGCCGATGCGGTGCAGTTCGTGGATCGCCTTGACGGTGATGATGGCGCCGGTCGCGCCCACCGGATGGCCGAGCGAGATGCCGGAGCCGTTCGGGTTGACCTTGGCCGGATCGAGCTCCAGTTCGCGGATCACCGCGCAGGCCTGGGCCGCGAAGGCTTCGTTCGACTCGATCACGTCCAGGTCGGCGACGGTGAGGCCCACGCGGGCCAGCAGCTTGCGCGTCGCCGGAATCGGGCCGATGCCCATGTAGTTGGGATCGACGCCGGCATGGGCATAGCCGACCAGCCGGGCCAGCGGCTTCAGGCCCAAGGCTTCAGCCCGTCTTGCCTCGGCCAGCACCACGGCGGCAGCGCCGTCGTTGATGCCCGACGCGTTGCCCGCCGTGACCGAGCCGCCGGGCTTGAACACCGGCTTCATCTTGGCGAGCCCCTCGGCGGTCACATCGGCGCGGACATGCTCGTCGGTATCGAACACGACCGTGCCCTTGCGCGTGGCGACTTCGACGGGAACGATCTGCGCCTTGAACCGACCCTCGGCGATCGCGCGGGCAGCGCGGCGCTGGCTTTCGATAGCGAGAGCGTCCTGTGCCTCACGGCTGATGCCATAGCGCTCGGCCACGTTCTCCGCGGTCACGCCCATGTGGATCTTGCCCCAGGGGTCGTGCAGGATCCCGTTCATGTAGTCGATCACCGCGTTGTCGCCCATGCGGGCGCCCCAGCGGGCCGCCGGCATGAGATAGGGTCCACGGCTCATGGCTTCGGCCCCGCCCGCCACCGCCAGCTCCGTATCGCCGAGTGCGATCGACTGCGCCGCCGACACGATCGCCTGCAGCCCGGAGCCGCACAGCCGGTTGACGTTGAACGCCGGGGTTTCCTGCGGGATGCCGGCATCAATCGCGGCGACGCGGCTCAGATACGCATCGCTGGTCTCGGTCGGAATGACGTTGCCGATCACGACATGGCCGACCGCATCGGGCGCGACCTCGGACCGGTCGAGCGCTGCCTTGACGGCGATCGTCGCCAGCCGGGTCAGCGGCACGTCCTTGAGGCTGCCGCCGAAGCCACCAATGGCGGTCCGGGCAGTCCCCACGATGAAGATGTCGGTATGCATACGATGTCTCCCAGATGTCCTGGTCTTGGATGGTCAGCGGCCGCTGAACGCCGGGCGCCGCTTGGCAGCGAAGGCGGCGATGCCTTCGCGGAAATCCTCGGTCGCCGCGGCAGCTCGGAAATTCGCCTTCTCGAGCGCGAGCTGGTCCTCGAGATTATGCTCCCAGGATTCACGTATCAGGCGGCGGATGCGGCCAAGGGCTGCAGTCGGCCCTGCGGCCAGGCGTTCCGCCAGCCGACGGGTCTCCACCTCGAGCGCCTCGAGCGGAACCACGCGGTTGACGATGCCGTAGCCGAGCGCCGTCGGCGCGTCGATCGTGTCGGCGAGCAGCGCCAGCTCCAGCGCACGCCGCTGGCCGATCAGGCGAGGCAGGTTGTAGCTGGCGGATCCATCCAGCGTCGCGCCGATACGGGCATAGGCGAGCGTGAAGCTCGCGTTGTCGGCGGCGATGCACAGGTCCGCGGCGGTTACGACGCTGAACCCGGCACCGGCGACCGGCCCCTGCACCGAAACGATGACCGGAATGGCCAGGGTATCGAGAATCGTCAGGCCTTCATGGAGAGCTGAGATGATGGCGCCCGCCGTCTCGGGGGCTCGCTCCGGGGCGGCGTGGAACCGGCCGAGGTCGCCGCCGGCCATGAAACTCCGGCCGTTTCCGGCAAGGACCAGAACGCGGAACCCGCCATCCTCGGCCACCGCACGGCAGCCGTCGCGGAACCCCACGGCCATCGCCTCGTCGACGGCATTCAGCACCGCCGGCCGGTTGAACCGCAGCCACGCGACGGCGCCGTCCCGGGTCATCAAAACAGGTTGGTCCGACTGCTCCATAGTGCATCCCACTCGAGCGACACATCGATGCGCTTATCTGATCGCGCGCGACGAGGTCAGTCCGTTTGTCCGACAAAGTCGGTTGGCGATATTCATGGTCTAGTCGCGAAATTTGAGCAATAGCAATATCTTTGTCAGACATTGTGGGGCGCCTGCTTCCAAGGCGACCAGCCGCGATTGGGCCGCCCTTCGCTGGGCCCGAGCCTGTGCCGGCTTATCTCGCCCGCTATATCCACCGGGTCGCCACCAAGACGATCCGAGCGGTGACCAGCCCGCTCGAGTGCCTCACCCTGCCGATGGAAGGCGCCGGCCCGAGCAGCTGAGCCCAGTGGGACTGTCGCTCGAGCTCGCCGATATCTTCCGAGCCGCGCGGCGCCATATGGAACTAGAGGCCGGTGTCCTGATCGGCGGCGATTGTCGTGGCCTCATGCAGGTACACCACGTCAAAGGACACGATCCTGCCAACCCCGACGAAAGCCCCTCCGTGCCTCAGTAGGACTGGCGGTGACTCAAATCTGGCGCCCGGTACCCTTGAGGCGCGAATCTCGGGATGTAGGCCAGTTTTTGACTCACAGGCTCATACCTCGTCCGAGGTGCAGGCCACAGCTTCGAGAATGCGTTCGGCGAGTTTCAGATGCGGGCGGTCGATCATCTTGCCGTTCAGGACCAGCACACCGGACGTTGGGTGGTCCATGAAGAGCCGATGCACCGCCTCAGCCCAGCGGACCCGCTCGGGTGGAGGCGTAAAGGCCGCAGCGACGGGTGCGAGCTGGTTCGGGTGGATGCAAAGCTTTCCGGCAAAGCCATCGCGCACGGCCGCCGCGATCTCGGCTTGCAGCCCCGCAGGATCGCGCGGATCTGGCCAGGGTGTATCGATGGCAGGAACCTGCGCCTGGGCAGCGGCGACGAGCAACGCAGCGCGCGCTGCGGCGATAGGCGCCGTTAGCGTCCCGTCTACATGACGCGGCGAGATGCCAAAATCCGCGGCGAGGTCCTCAGCGCCGAACAGGAGCGCCCGCAGGCGTGGCGTTACACCGTCATAGGCCATACACCGCAGTGAGGCGGCTGTTTCCGTCACCAGAGCCAGGATAGCAATCATCCCTGCAGGCAGACCGTTTGCCACCTCCAGTGCTTCCAGGTGGTGGTCAAGCCTGCGCAGGGCGTCGGGCGAGGTGCATTTCGGCAGCAGCACTGCCCTCGGCTTGTGAGGCACCACAGCGACGAGATCGGGAAGATACCAGCACGTATCCTGCGGATTGATCCTCACCACGAGGTCGGGCCGGGTGGTCGCGCCGGCGAGGACATGCACCGCGGCCGACCTGGCTGCGGCTTTGGCGCTCGCAGCAACGCTGTCTTCAAGATCAAGGATAACTGCGTCGGCGGCGCTATCTAGAGCCCTGGAGACTTTGCGTTCCGCATCGGCGGGGCAGAAGAGGAGCGTTTGCAGCTTCATGACCTGTCTGCCTGTGGAGTGGTGATCTGTGAGAACAGGACCTGGATTGAAGTAACCGTAGAGTCCGAAAAGGCAGGATCACACCGCCTCGAAAGTGATCGGCACCGCCTGCGCCAGGCTCGCCAAGATAGTGGCAAGCCGCACGATCCTGGCGAGGTGATGGCGCACATGGGGCGGACGGCTCCGATATCCCGCTACTCCATCACGGCTTGCGCAATGATTGGCTCCGGCGCCCGTAATCCCACCAGGCTGACGAGAAGGCCCGTTGCGAGCAAGGGAACGGTGAAGATCAGGAACACCAAGTAGAGCGGGGTTTGTGCAGCAAGCAACCAGCCCGCAACCAAGGGACCGGTTACCGCGCCTGAGCGGCCGATCCCGATGCACCAACCGATCCCTGTGCTGCGGACCTGTGCCGGATACGCAGCGGCCACCAAAGGATAGAGGCCGTTGAACCCGCCCTGCACCGTAAAGCCGATGCAGAAGGCAACGAAGAGGGTCAGGGCCACCGACATCGGCACACCGAAGGCCACCAGCGAGACTGCCCCGCCCAGCATCAGGAACAGCACAAGGCGGCGAGTCTCGAACCTGAACAGGAGCCAGCACAGAGCCAGACCGCCGACGAACGCTCCGAGATTGTAGATGGTCCCTGCAATGATTGCCTGGCTACGGTCCAATCCAGCCTCGATGGCAAGGCGAGGAACCCACGCAATAGCGAAGTAGAGAGTCATATAGCAGCAGAAGAAGGCGGCCCAGAGGATGAGCGTCTGCTTCCATTGGCCTTCGTTGAACAGGAGGCTGAGCTTGACGGATCGGCGCTCCCCGATCTGCGAGAGGCCTACCAACGGCGACCATCCCATCCTGTGCCGGAGGGCGTTGATGCGGGCCAGGGCGTCCCGAGGCTGTCGCTTCTCGAGGAACTCCAACGACTCCGGCAGCAACGCGAACGCAAAGGGAAGCAGCAGAAGCGTGCCGATACCGGCGGCGCTCATAAGCACACGCCACCCGTAGCCAGGCAGCACCGCAATGACGACCAGACCGGCAAGCATCGCGCCAATGGGGTAGCCAGCCTGGAGGAGTGCAACAGCAATGGTCCGGTGTCGCTCTGGCGCATACTCCGAGGTAATCGCCGCCATGCTTGCCAGAATGGCGCCGATGCCCAAGCCGACGACAAAGCGCATCACGATCAGGGTCGTCACATCCGGGGCGAACCCGCAGCCGAACATGGAGACGCCCATCAGACCGACCGAGCACAAAATGACTGGGCGCCGCCCGAACTGGTCCGCAAGCGGCGCGAGCGCAAGGGCACCTACCATCATGCCCGCAAGCGCCGCGCTAAATACGACACCCAGCGCGGCCGCGCCGATGTTCCAATAGCCGGCGATTGCCGGGGCGAGATAGGACATCATGAGGATGTCCATGCCATCCAGCATATTCAAAACGAAACAGATGCCGACGGCGAAGATCTGCAGATGGCTCCAGCTACGCTCCGGATCAAAGGCTATTGTCGAGCCAGATACAGACGGAGTAGATCGCACTACATCCATTACTTCCTCCCGAATTTAAGCCGTAACGGCAGTTCATTGACTTGCGATAGGTGCCGGGACAAGCAGGTCGGCACGCCAGAAAAGCTAGGGGCTTTTACTTGCGGGGTCGAATAGCCAACAGACGTGAAGTCGATAGGCGCTGCTTATGGGTGCCTGAGACCAAGTGCAGAGCGGCGTGCGGGCTGTCTCTTCTTTGTTGCGCCGCATCGACCTGGGGCCCGCGGGAACAAAGCTTCAGGACGACCACGCGCCGGCCGGCACACGATCGGCCGACATACGATCGGCCAGTCCCGCGAAGCTGGCTCAGATTGCGCTGGAGGTCTCAAAGACGGGCCGTCGCCAGGTGCCGGGGCCGGACGCATGGATGCTGTCGCCGTCTGGCGTGACTGCCACGGTCACAGGCATGTCCTGTGCCGCAAACTCGTAGATCGCCTCCATGCCGAGGTCTTTGAACGCTATGACGCGCTGGATCGAATGGCCCGGGAGACGAGGTATGCGGCTCCGCCTACGGCACTGAGATAGGCCCGCCGGTGCGCCTTGATGGACGCGATTGCCGCAGGTCCGCGTTCGGCCTTGCCGACCATAGCCAGCAGACCGAGGTCGAGCATCAGTCCGTGAACTTGCAACGAGCAGCTAAAGCTGGGCTTATGGCTGCCGCTGCGTTCTGCGCCCCCTCAGATCGTCCGCCCGCCATCGACCGGGAGCTCGATGCCGGTGATGAAATCGGCCGTTGCCAGGTAGAGCGCGGCCTGAGCGACGTCGTCCGCCTCGCAGAACCGCCCGAGCGGGATACTGCCCAGGAACTTGGTGCGATTCTCAGGCGTGTCCGGCATGCCCATGAAATCTTCGAGCATTCCCGTCACGCCGATGACCGGACAGATCGCGTTCACCCGGATTTTCCAGGGCGCCAGCTCGACAGCCAGTGACTTGGACAGCGTGTTCGCCGCGCCCTTGGAACCGTTGTACCAGGTCAGGCCCGGACGGGGGCGGATGCCCGCAACCGAGCCGACGTTCAACATCACACCACCGCCGTTGTCACGCATCGCTGGCACGGCCGCATGGACCATGTGGTAAATGGACTTCACGTTGACAGCAAAGACCCGGTCGAAGGTGGCTTCGTCCACCTCGAGTAGTGGGCGGTTCTTATGTGTGTAGCCGGCATTGTTGACGATGATGTCGGGCGTTCCAAAAAAGCGCGTCGCCTCCGCCAGCAACTTGTCAATGTCGGACCGCGACGAGACGTCGGTCCGCACGGCAATCGCCCTTGTCTCTCCTCTCAGCGCGCGAGCAACAGCAGCAGCTTTCTCTGCATTCAGATCCGCGATCACGACGCGAGCGCCGTTCTCGACGAACCGGTGTGCAATCGCTTCGCCGAAACCGCTCGCCGCTCCGGTCACGATGGCAATCTTGTTTTCAAGCTTCATGGGGTCGTCCTCCCGGGTAATTGGACAGCATCAGCCGTGATGAAACACGATCGTCTTGGTCTTGCTGAAGTCGCGCAAAGCAGCAAAGCCCTTTTCGCGCCCATGGCCGCTCTTGCCAGCACCACCGAACGGGAGCTCGATGCCGGCACCGGCGCCGTAGCAATTTACGAACATCTGACCGGTGCGGACGCGCTTGCCCAGTCGCATCTGGCGTGCGCCGTCGCGCGTCCAGACGGCCGCGACAAGGCCGTAATCGGTGCCGTTGGCAAGCGCAACGGCATCGTCCTCGTCGTCGAAGGGCAGCGCGACCAGAACCGGTCCAAAGACCTCCTCACGGGCGATGGCGTTTTCGCGCGGCGTCGGACCGAACAGCGTCGGCCGCACATAGTAGCCGTTCGCCGGCGCGCCATCGTCGATCACACCCTGCGCAAGGACCGGTATTCCGTCAGCGATGGCACGGTCGATGAAGCTCTGGACGCGCGCCTGCTGCTTGGCGGTGATGATCGGCCCGCAGTCGAGATTCATCTCGGGCGCGCCAACTCGGACCCGGGCGAAGGCTTGCTTGAGGCGGGTGATGACTTCGTCGTAGGCGCTGCGCTCAATCAGAACCCGACTGCCGGCCGAACAGGTTTGGCCGCTGTTCTGGATGATCGCTTTGACGATCACTGGGATGGCGGCGTCGAGATCGGCGTCGGCGAAGATGATCTGGGGCGATTTCCCGCCGAGTTCCAGCGTGCAGGTAATATAATGATCGGCGCACAGCTTCTGGATGATCTGTCCGACCTCCGGCGAGCCGGTGAAGGACATGAAATCGACCCCCTGGTGGGCCGCCAGTGCCGCCCCCGCCACACTCCCCCGGCCGGTCACGATATTGACGGCACCATTCGGAAAGCCCGCTTCAGTGACAAGGTCCGCCAGCAGGAGCGAGGTTGCGCAAGCATCCTCTGCTGGCTTCAACACCGTCGCGTTGCCGACCGCGAGCGACGGCGCGAGCGTGCGTCCGAACATCTGCGCGGGATAATTCCACGGCAGGATATGGCCGGTCACGCCATGCGGTTCCGGTGCGACCGTGACCATGTAGCCGTCGAGGTAGGGAATGGTCTCGCCGTGCAGCTTGTCAGCGGCTCCGCCGTAGTACTCGAAGTAGCGCGCGAGGGCGACCGTGTCGGCCTTGGCGACGCTCGCGGGCTTGCCGGTGTCCCGGGCTTCGGCCTCTGCCAGCCGGTCAACGTCGCGGAGGATGAGCGTTCCCAGGCGGGTCAACAGGCGGCTCCGGTCCAGTGCAGTGGTCCGGCCCCACGCACCGGTGTCGAAGGCTTCCCGGGCGGCCCGGACGGCGCGATCGACATCCTCGGGTGTGCTGTCGGCGATCGTTCCGATCACCTCGCCGGTTGCAGGCTCGTAGACGTTCAGCGTGGCCTCACCGGACGACTCGGTCCAATGCCCGCCAATGAAATTGCAGGGCCGGGGCATGTCAGGGTTCTCCTCTCTAAACACGGGGAGAGCCTGTCGCGCCGGACGGCCGGACCGGTCCGATGGCACGCGATGATGCATGCGAACGGGGTCAGTGGCGTCGCAAGGAGGACGTTTTCTCCCGATGCCGGCTGGGGCGGCTCTCTTGTGGAGAAAAGATAGCTGCCGTGACCGATAGGGTCTAATAAGGCAAATGCCCACAACCGATGCGTCGCGCTTATGGAAATTCGGCATTTCCGTTACTTCCTGGCAGCCGCCGAGGAGCTCCACTTCACCCGAGCTGCCCAACGGGTCAACGTTGCCCAGCCCGCATTGAGCCAGCAGATCCGCCAGTTGGAGGACGAGCTCGGGGCACAGCTCTTTCACCGGCTGACGCGCGGTGTCGAGCTGACAGAGGCGGGACGTGCTTTCCTTCCGTACGCCAAAGCCGCGCTGACCGCGTCTGAGGCGGCGGCGGTGGCCGCCAAGCGTGCCGCGAAGGGCGAGCTGGGCCAGTTGCGCATCGGCTTCACCAGCTCGGCGTCGTTCAATCCAATCGTCACCGGAACCATCGGACGCTTCCGGGATGCCTATCCCGACATGGAGTTGAACCTCCAGGAGCAGGCCACGTCGGCACTGCTGCCATTCCTCCGCGAAGGCCGGATTCAGCTGGCGTTCATCCGAGCCACAACTGACGAGATGGAGGGGCTGCGTCGCACACTCCTGCCAGACGAAGCCCTGTGGGTAGCCCTGCCGGCAAGGCACCGGCTTGCTGGAGAAACCTGCGTCAACCTTGCGGCTTTGTCGGCAGAGCGCTTCATCGTGTACCCGAGGACGAACGGCCGGCTGCTCTATGACGCCATCGTCGCTGCCTGCGGCCAGGCGGGGTTTAGTCCCCTTATTGTCCAGGAAGCACCGCAGTTGGCGTCGACAGTCAACCTCGTCGCAGCCGGTGTCGGCATCGCCCTCGTCCCCGCGTCGATGCGGCGAATCAGGGCGCCTGGGGTCGCCTACGTCCAACTCTCAGCGCCGGTCCCTGTCGCATCACTGGCGCTGGTACAAGGACCAGATTTGCTGATGACGACGGCCGTACGCAATTTCATCCGCTGTCTGGAGGAAACGAAGCAGGATTCAATGTTAGCGGATGATCCCGTCAGCGCGCTCTAAGCGACCTGCTGGATGACCGACGAAGCGTTGTCCGGCCGCATAAGCTGTTTCTATCAAAGAAGAGCAATCTGCCTATTGGACGGCTGTTCGGCAATATCGTCACCTATGCGCTGATCACTGACAACGCAGGTGGGCAGCCGGATGTCGATCCCGTCCTACATTGATGGCTACGGCGAGGTGAGGCGCTTTTCCGGAGCCTTCGCTGCGCCTCGTGAAAGCCAGCGCGCCGGAGCGCAGGTCAGAAGTATCCGTCCCGGTGAAACCAAATGCCTAGCGTCGATTCGAGACGCGGTCATGGCCTGCAACCTGAAGGACGGGGCGACCATTTCCTTTCACCATCACTTGCGGGACGGCGACGACGTTCTGCGGGCAGTGATGAGCGAAATCGCGGCGCTGGGCCTTCGCGATATCCGGGTCGCAGCCAGCTCCCTGTTCCCGGTGCATGCTCCACTTGTCGAGCATATTCGCAGCGGCGTGGTGACGCGGATCGTCTCCAGCTACATCACAGGGCCGGTTGCCAAGGCGATCTCCGCCGGTGAGCTGCCGACGCCGGCGGTCCTGCAAACCCACGGCGGCCGCGCGCGGGCCATCGAAGCCGGCGAGTTGCACATCGACGTTGCTTTCGTCGCGGCTCCGGCCGCTGACATCTATGGCAACCTCAACGGGGTGGAAGGAAAATCGGCCTGTGGCGTGTTGGGATACCCCATGGTTGATGCCCGCCATGCCGACCGCGTCGTGGCAATCACC
The DNA here is from genome assembly GCF_014643535.1 of Aliidongia dinghuensis. Lineage (NCBI taxonomy): Bacteria > Pseudomonadati > Pseudomonadota > Alphaproteobacteria > Rhodospirillales > Dongiaceae > Aliidongia > Aliidongia dinghuensis. The sequence goes on along the minus strand of NZ_BMJQ01000005.1, from coordinate 17,674 downwards.
GATACGCTGTTGGACTTTCCGCTGAGCTCGATCGACATCGCCCAGGATCTGGTCGACTACGTCGTGCGTGTGGACTCGATCGGCGATCCGGCAAAGATCGTCTCGGGCACGACACGCGTCACCGAGGATCCTACGGGATTGGCCATTGCCGCCATGGCCGCGCGTGTCATTGAGGCATCCGGCCTGCTCGTGGATGGATTTTCATTTCAGACCGGGGCTGGCGGCATCTCGCTAGCGGTCGCCAAAGACATCGCCGTTGCCATGCGCGACCGGCATGTGATCGGCAGCTTCGCTGCCGGTGGCGTCACGGAGGGCATCGTCTCCATGTTCAAGCAGGGACTTTTCCGCACTCTGTTCGATGTTCAGTGCTTCGACCTCGGGGCCGTCGCCTCCTATCGCGAGGACAAGGGGCATTTGGCGATGTCCGCTTCGCTTTACGCCAATCCTGCCTCGAAGGGCGCCCTGGTGAACCAGCTCGATGTGATGGTTCTGGGGGCAGCCGAGGTCGATCTCAACTTCAATGTCAATGTCACGGCCGTAGGCGGCGGCGCGATCATCGGCGGGTCGGGCGGCCATGCCGACACGGCCGCAGGTGCCAAGCTGGCGTTGGTCACGACACGCATAGTCGCAGGCGGCAATCCCAAGATCGTAGATGCCGTCGAATGCGTAACCACTCCGGGGGAAACAATTGACGTAGTGGTCACCGAAGCGGGTGTGGCGGTGAATCGCCAGCGGGCGGATCTGCGGGCGCGGCTTGCCGCAGCGGGCATCCCCCTGGTCGACATTGAACGCCTGCGGGACCTAGCAGCCGATCAGGCCGAAGCGACAGTGCGCCGCCAAGTGGATCCCACGGCGCGCATCGTCGCCGTCGTTGAATACCGAGACGGCACGGTAATTGACGTCGTTCGCAAACGCCGCAATCTGCCCCCTGGGGCTTAGGAGTAACCGCGGTAGAAGCTCGACCAGCACGGCCGTCGCATCGAGCGTAACCTGCCGCGCATGTCGCACTCGCTGTCCAACAGCTTGTGCTGGATGAGCTTGCGGGTAGTCAGCAGCATCCGTTGCTCCTGGACCGCCAGCGTCTTTACATGCACCGGCTTGAACAGGCCCACCCGCATCATCCGGGCGATCCCACGAACGTCGTTGCGATCGGACGTATTGATCTGGCGACGCAAGCGCCGGTACGGCACTTCTACAGCATTTCGATGGCGCACCCCCCGTTGAGAGCTTTTCTCGCAGCGGCCGAATTATTACCAATCCATATAACAATAAGATCGCTAAAGAGTGGCTTATCGCTTCTGCGTTACGCCCTAATTTGATCTTCGGCGGTTCGGCGCAGCCCATCGCGAAGAGAGATTTCTCGCCATGAGCGCGACCAAAGCGAAGCCACTAAATTCAATAGGAGTAATCGAATGGCACGCCATGTCCGGTTTCACGAAACAGGTGGTCCCGAGGTCCTGCGGATCGATGAAGTCCCGACGCCTGAACCCAAAGCGGGTGAGGTCCGTATTCGTGTTCGCGCCCTTGGGCTGAACCGCGCCGAAAGCATGTATCGCTCGGGCCGGTATGTGATCGAGCCGGCTTTCCCGGCCACGCTGGGCTATGAAGCGTCTGGTACGATCGATGCGGTAGGACCCGATGTCGAAGGCCTCGCGCATGGCGACGCTGTCAGCGTCATCCCCGCCTTCATGTTCGACGAATACGGTCTTTACGGTGATCTAGTGGTCGCGCCGGCGCGCGCCGTGGTGAAGAACCCGCAAGGCGTGGATTGGGAAACGGCCGCGGCTACCTGGATGCCGTTCGTAACCGCCTGGGGTGCGCTTTTGGACATCGCTAACCTGGGTGCGGGCGACTTCATTGTGCTCCCGGCGGCCTCCAGCAGCGTTGGCCTGGCGGCGATGCAGATTGCCCGCCATGTCGGAGCGACACCGATCGCGATCACTCGTAAGGGCGAGAAGGTCGAGGAATTGAAGGCAGCGGGCGCGCCGCATGTCCTGCAAACCGGGCAGGACGATATCTATCAGGAGATTATCCGGATCACCGGCGGCCACGGCGCTCGTGTTGTCTTCGATCCTGTCGGTGGGCCGGAATTCGAGAACATCGTCAAAGCGACCGGCAAGGATGCAGTCGTCATCATCTATGGTGCACTGAGCCACGATACGACGCCGGTGCCGGTGCTTCATGTGCTGGGGAAGCACACGATTATTCGCGGCTACGAGTTCATTGAGGTGACGGCCAACGACGAAAAGCTGGAACGGGCCAAGGCGTTTATCAGCCACGGATTGAGCGTTGGTCATTTCAAGGCGCAAATCGCCCGAACCTTCCCGTTCGAAGCTATCGTCGACGCCACTCATTACCTCGAGTCGAATGCACAGTTCGGAAAAGTCGTGGTTACCCTCTGATCAGGCAAGCTTACCGGAGGAGGTGTAGTCCTATGCCTCCTCCACAGAAGTTCGTTACGCCGGGCTTGAGGTCACAGCCTTCACAAGCAACTCCCTCTTAGGCCTGGCTATCGAAGGCAGGGGGCGGGCCACCGAAATGAGCGCGCAGGGATCCCGGCACTTTGCCGTCCGCATCGACGATACCGTACCGCTCGCCAAGCTCCGCGCTAATCAACGTTTTGCCGGAAAGCGAAGGAAGATCAGGGTCGCCATACAATGCATTTATGATACGACCGGAATATTCCAGGCTTTCAAAGCCAAATGCCGCTTCGAGCTGCTGCACGCCTTTGTCCACATCCGCAGCCGCTCGCAGCCTCTCGGTCGCAGTAAAGCCGGGCCAGAGAGAGACGGCGAATACGCCAAATGGCCTGAACTCGTCGGCATATATGTTGGCGAGTGTGTCTAGGCCCGCCTTTGATGCGTAGAAGGAGGGGTCGTGAATCTTTGCGTTGGAGAAGAAGGATACATTGACAACCAAGCCGTGGCCGGACTCGACCAAAAGAGGTGCAGCGAAGTAGGTCGCCACATGATGGCACCGCAGCCCGACGTCGAAGATCGTCGCCGGATCGATTTTTGACGTCCAGAACGGCTTAACAAACATGCTTTCGCTTAGATAAGCCGCATTGTTCACCAATATATTCAGTCGCCCCTCCTCGCGGCGCACCTGTTCAAAGAGGACTTCGATCTGCCGATCGTCTGCCATATCGCAAACAACAGCAATTCCTTTACCGCCGGCCTTTGTCACCTCACTCGCGGTTTCGAAGATTGAGCCCGGCACCGGAACGCCTCCGGGAGTAGTCTGAGTGCCGCTTACGCTTGTTCTTCCAGCAACGTAGACGGTTGCACCCTGGCGCCCCAGGGCGATGGCGATCCCCCTGCCAACGCCGCGACTGGCGCCTGTTACTACCGCGACAATATTCTCAGTCACTACTTCCAACCTCTCATTTCAACTGTTCGAATATAATTTCCGAATGCCTGGATCACCTCCAGGTCGTGATATCTGAGAAGCTGCCGCTCAATCCATCGCCGGGGACCAGGCCTCGTAGTTCAGGACGAACCCCCGGCCGTGACGCTCGATCCGAGCAGATGCCGGCAGGTTGAAGTGCATGCCGCTCACCAGCAGACCTTCATGGCTCACTCGATCGAGGACCTTGCGTCGCGTAGAGGCAGCCTCATCCGGCGCATTGTCGAAGGCGATCGTGACCTCGGGACGTTCGACCTGGATATGGGGAAAATGAACGATGTCCCCCCACACAAATAGCGACTGCCCGCCATCGGCAATCAAGTAGCCGGTATGTCCAGGGGTGTGGCCCGGCATTGGCACGGCCTGAATGCCTGGCAGCAGATCCTCGGTCGAGAACGGCACGAGCTGCGGCTCGTAGGCCTTGAACACGTTCCGAGCGACGTCGAAGAACGGCTGGAATCCGGCTGATGCCGCGCTCCGGATGGATTCGTTGTTCCAGAAGGCAAGTTCCGCCTCATGAACGAACAGGCGTTCGACGTTGCGGAAGAGAGGCGTGCTCGACGGACCGGCCAAGCCCCCCACATGATCCGGGTGGGCGTGGGTCAGGAGAAGCGTATCGATCTGTAGCGGATCGATCCCCGCAGCCGCCAGGGCCACCTGCAGGCGCCCGCCCCAACCATTGATGCCGCCCGCTCCGCCATCGATCATGATCGTGCGCGTCTCGTCCTGCACCACATAGACATTGACGTTCATGCGCGGCAGGCCCGGCACGCCTCGCTTCTGCAGCAGATCTCCCGCCGCCGCGCCATCGATGCCGCTGAGCAGATCAAAGGTCACATCGAGGAAGCCGTCGCTGATCATCGTGACGGAAAACTTCCCGATCTTTTTGCGGTTGATTGCCGGGGCTTGATAGTTCGGTGGAATCTTCATGTCTCGTCCCTTCCATATCGAAATTATCGGGATCAATTGAGCGCGTTGGAACGCCAGACCGTCATCTTCTCGGCCCGCATCTCGCGCATGGTGTAGGGCATCCCGCCGACGCCGAGACCCGCGCCTTGGCCCGCCCGGCAAGCGCTCCAACCCGGCCGCTGGCCACGGCATGGGCTATGCCGCGCAAGCACGTTGCGGGTGCCGAATGAAACGGGAATGGGCTGGACGGTCTGGCAAGAACCACAGGCATCCGCTTCTCGGCTATGCGCTGGAACGAGATTCCCTGCTTCCACGTCCTGAAGCGACCAGGCGCAGCACGAGTGCGGTGTCCCATTCGATGTCCGCCAACATCTCCTTGGTGCCGCCGTGGACGGGCTTCCAGCCGAGCTTTTCCCCGTTGGTGCATTTCGTGCGCACGTTGCTGCCCCAGAACCAGCCTGCTTGCAGGCCTGTCGTCGCGATCGGACTGTCGATGAGTCCTTTGGCATAGAGCACATGCCCGATCCGATCGGAGGCGTCCGACCAGGTGAAGTATTCCGACGTGGGGTAGTAGAGACCTTCCAACCCCTCGGGCGCGATGCCCCTCACGGCGGCGTCAAGAATTACGAGGTAAAGTTCCGCCAGATCGGCGACATGGACATTGGTCCATTGTGCTTTTCCTTCGCCGACGTAGAGCGCGCGGCGGTGCGCCAACGACTGATAGATCAGGCGCGGAAGCTGGATCGACATGCGGTTTTCAGCAAACGGTCCGAGGCCCCGCCCGAACACGGTGGGCGGCACGACCAGATATGTTTTGACGAGGCCCGATTTGGCGGCCGCGAATACTTCCAGATCCACCAGTCGATGCGGAGCGTAGGCTGGAATGGCGGCATGCGCCGCTGCGTCTGCGTCATCCCAAAGGAGAGCGGCGGTCGGGTCCTTATCGAGCGAGACGCCCGTCCCCTTGGAATTGGTGGAGAGCACGCCGGCGCCGGATGTATGGATCAGGATCGGGCGTGTTTTCGTTGCCGCTGCGCGCTCTGAAAGCCCCTGGACGATCGCTCTCGCACTCGGCTGATGATCGCAGTCGGCCGTGTTGAAGACGATGGACGCACGCGCCGATTCCCGTCGCAAAAGGTCGCCGTCGTCCAGGCTCCCAACGACGGCCTCCACCCCGAGCTCTCGCATCAATTCTGCGTCACTCTCGCGCCGGACCAGGGCCGCTATAGTGTAGTCGCGCACGTACTCCCGCGACGTCATGAGATGGAGGAAGGAGCCGCCTATATACCCGGTGCCTCCCGTGATGAAGATAACAGGCTTGCTGGAAATGTCGGTCAAGGCGCGCCCCCGGCCCAGTAATTTTATGATGATGCTCAGGCTTGACGCCGAGCATGCGAGCAATTGAGGAAGCTTCAGCCGATCAGGTGGAAGCGACAGGTCATGCCCGCGTCGCGGTCTGCCAAGGCGGCCTGATAGGAGGGAGAGTTGTACCAGGCGAGCGCCTGCTCACGGCTCTCGAAGCGAATGATGCCGCCATTCTTCAGGCCGGGATCACCGGCGAGTTGTGTCCAGGCTCCGGCGGCGACAAACTCGCCGCCAAATTCCTTGATGGTTGGCCCTGCCGCCTTCGAATAGCGATCCTTCGCGGCTGGATCTTTCACTTCCATCTCGACGACAACAAAGGCGGCCATTCTTCTTCCTTTCGAATTGCGCGATATCCACTTGATGCGCACGCGAAAACCGAAGACCTGAACCTCGTCGCTGATGGCTCAGTTGAAAGCGACCAAGTCTCCGTCGACTGGGACCATGCCGATGGAGCGTCGGTCGCGGGTCCGACTATCGAGCGTGACCCACTCTTGCTAACATATTGCTATATTCGATGAAATTGCCGAATTTTGATATCATATATCGGATCATCTTATAAATGAGACACTATGGATCAGTTCACTGCACTTTCCTATTTCGTCCGCGTCGCCGAGATCGGCAGCTTCTCCGACGCCGCACGGGATTTGGGGCGTAGCCAATCCGCCATCAGCCAACAGGTGCGGATGCTCGAATCGCACCTGCGCGTCCGGCTGATCGATCGCACGACCAGACGTTTTTCACTGACGGAAGCCGGTGTCCGCTATCTCTCGGATGCGAAACTGGTTCTCGAAGCCCTCGCGGAAGCCGATGCCGCAGTCTCTGAGCAGGAGAATGCAATGTCCGGCAGGCTCGCAATCAGCGCCCCGGTTAATTTCGGTTGCAGTCTGCTAGGCGGCTTTCTCTTCGAATTTGCTCAAGCCTATCCGGATATTCGACTGGACGTCTCCCTGTCCGACCGGTTTGTAGACATCGTGGCGGAAGGCTTCGACCTTGCGATCAGGTTGGGCACCGTCAACGATCCCAGCATCGTCGCGCGATATATCGGAACGATCGAGCGCTGCCTCGCGGCGACACCGACTTATCTCGATGGAATGGGGCGACCGGCTTCGCCCTCGGATTTGGTGAAACTCGCCTACATCGCGCATGCGGGTATTCGGGGCGGGGAACAATTCACGCTCATTCATAAGGACGGCACCCGACAGCAGGTGGCGGTCAATCCGATAATGCGGTCCGATAATTCGCAGATGGTAACCGAGGCGATTTCCGCGGGCATCGGCGTAGGGCTCGTCCACGAGTTGCTACTGCCGCGTTTGACGGAGAGCGGCGCGCTTGAGCGCGTTCTTCCGGATTGGCGTTATGAGGCCCAACCTGTTCATGCCATCTATCAGTCAAATCGGTACATCCCGCGCAGGGTCAGGGTATTCGTGGATGCGTTGGCATCGCACCTGCGCAAGCTTGGCTAGCTGCCGGTCGTTGCTCGCTCCTACGGCGCCTCTAACCATGGGCCACGATTTGCGCGCGCCAATTCGGTTATCCACTCGATAAAGGCTCGAACTTGCGTGGAGAGATATTGGCGGTTCGGGTACATGACGGACAGAGGACGCCGAACTTTCTTCATTTCGGGAAGCACCTCGATCAGTCGCCCAGCCTCGAGATGATCGGCGACGACCAGACCGGGGACCTGAATGAGGCCGTGCCCTGCAAGCGCAAGCGCTACAAAAGCCTCGGTGTCGTTGACCATAACCGCGCTTTTCATCTTCATGGCGCGCTCGACGCCGCTGCCTGGAAGATGCCAGACGATTGCCCGATGGCCGCGCCCGGAGAAATAATTGACCGCCTTATGGTCCAAAAGATCCTCGACCGACTCCGGTATGCCGCGTTCCGCTAGATATTTGGGTGCCGCGCAGGTCACCATCGCCATGGACGCCACGACCCGCCCGACCATGCTGCTGATCGGCAGATCGCCGATCCGCAGCACACAGTCGATGCCTTCCGCCAGGAGGTCGACTGGCTGGTCGCTCACCCCCAGGATAATATCGATTCCGGGATAGGTCCGCTGAAAGTCGGCAAGATGGGGGATAATCAGGGGCTTGGCGATGGCCACGGGAATGTCGACCCGGAGACGCCCGCGTGGCGCTTCGCCCGCACCCCCGAAGAGATTTTCCGCGCCGGCGACATCGGAAAGAAGCTGCGTCGCCTTCTCGTATAGCAATTCGCCTTCGCCGGTCAGGCTCGTTCGTCGCGTCGTCCGCTGAAGCAGGCGCACACCCATCCGTGCTTCCAGATTGTTGACCGCGTTGGTGACGCTCGGCCGTGTCATGCGCAACGACTCGGCCGCTCGCGCGAAGCTCGAATTCTCGGTGACGGCGATGAAGACTTTCAACTGCTGCACAAAATCCATCTCGCCCTCTGAGCCCCAATAGCGCATTCCATCGCACTGTTATCATCATGCGCAACAGTGAGATCAAGTCAGCTCGTGTTATTGGAAACAGATGGGAGCGATACAGTCGGCTTGGCGCGGAGAACAGGCGCGCTTGAGGACTGGATGATGACAGTAGACATAAACCTGAGTGAACCCGTATCCCCTGCCGCGAACGTGCACGATGCTCGCGACGCCATCGCTGATGCAGGTTTCCATCGCGGCTATTCCCGCGTGTTCAAGCAGGGTCACCTGACTTTCGGCTTCATCGCTCCGCTCGAGGGCTATCCCGATACGCCGGCACCTACCATGCGAGATCACGCAGTGCTCGCGCGCAAGGTCGATCAAGCCGGGTTCTCGGCGCTGTGGTTGCGCGACGTCCCGTTTTTCGACCCGTCATTCGGCGATTTAGGTCAAGTCTTCGACCCCATGGTCTATGCTGGCTGGCTGGCCGCGGAGACCAAGCAGATCGTCATAGGCACCGCCGGTATCGTCCTGCCCTTGCGCGACCCTATAGCCGTCGCAAAACAGGCCACAACTCTCGACCATCTAACCTGCAACCGTTTTCTGCTCGGTCTGTCGAGCGGCGACCGGCCGATTGAGTATCCGGCCTTCGGCATTGAATTCGAGACGCGTGCCGAGCGGTTCCGGGACGCTCACGCCCTGATACGGACGACGACGGAGCAATCGTGGCCTATTCACACATCGCAATTCTTTGGTCGGCTAGACGGTAATCTCGACCTCGTGCCGAAACCCGTCGGACCGCGATTACCGACGTTGGCCATCGGACGTGCGGGGCAAAGCGTTGAGTGGCTGGCCGAGCATATGGATGGCTGGATCTGGCATCAGAGCGATTTCAATCGCCTGGCGGCGGTTATCGAGCAATGGCAGGCCGCCATACCAGGCAAGATCTTCAAGCCCTACGGCTATGGGACGTTCTTCGATCTTGATCGAAATCCCGATGCACCGCTGCGCCATGGCCGCGGTTTGGTTGCCGGACGCAAAGTGCTTATCGACTTGTGGAGAAGGCAACAGGACCAGGGTGTATCGCATGTTGCGCTGAACTTGAAAATGTCCCGGCGACCCACGTCAGAGCTGATCGATGAGCTTGCCGAATACATCCTGCCACATTTTACCATCATTTGAAGTAGATGTATAATGAAAGTGTTAGTTATGACCCTGAGCTTTACGCTTCCGCGGACATGGAGAAGCCAATGTTCTCGAGATTGAGGAAGTAGATCTTCCTGCACCCGCTGCGGACGAGGTTCAGATCGCGGTTCGAGCCATCGAGCAGGATCTTCGCCTTGGCGAGATGATCGGTGGCGATGCTCCGAAAAGAAATGGCGCCGCGCAGCTTCATTCTATCACCACCGTGAAGGCTGGATATGGCTTGCGAAATGCTGCTAGCACCCGCTCTCGCGCTCGGTCCATCTCGTTCGTGGCCCGATGGGTGAGCATAAAGGTCGGACACGAGGGATCGCCGCAGCCACAGTGTCGGATTTCGCCGGTGGCGAGCAGCGCTTTGAAATTTCGACGGAGCTGATCGAGTTCGCGGACCGTTAGCTCGAGTGCCTGCCGAACGTGGACGTCGCGAATGTGATGCAGCGACGGAACGCGATGTATTTCGACGCCCTCGCGTGTTTGCCAGATGCCAGTGCTAAGGACTCGAATTGTGTCCTCGATGGCTTGTTGGAAGGCGTGAAGATTACTTTCTTGTTGAAAAGGCGTCCGAAACGCCGGGCGGTCGAAAGCCCGAGCGAGCATGGCCAACGCTTGGTCGTCATCGATATCCTGAAACTGCTCCACAAAGTCTCGCAGCTCCACCTCGGCGTCAGGAAAGGCGACGCCATCTACCAAACGCCGTAGGAGGAATTCAGCGCGCAGACGCAGATATTCCTCGAATTCGGAGCCCGACCAGATCGTCACTTCACGGACACCAAGCCGGGCTGCGGCTGCACGCACTTCATCGCGGCGCTGGGCCGAAACGCTCCCCCGGCATACGAATTTGAATGCGTCTGGTTGCCCGGTCGCAGCACCGACCGCGGCCGCCATGTCCTTCTCCACCTTGGCTTGGGCCAGCGTGCTTCGATTGACGCATTGGATGACGGTGCGTTGGGCTGGCCGATCATCAAAGGGGCGGAGTCCGATGATGTCGCGACCTTGGTCGCTTCCTGTTTGGCCGAACCACGCGAGGTCAGTCCAGCCTTCACAAAGATGATAGGCCAAGACTAGGCGCTCGAACTCGGCTCCACTAAAGTCCTCGAAGTGAATTGGCCGAACTGTCCGAGCTATTTTCATTTGAAGCCCTTTGCGTTTCGCCCGACAGAATAGCTTTTATGATTCAATCGCTGGAAGCTGATAGCGCCTGGTGTGGAGAGCATCCTCCTCCCAGGTGATCTCCAACACCCGGTTCACGAGATCAGCGTCGACCTCAAGCTCGTCGAGCGCCTGCTCGAAAAGTTCGATTTGCAACTCCAGATCCATACCTGGCGGCCCGTTGAGGCAGACAAGTCCGGCGTGGAGGGTGACGTCGGCGTATTGGCCCTTTGCCCCCGGTCGTTCCGCTGGACCGCGGAAGTCGACGGAGTTCTTGGTCACGAAAGTCCAGTCCCCATCGAGAATGATCGGTTTCAGCTCCCAGTCCTTCAGGCCGGCCCGGCCGAGCCAAACGACATGGGACGACTCGCCATGTCCTTTGGCATGCGCGAGTTTGGTCAGCTCGGGGCTCAGGCACTCGTCGATCAGAAACTTCATCCCGCCTTCCTGCGGCGAGGGACCCGCCGCTCGGCGACGATGACCGCGCCTTTGGGAAGCTCATCGGTCGCCCTCGGGCGGCCCCGCGCAGGGTTTGCTTCGGCGTAGATGGCGGCAAGCTCGATCTTGTCCGTGTCGAGGGACGGATAGGCGGCAAGGATGCGATCCATCGGGAGGCCAGCCGCCACTGAGGCGGCCACGTCATGAACGGGGACGCGCGTGCCGCGAACGATCGGCGCACCCCCGAGCACATCTGGATCGGATAGGACGATCTCACGGGCGGCCCCCAAACGCTCCATGCGCTCATTGGTCCGCCGGACGAAGGGCGCCAGGTCGATCGTGAGGAATTCATCGCGCACGATCCAATCCTCCTCGACCAGCGAGGCAAGGGCGCGGGTGCGGAATCTGTAGAGGCGCGACCCAGCTTCCCGGATAGCGAACAGACGCTCCTCCGAGGTCAGGCGCTTGGCGCTATCGAAGTAGAACGCGATGAGCGTGCAAGCGGTCGCCGCGACGCGCCGACCGTCATCGAGCGAGAAGAACCCCTCCGGCAGGATGTGCTCGTCGATGACCCGATTGACGTCCCGAAGCGCGACGCGAGCGACCACCGCCGCCTCAGACGGCTTCAGCATGTCCGCAGCAGAGCTCATGACGGCCTCCATAAAAAACCTTCCGATACGTCGGAATATATATGGGGAACGCCCGAACTTCAATGATGCGCGGCTCGCAGTGCGAACACGCTTATGGTGTCCATCTTCGCTACGGTGGACACCACACCAGAAACGACGAAGGCCGCCTCGCGGCGACCCTCTCGTAATGTCCTGATTTCCCTAGGGAAATTTGGAGCGGGCGAAGGGATTCGAACCCTCGACCCCAACCTTGGCAAGATTGAGGATATATATCCGAAGATTATCCTGCAGTATCCCGCACCCCTATCATCACATTGATTTATATTAGTTTCTATTGACGGACTATCCCACAGCCCTCTACGCTATGTCCAGATTTTCCGCTCGTGGTGTTGACCAGGTGTTGACCAAAAGCGAGAAGACCAACGCCTGGCGGAGCGGTAGGAGGCAGGTAATGGCTAAGCGTGTGGGAGTCCTCCTGACGAAGCGGACGGTCGATGCGGCCGAGAAGAAGGACAAGCGCTACTACGTTTGGGACAGCGAGCTTTCGGGGTTCGGCCTGCGGGTCGAAACGAGCGGCGCCAAGACCTTTATCGTTCGATATCGTGCCGAGGGTGGTGGCCGGACGGCCGCCCAGCGATTCGTGACGATCGGACGACATGGCCTTTTGACACCCGACGCCGCTCGGAAGCAGGCAAAGGTCGTGCTCGGTGGCGTGGCGAAGGGCGAGGATCCAGCCGACGACCGGCGGGCAAAGCGCGCCGAGATGAAAATCAAAGGCCTCCTTGACCTCTATGAGGAGGAAGGTTGCGTCATCCAGCGCGGTAAGCGCCAGGGCATGCCGATGAAGCCGCTGACCAAGCAGTTCACGATGGCCCGGCTCCGCAATCACGTAGAGCCCCTCCTCGGGCACAAACGGGTCACAGAGACCAATGCCGGCGACGTCGAGCGAATGGTCCGCGACATCACGGCCGGCAAAACCGCTCGTGACGAGAAGGTGGGTCCTCGCAAGCGCATCATAGTCCGCGGTGGGGAGGGCATCGCGCGTAAAGTCGTGCGCGACCTCTCTGCTGTCTTCAGCTTCGCCGTGCGTCGCGAGATTGTTTCGCGTAACCCCTGCGAAACCGCCGCTGTCCGAAAGACCGACAATCAACGAGAGCGCTTCCTAACCCTCGAAGAGGTGTCCCAGCTCGGCGCTGCGCTTGAGGAACTCGAGCAGGAAGGGGCCAACTCGAAGGCGCTCAATATTGCTCGCCTTTGGGCGCTTACCGGCTGCCGCCGCAACGAGATCGCGGCATTGAAGCGGTCAGAGGTCAACTTGAACGAGGGCCTCCTCGAATTCGATGACAGCAAGACGGGAAAGTCGGTCCGGCCACTTGGCGCGGCGGCCATCGCACTTCTGCGTAGCCTACTCGAGCAATCAAGTGATTCCGAATTCGTGTTCCCGGCCGAACGCGGCGATGGACACTACCAAGGTATCAAGGGCGTTTGGAGGAAGGCGATCGCGAAAGCGAAGCTGGTCGGTATCACCCCGCATACCTTGCGCCACACCATGGGTTCAACGTCGATATCAAACGGTGAAGCGCTCGCCTTGACCGGGGCGATTCTCGGCCATTCCAACCCGAGATCCACGGCGATCTATGCCCATGTGCAAAATGATCCGTCGCGGCGCGCCGCGAACCGCGTGACGAGGAAGCTCGCGGCTGCTCTTGCCGGTAAGCCGAACGAAAAACCCGCACGGACTGCAAAGCGCGAGAGCGCCAAGACCAAGGGAGATGAGGAACTCCTCCGGGTCGTGGCCCGCCAGCTCACCGAGGATGGGCCAGAGGCGGCGCGGCTGAGGGAGCTGTTGGCGCAAACCGTCGGTCAGACCGCCGCCTAGCCGACAAACACGACATAGGCCGGGGAGCTTCGGACAGCACAGACCGCAAATTCGACAGGTCATCCGTGTCCGGTCGCCTACCGTCCTACGTTATCCGCGGTTGCCCGTTAATCCGGATTACCGTGCGTCCTGCTTATGTCAGGACATCCGCATCCGGTCCTGAAGAGACATGGACGTCCGGTCGCACCGGACATCAGCGACCAATCGGCCACCATTGATATCCCTGTCGGAGAAGAACACTTTGTCGCTCAAGCACTCGACGAAATGAGGCTCCCCGATGAGCGACGATACTAGCACAGATGACGACGAAGTCACCCCCAAGCCGGCGGGCAAGGCAAAGACTACGCGGCAATCCGAGAAAAAGTGGGGCGCCGACGTGATGGCACTCGGCTTCTGCGTCCTGCCGTCCCTGATTTTCCGCGCCCAGCGGCGGCTCGGTCTCAACCCGACGCAACTCGCGGTGCTGCTGCAGCTCGCCGACTTCTGGTGGGACCAGGGTCGCAAGCCCTTCCCGAAAAAAGCGGACCTTGCCGACCGCCTCGCCTTGAGCGAGCGCCAGGTGCAGCGGCATATTGCCGACCTGGAGAAGGCGGGCTTCGTCAAGCGGATCGAGCGCAAGGTCAGCCGACGCGGCAAGATCTCGAACGAGTATGACCTCACCGGCTTGGTGGAAAAGCTGAAGACGCTTGAGCCGCAATTCCGCGAAGTAGCTGAGGAAGCAAAGGCGCGCCGGAAGGCGGTCGCCAAGCCTGGTTACCGACCTGCGGCCAAGGCCTCACCGACAACCGCGACGACCTGATGGGTAAGGGACGGCAAAGGCCGGTGACAGCGTGACGACCGCTCTTAACAAGAAAGTGCTCTGCTTCGTCGACGAGTACGGAACCGCCGGCGCCGGGGACCTGTACCTCGGTGCCGTGGTGGTGCTTGCCCGCGATGCCGGACGAGTCGACCGTTGCTTCACCGGCCTCCTCGAGCCGAACGCCAACGAGATCCACGCCGCCGATCTTGACGACCTGTACCTCCAAGGCCTGCTCCGCCGCTTCTGGACGGAAGCGCCAAGGGACCGGATCGTATTGATCAATCAGAAGATCGCGCCGCGGGAGGGGAGCGGGCCGATCATCTACGCCCAGGCCGTGGTCGAGACCGTGAAGATCGGCCTGAAGCGGTTCCAGCGGGATGTTCTCGGCCGGGATACCATTGGGAACGTCGAGGTGATCACCGACCAGAATCACCATAACGACCATCCGGACTTCAGGGCGGAGATCGAGCGGTCGCGGGCGCACGACGGCCGGTTCCGAGCGGTCAACCGGCTGGCGACCATCGATTCCGCCGCCTCGCGATTGCTCCAGCTCGCCGATGTCGTCGGCTACTCGCGCAAATGGATCAACCGAGGCACCATCAGGGCCAAGACGCTGAGCGAGCTCTACGGAATTCAGATGCCCTGAAACGAAGAGAGCCGCCCGAAGGCGGCTCTAGTAAGAAGGAGGAAGTCTGTGGTCGGCAACCGGAGCTTTGGGCCTCGGGTAACCACGGCGCTTGCCAAACACACGGCCGGGCAAGTCGCCTACAGGACTTCCTGCAAGCCACATATACGCCGGGAGGATCGCAAATTCAAGGCCATCCCTAGACATCTATGTCCAGTGGCTTCGCTTGCCAAGAAACTCCCACTGATCTTCCTTGGGTACATTCTTTCGGCGACCACATAGATCCCGCCCCGCGCGACGGCTCCGCCGGCAGCGCCTCGAAACACAGCACGCTCCAGCCAATCCGCCGACCGCTTCATATCTTCACCTTGCCCAAGGCAACGTTTATTCGATGCCCCGAAACGGGAGCATCGAGCGGAGAAACGCCCGCAAGCCTTTGATTTTTACGACCAGCTCCAGCTCGCCCCAGACAAGGTTCAAGCCAAATTGGTCTTTCGGACGTCGGATCATGCTGCTGTCCATCCACCATTAGCCAACGGGATGATTGCAGCAGTATCTGGAGTATGTCAATATGCAGTACGCCTGATACTGCAGAACAGGCCTTTGCCGTAGGTTGGTATGATGGAAGACCGGTCGCCGCCCGTTATGCTCAAAAATATCGCCGAGACCCTATTTATGGGTGTGAACGTGGGCCGCCTCCCGAAGACGCCGCAAGGGGCCGGCACGGTCCCAATCATTCACGTGAAGGATGTCATTGATGGCATGCTCTCGGCTGTCGACCAGCTGGAGCAGATCAGCTTCCCGGATACCCCTCAAAACGGTCGGCAACGTCTGCGTCCCGCCGATGTTCTGGTCAGCGCACGAGGGACGCTCATGAAATGCGCCGTCGTCCCGCAATCTCATTGGGGAGCCGTCGCGAGCGCTAACTTTATAATCGTCCGCCTTGGCCAAGCCGCAGCCCTACGGCCGGAACTGCTCTGGGCTTATTTGCGCCAGCCGGCAACCCATGCTCGGATTCTGAGCCGGGTTACGAGCACGGCCCAATCGGCACTCAATATTCGAGATTTGGAGGAATTGCCAATCCCTCTCCCGCCTAACAGCATCCAGTCCGATCTGGTCCGATTCATAACCGTCGCAGAAGAGCAATATCGCACTGCAGTCAATTGTGCTCGACTCCGTCAGGATGAGGCGATGGAAATGGTCGCGCAGTATATGAGCGCTGCACATGCGATTTGAGCACGCAAAAGGTGCCGACTCTCGTAGGGAATGGGAGCACCGGTTGCAGCGCATGGCCGACATCGGTCGTGCATCCAAATATCAAGCCTTCAAACACTCGCTGACGCTGCTCGGCCTTATCTACCTCCAGCGGCACGATCAGCTATCTTTGCCCGATACCATCGACGAACCCTCAAGCGCCGCTCTAAGGTTGGCCGAAGTCATTGAGAGGCACAAAGGACTGCAGACAAAGCCGTTGAGCCAGCATCTTCTCTCGGGTCTGTCGAGCATAGAGCCAGCCATTCTAACCGATTGGCTCCGGATCGCATCGGAGAATTGGCCTGTCGAAGGGTTCCCGGAATGGTTTGAGGCAAAGCTCGATGAACTTGGCTTTGCCTACCATCACGATACCCCTTCCTCACTCACGCGGCTTGTCGCGTCGCTCTTTTCCGATCGCTCACCCACGACCATTTTTGATCCAGCATGCGGAACCGGCGGCTTTCTAGCGGCAGCCGCCGAACAGATCGGCCACGCGGCACTGTTCGGTCAGGAAATGAACAGTGAGGCATGGGCATGGGCCGAAATGCGCTTTCTGATCCGTGGTGAAAGGCATATCAAGCTGGCGATCGGCAACACCCTGGCAGATCAAGCATTTTCTCGGCTCGCCCCGAAGGATGGATTTGACCTTGTGTTGACCAATCCTCCGTTCGGAATGGCCCTCGATCCCAATACGGCATCACGGTTGTCCCGGCGCACGAGCAATTTGGTCGGCGGGCTCGTGGGCCGACTGTCCAGCGAAACGGCCCATGTCCAAGAAATTCTCGCCAGCCTATCAAATTCTGGAGCAGCGGCCATAATCGTGCCCAACGGATTCCTGTCTCGCGGCGGCACTGATCAGAAATTGCGCGAAGCCCTCGTTCGGAACGATTCCGTTCAGGCCATCCTCGGACTACCGGAACGTGTGTTCGCTCCAGGGACAACGATTGAAACTGCGATTCTCGTCTTAAATCGTCGCAAACCTGACGATCAGAAGGGCCGAATTCTCCTTTTGGATGCACGGAAGTTGGGACGGCGCGAGGGCAACCGAGCCGTATTGGATGATGAGGCCATTGAGCGGATCACGTCACGTTACCGTCGATGGGGAGACGATGTGGGATTTTCGAGGGTCCTTCCGTTTGAAGAGCTGGACCCCGCGAATTGCTCATTTTCACCGGCTCGCTACATGGAGGCCGCCACGCCCGCCGCGACAATGAATCCAGATGAGCGGCGATCCCATATTGCCGAACTAGACGCACGCTACATTGCACTCTGCCAAGAGTATGAAGCGCTCCGCCTACAACTTGCGAGATCCCGTTAAGAGCCGAGAGTGCGCGTTCCTCTGCCCCTCCGGACTGTCGGATCATCGCCCAAATCGGGTCTGGCTATCGGTATCGGCTGATTGGAAGTCAACGGTCCGCCAATTGGAAGTACCTGGATCGCAATCTGGAAAGCCTGGAGGGGAAGGCATTCCCCCTGATCGGCGCGGCGGTCGCCGACGCACCCCCTTCTGTGTCAACCGGCGCGCAATCTTGACCCCCGATCGGCGTCCAATGTTGACCCCCTGATGGCGGGTTGTCCCGGTAGTCCATAGGAGGGGCCCGAGCGCGACGCGCAGTGCCTCCACGCGCGACGGAGC